>CAIMWH010000219.1 GCA_903845065.1 uncultured Rhodospirillales bacterium | reverse complement strand
TCGAACCTATCGGCAACATCCCGCCCGCCGAAGCCGAAGACCGCTACTACGCTATGCTCGAACAGCCAGACATGGCAGCGTGACTCAAACCAAATAGCCTCCGGGAAACCCGGGGCGGTTCACTATGAGGAAGCTGACTTCTTCCTTAAACGTGAGGTTGAAATCGAGATATCCGTTCAGACTACGACATTCAAATCGATCTATTTTCATCTGATATCCGGGCTTCTGCGCGCGCGCTCATGTGTGTTCGGTTGCATGTTTCTGTTAGAATCCCAACGTTATCAGCGTGTCGACACTAATACCAACGCCCACTGATCAGAACCCATGCGCCCAATCACGCAGTCCGATGGACATGATGCGCCACGGATGGGCTTCGAGTTTGTTCCACGCGTCGCAGCAGTGGTCGACGAGATCGTCGGCGTTGAGAAAGACGCGGTTGGACAGCCAGTTGTCGCGCATGAACTGCCAGATGTTCTCCTGCGGGTTGAGTTCAGGGCTCTTCGCCGGCAACGGCACGATGGTGATGTTGGCCGGCACGACGAGCCTCGCTGAGAGATGCCATCCGGCCTGGTCGAGCAGCAGAGCCGCGTGACGCCCGGGGGCAACATCGGCCGAGATGGCCGCGAGGTGCAGGTTCATCGCCGCGATATTGCACCACGGCAGGATCAGCCCGACCGCCTTGCCCTCTTTGGGGCAGATCGCGCCGAAGATATAGGTCGAGGCCGTGCGCTGGTCGCGCGGAGCGCAAGGGCGGGTTCCACGCCGCGCCCAGCGGCGGGTGATCTTGTTCTTCTGCCCGATCCTCGCTTCGTCGCCGAACCAGCTCTCTATGTCGCCGGGCGCGATGCCCTTGTCTTGCGCGATCGCGTCCAGACGGGCGGGGAGACTTTTTTAAAATCCTCAATTGCGCCGACAGCTTGCGCATGATGGCGCGGCCGTGCCGACAACTTGCGGTAGCTTAACTTCCGCAGTTCCCGGCTCAAGGTTTGCCGCGCGATGCTGATCTGGAACTCCTCCCAGACCCATTGGCAGAGATCGATGATCCGCCAGCGCACCACACCATGCACGGCCGGGATCGGTCCGCTCTCGATCATTGCCGCCAGCGCCGCACGATGGGCGTCGTTGAGCAGCGAAGGCTGACCAGGTGGCTTGCGGTCGATCAGACCATCGGGGCCAGCGCCATTGAACTTCACCACCCAGTCGCGGACGATCTGCAGCGTCACGCCTCCGATCCGCGCCGCTTCGGTCCGTGTCGCACCGTCGTAGACCGCCGCAAGCGCCAGCAGACGACGAGCCTGCGCTGCATTCTTGCTCCGTCGCGCCGCCAGACGCAGTCCAGCAGCATCAAAATCAGTCCGAAGCGCGAGCGGCATGGCGAACCTCCATCGTTCGCCAGCAAGAGAATCACACCAACACCGCGTCGCGTAATCCCCCCCGAGTCACACGCTCAGAGCGTTGGTATTACCCGAGTGATGCCCATTGCTGGCCTAGACCTGTAGCAAATGCTACCCCTCGCTATCTGTTCCCCCTCTCGGAGCCACGCCCATGAGCGCCATCGTCGATATCCTCGCCCGCGAAATTCTCGACAGCCGCGGTAATCCCACCGTCGAGGTCGAGGTGTTCCTCGATTCCGGGGCGGTTGGCCGCGCCGCCGTGCCGTCCGGGGCTTCCACCGGGGCGCATGAGGCGGTGGAACTGCGCGATGGCGACAAGGGACGCTACGGCGGCAAGGGCGTGCTGAAGGCGGTTGCCAACGCCCAGGGCGAAATCCTCGAAGCCATCGCCGGCATCGATGCCGCCGACCAGATAGCGGTGGATGAGGCGATGATTGAGCTTGACGGCACCGCCAACAAGTCGCGCCTGGGCGCCAACGCCATCCTCGGCGTCAGCCTGGCTGCCGCCAAGGCGGCGGCGGCGGAACTCGAAATCCCTCTCTACCGCCATGTCGGCGGCGTGTTCGCCCGCACCCTGCCGGTGCCAATGATGAACATCGTCAATGGTGGCCAGCACGCCGATAACCCGATCGATATCCAGGAATTCATGATCCAGCCGGTCGGCGCCGGCACCATCGCGGATGCGGTGCGGATGGGCTCTGAGATTTTCCAGGCCCTGAAGAAGCAGCTCAAGGATGCCGGCCACAACACCAATGTGGGTGACGAAGGCGGCTTCGCGCCCAACATCGGCTCGGCCGACGCGGCGCTGGCGTTCATCACCAAGGCCTGCGAGGCGGCCGGCTATCGCCCGGGCGAGGATGTCACCTTCGCCATCGATTGCGCCGCCACCGAGTTCTACAAGAACGGCATCTATGACCTGGAAGGCGAGGGCAAGAAGTTCGACGCCGCCGGCATGGTGGGCTACCTCGCCGAGCTCTGCGCCCGCTACCCCATCGCCTCCATCGAGGACGGTTGCTCCGAGGACGACTGGGCCGGCTGGAAGCTGCTGACCGAGACGCTGGGCGCCAAGGTGCAGATCGTCGGCGACGATCTGTTCGTCACCAATCCCACCCGCCTGCGCCAGGGCATCGAGACCGGCACCGCCAACGCCATCCTGGTGAAGGTCAACCAGATCGGCACCCTGTCCGAGACGCTGGAAGCCGTTGAAATGGCCCATCGCGCCGCCTATCGCGCGGTGATGAGCCATCGTTCGGGCGAAACCGAGGATGCCACCATCGCCGACCTCGCGGTGGCCACCAACTGCGGCCAGATCAAGACCGGCAGCTTGGCGCGGTCGGACCGCACGGCGAAATACAACCAGCTCATCCGCATCGAGCAGGAACTCGGCACCTCGGCCCGCTACGCCGGACGGACCATCCTGCGCCGCTGACGCGCATCACCCCCTCCCGTTTGCACGGGAGGGGGTGATTGCTGCTTTGACTTCTAAGAACAATCTCGCATACTACTGATTCAACACGCCGAAACTCCGGCGTGGGCGGAGTGTGCGATGAGCCTGGCGGTGGCAGCAAAGCGGACGGCGCGCGCGGCGGTGTTGCCGGCGGTGTTCCTGTCGCTCACCGCCTACTTCCTCTGGCAGGCCCAGCAGGGCGATCGCGGCCTCAATACCTGGGAGCAGCGCAAGGGCGATCTGCTCGCCGCGCAATCCGAGTTGCAGCGCGCCGAGGCCGATCTCGCCGGTTGGGAACGCCGCGTGCAGGCGATGCGGCGCAGCCCGATCGACCGCGACACCCTCGATGAACGCGCCCGCGCGATGCTCAACCTGTCCGATCCGTCGGATGTGATCCTGCCATATCCTCAGGGACAGCGGTTGTTCTGACCGGAACGGCGTTCGCAGCGTTGTAAATTCAATGCGAAATCTGGGGCTTGCGCGAAATTAAATTTCGCGAAGCCGTGCGTTCACGTAACCCGGATTGTCCCGCCAAATCGCCAATCGACCGGCTGACAAGCACTTAACTCGAATTCGGTTAACGGTCGCTATTGCATTGCACAATAACCGTTTTTTGCCACGTCGTGCTTGCGGCTGCGCGACCGTGCCGCTACCTGTCCCTGACAATCAGCGACATTCCCGGCAGGAGGCAGCTTCATGGCGCAGGCGGCGGAGACCAGGAAACGCGGCAAGACACGATTGACCAATGAGCCGGAGGGGCTCGATCGCGACCATCTCCTGCGCGCCTATCGCGACATGCTGCTGATCCGCCGCTTCGAGGAGAAGGCCGGGCAGCTTTACGGCATGGGGCTGATCGGCGGGTTCTGCCATCTCTATATCGGACAGGAAGCGGTGGTCGTCGGCATCCAGATGGCGCTCGGCGAGGGTGACCAGATCATCACCTCCTACCGTGACCATGGCCATATGCTGGCCACCGGCATGGAAGCCCGCGGCGTGATGGCGGAACTCACCGGGCGGTCCGGCGGTTATTCGCGCGGCAAGGGCGGCTCGATGCACATGTTCAGCAAGGAGCGCAATTTCTTCGGCGGCCATGGCATCGTTGGCGCCCAGGTGAGCCTTGGCACCGGCCTCGCCTTCAGCAACGCTTATCGCAGCACGGACCGCGTGTGTGTGACGTATTTCGGTGATGGCGCGTCCAACCAGGGTCAGGTGTTCGAGAGCTTCAACCTAGCCGCCCTGCTCAAACTGCCCTGCATCTACGTCATCGAGAACAACAAGTACGGCATGGGCACCTCGGTGGAGCGCTCCACCGCCAGCCATGATCTGTCCAAGAACGGCGCCCCCTGGGGCATCGCCTCGCTGCAGGTGGATGGCATGGATGTCGATGCGGTGAAGCATGCCGCGGATGCCGCGGTGGCGCATTGCCGCGCTGGCAAGGGCCCGTTCCTGCTGGAAATGAAGACCTACCGCTATCGCGGGCATTCCATGTCCGACCCCGGGCGCTACCGCTCGCGCGAGGAAATCCAGAAGATGCGCAGCGAGCGGGACTGCATCGAGGGCGCGCGCCACCGCCTCGAGACGCTCGGCATGGACGAGGCGGAAATCAAGCGGATCGACGAGGACGTGAAGCGCATCGTGCAGGATGCGGCCGATTTCGCGCAGACCAGCCCGGAGCCCGATGCGGCCGAGTTGTGGACCGATATCCTGGTGGAGGGCTGAGCCGGTGGCGACCGAGATTCTGATGCCGGCGCTGTCGCCGACGATGACCGAAGGCAAGCTGTCGCGCTGGCTGAAGTCGGTGGGCGACATGGTGCGCGCCGGCGATGTGATCGCCGAGATCGAGACCGACAAGGCCACCATGGAAGTCGAGGCAGTGGACGAGGGCGTGCTGTCAGCCATCCTGGTGCCCGAGGGTGCCGAGGGCGTGGCGGTGAACACTCCGATCGCGGTGCTCGGCGAGGGTGCGACCGCCTCCGCCGCGCCGCGTGCGGCGGCGCCCGTGGCCCCGGCCCCTGTCGCCGTCGCTGCCCCGGTGGCCGCGGCACCGGTGGCCGAGAAGGCCTGGAGGGCCAGTGCGCCGCTCACCGTGCGCGAGGCATTGCGCGATGCCATGGCCGCCGAAATGCGCGCCAATGGGGACGTGTTCCTGATCGGCGAGGAGGTCGCGCAGTACCAGGGCGCCTACAAGGTGAGCCAGGGCCTGCTGGATGAATTCGGCGCCCGGCGCGTCATCGACAGCCCCATCACCGAGCATGGCTTCACCGGCATGGCGGTGGGTGCGGCGATGAACGGCCTGCGCCCCATCGTCGAGTTCATGACCTTCAATTTCGCCATGCAGGCGATCGACCAGATCATCAACTCGGCGGCCAAGACGCTCTACATGTCGGGTGGCCAGATGGGCTGCCCCATCGTGTTCCGTGGCCCCAACGGCGCGGCCAGCCGCGTCGGCGCCCAGCACAGCCAGTGCTATGCCTCGTGGTATGCCCATTGCCCGGGCCTGAAGGTGGTGGCGCCGTGGTCCTCGGCGGACGCCAAGGGGCTGCTGCGCTCTGCCATCCGCGATCCGAACCCGATCATTTTCCTCGAAAACGAAATCCTCTACGGCCAGACCTTCGATTGCCCGACCGATCCCGATTTCACCCTGCCGATCGGCAAGGCGAAAATCGAGCGCGAGGGCACCGATGTCACCCTGGTGGCGTTCTCCATCATGGTGGGCGTCGCGCTGAAGGCCGCCGATGCGCTGGCCGAACAGGGCATCAGTGCCGAGGTGATCAACCTGCGCACCCTGCGCCCGCTCGATATCGATACCGTCGTGGCGAGCGTCAAGAAAACCAGCCGCGTTGTCACCCTCGAAGAGGGCTGGCCCTTCGCCGGCATCGGCGCCGAGATCAACATGCAGATCGTCGAGAGTTGCTTCGACTGGCTCGACGCGCCGCCGGGCCGGGTGCACGGCCTGGACGTGCCGTTGCCCTACGCGGCGAACCTGGAGAAACTGGCGCTGCCGCAGCCCGACTGGGTGGTGGCCGCCGTGCGGAAACTGTTCTGAACCAATAAACGTGGAGCCGAGGAACCAGCCATGGCCACCAACATCCTCATGCCGGCACTAAGCCCGACCATGACCGAGGGCACCCTGGCCCGCTGGCTCAAGAAGGAAGGCGAGGCGATCAAGGCCGGCGACGTGATCGCCGAGATCGAGACCGACAAGGCGACCATGGAGGTCGAGGCGGTCGATGAGGGCGTGCTGGGCAAGATCCTGGTCGCCGACGGCACCGAGGGCGTGAAGGTCAATGCGCCGATCGCCGTGCTGGTCGATGTGGGCGAAGCGGTCCCGAGCGCCGCGGCACCCGCGGCACCCCGCCCTGTGGCGGCCCCCGCCCCGGTGGCAGCCGCCGCCGCCGCACCGGCCGTGGTGATGAACGGTCATGGCGGCGATCGCGTGGTGGCCTCGCCACTCGCCAAGCGCATGGCGCAGCAGGCCGGGA
Source organism: uncultured Rhodospirillales bacterium (assembly GCA_903845065.1). GTDB lineage: Bacteria > Pseudomonadota > Alphaproteobacteria > Acetobacterales > Acetobacteraceae > CAIYPH01. The sequence continues at coordinate 21,105 of CAIMWH010000219.1, read as the reverse complement.
TCGACCTGGCCGGGATGTCCGGCAGCGGCCCGAACGGCCGCATCGTGCGCGCCGATGTCGAGGCCGCGGTGGCAGGCGGCGCCAAGCCGGCCCCCGTGGCGGCGACCCCGGTGGCAGCGCCTGTCGCGGCCGCGCCCGCTCCGAAGGCCGCGCCGGTCATGATCTCCGCGCCCCACACGCTGGTGCCGCACACCTCCATGCGCAAGGTGATCGCCCGCCGCCTCACCGAGGCGAAGTCCACCATTCCGCATTTCTACGTCTCGATGGACATCGAGATCGACGCCCTGCTCAAGCTGCGGGCCGAACTCAACGCCAAGTCGGTGAGCGATGGCCCGGCCTCGTTCAAGCTCTCGGTCAACGATCTTATCATTAAGGCCGTCGCGCGCACCCTGCGCCTGGTGCCCAAGGTGAACGCCTCCTGGACCGACGAGGGCATCGCCTTCTATGACGACGTGGATATCTCGGTCGCCGTTTCCATCGCGGACGGGCTGATCACGCCGATCGTGCGCAAGGCCGACCAGAAGGGCCTGGCTGCCATCAGCAATGAAATGAAGGACCTCGGCGCCCGCGCCAAGGCCGGCAAGCTGAAGCCCGAGGAGTTCCAGGGCGGCGGCTTTTCCATTTCCAACATGGGCATGTATGGCGTGTCCTCCTTCTCGGCCATCATCAACCCGCCGCAGGCCGCCATTCTCGCGGTTGCGGCCGGGCAGCAGCGTCCGGTGGTGAAGGACGGTGCGCTCGCCGTGGCCACGGTGATGACCTGCACCCTCAGCGTCGACCACCGCGTGGTGGATGGCGCGCTCGGGGCCGAATGGATGGCGGCCTTCAAGCGCGTCATCGAAGACCCGTTGAGCCTGATGCTGTGAGCACGCTGACCTTCCGCGACGCACTTCCGGGCGACGAGGGCCGCGTCGCCTGGTTCGTCCGCGCCCTCGCCGAGTACGAAAAGCTGCTCCACGAGGTCGCCGGCACCGAGGCGGATTACGCCGCCGCCCTGTTCGGCGCCCCGCCGCGCTGCCATGCGATGTTTGTCGAGCGGGACGGCATCGACGTCGGCTTCGCGCTGTGGTTCTACAACTTCTCCACCTTCGCCGGCCGCCACGGCCTCTACGTGGAGGACGTGTTCGTGCTGCCGGAACACCGCGGCGGCGGCATCGGCACCGCCATCTTCAGCGAACTCGCCCGCCGCGCGGTGGCGCAGGGCTGCGTGCGGATGGAGTGGTCGGTGCTGAACTGGAACGCCCCGGCGGTGAAATTCTACAACGGCCTCGGCGCCCGCCCGATGTCGGACTGGACCGTACAACGCCTCACCGGAGACGCCCTCGCGGCGGTGGCCTCCGACAAGTAAGAAAGGTCCACCACAGAGGCACAGAGACACAGAGAAGAAAATTTATCTCTCTTGCCTTGCTTCTCCGTGTCTCTGTGCCTCTGTGGTGAATCCTTCGGCTTTCTTCTCTACCCAGACTGCCCAGGAGCATTCGCCATGGCCGACCAATCCTTTGACCTGATCGTCCTCGGCGGTGGCCCCGGCGGCTATGTTTCGGCCATTCGCGCGGCGCAACTCGGCATGAAAACCGCGTTGGTGGAGCGCGAGCATCTCGGCGGCATCTGCCTCAACTGGGGCTGCATCCCCACCAAGGCGCTGCTGCGCTCGTCGGAAATCAACCACCTGCTGCACAACCTGAAGGACTACGGGTTCGCGGCCGACAATATCCGCTTCGACCTCGCCGCCATCGTCAAGCGCTCGCGCGGGGTCGCGAAGCAACTCTCCTCCGGCGTCGCCCACCTGCTGAAGAAGAACAAGGTGACGGTGTTCGACGGCAGCGGCAAACTCGCCGGCCCGCACACGCTTGCGGTGGAAAAGGACGGCAAGCCGGTCGCCACGCTCAAGGCGCCCCACATCATTCTCGCCACCGGCGCCCGCGCCCGGCAGATCCCCGGCATGGAAGCCGACGAGAAGCTGATCTGGTCTTACAAGGGTGCCATGGTTCCCACCGCGATGCCGAAGTCCCTGCTGGTGATCGGCTCCGGCGCCATCGGCATCGAATTCGCCAGCTTCTACCGCGGCCTCGGCGCCGAGGTGACGGTGGTGGAAATGATGGAGCGCGTGCTGCCGGTTGAGGACGAGGAAATCTCCGCCGCCGCCCGCAAGGCGTTCGAAAAGCAGGGCATGAAGATCATCACCTCCGCCACGGTGAAGGGCGCGAAGAAGGGTGCCGACAGCGTGACCGTCACCGTCGAGGCCGTCGGCAAGACGCAGGATATCACGGTGGACCGGGTGATCTCCGCGGTCGGCATCGTCGGCAATGTCGAGGGCCTTGGCCTCGAAGGCACCAAGGTGAAGGTCGATCGCACCCATGTGGTGATCGACGAGTGGTGCCGCACCGGCGAGCCTGGTGTTTATGCCATCGGGGACCTCGCCGGCCCGCCCTGGCTCGCCCACAAGGCCAGCCACGAGGGCGTGGTCTGCGTGGAGAAAATTGCCGGCGTGAAGGACGTGCATCCCATCGACTGGTCCAACATCCCCGGCTGCACCTATTGCCGCCCGCAAGTGGCCTCCGTCGGCCTCACCGAGGCCAAGGCGAAGGCGGCCGGCTACACCGTGAAGGTCGGCCACTTCCCCTTCATCGGCAACGGCAAGGCCATCGCCATGGGCGAACCCGAGGGCATGGTCAAAACCGTGTTCGATGCCAAGACCGGCGCCATGCTCGGCGCCCACATGATCGGCGCCGAAGTTACCGAAATGATCCAGGGCTACGTCATCGCCCGCACGCTGGAGACCACCGAGGCGGAACTGATGCACACGGTGTTTCCGCATCCCACCATTTCTGAATCGATGCACGAGGCCGTGCTTGACGCCTACGGGCGGGTCATCCACTTCTAGGCCATGACCACCACCCGGATCATCGTGGATCACCGCGCCGCGCGGCATCCCGAAAAGGCCAACCGCCCGGACAACCCGATCCAGCGCAAGCCCGCCTGGATCCGGGTTAAGGCGCCCAATCATCCCGTGTACCATGAAACCCGGGAGTTGATGCGCGGCAACAAGCTCGCCACCGTGTGCGAGGAAGCCGCCTGCCCGAACATTGGCGAGTGCTGGTCCCAGCGCCACGCCACCATGATGATCATGGGCGAGACCTGCACCCGCGCCTGCGCGTTCTGCAACGTGCGCACCGGCCATCCCGATCCGCTCGATGCCACCGAGCCCGCCCGCGTCGCCGATGCCGTGGCGAAGCTCGGTCTGCGCCACGTGGTGATCACCTCGGTCGATCGCGACGACCTGGCCGACGGCGGCGCCGCCCATTTCGCCGCGGTGATCCGTGCCATTCGCAACCACGCCCCCGGCACCACCATCGAGGTGCTGACCCCGGATTTCCTGCGCAAGCCCGGCGGCGCCGAGGTGATGGCCGAAGCCGCGCCCGACGTGTTCAATCACAACCTGGAAACCGTGCCCCGCCTCTACCCCACCATCCGGCCCGGCGCCCGCTACTTCCAGTCCCTCCGCCTGCTCGATACAGTGAAGCGGCTCAATCCCGCCATCTTCACCAAATCCGGCCTGATGGTCGGCTTCGGTGAGGCGCGGATGGAACTCGCCCAGGTGATGGATGACCTGCGGATCGCCGATGTCGACTTTCTCACCATCGGCCAATACCTCCAGCCCACGGTGAAGCACGCCGCGGTGGTGGAGTTCGTCCCCCCCGAAACCTTCGCCGACTACGCCGCCCTGGCCCGTGCCAAGGGCTTCCTGCTGGTGTCCGCCACCCCGCTCACCCGCAGTTCGTACCACGCCGATGCCGATTTCGCGGCATTGCGGGCCGCCCGCGCGGCCGCCTGATGCCGACCCACGCCGAGTCCCGCGCGGTTCCCTACACGCCCGGCCAATTGTTCGACCTGGTGGCCGACATGGGGCGCTACCCGCAGTTCCTGCCCTGGTGCGTCGGCGCCCGCGTGCGCAACAAGACCGACACCACGGCGATCTGTGACCTCACCATCGGCTTCGGCCCGTTCCGCGAAAGCTTCACCAGCCGGGTGACGCTGGATCGCCCGCACCGGGTCACGGTGGCCTACGAGAAGGGCCCCTTCCGCTATCTCAACAACCACTGGGATTTCGCGCCGGACCCGATGGGTTGCAAGGTCGATTTCTTCGTCGATTTCGAATTCCGCAGCCGCATCCTGCAGGCCGCCATCGGTGTGGTGTTCCACGAGGCGGTCAAGCGCATGGTCAACGCCTTCCTGGTCCGCGCCCGGGTGGTCTACGGCCCGCCGCCGGTCACGGCGATGGCCAAGCCGGCCGAGGCCTGAGGTGAGCGGCACCCGCGCTGCCACCGATGGCGATGTGGCCGAACTCCTGGCCAAGGTATCGCAAGGTGACCGCGCGGCGTTGCGGGCGATCTATGTGCGCCAGTCCACCCGCCTGTTCGGCGTGGCGGTGGCCATGCTGCGGGACCGCAATCTCGCGGCCGACGTGCTCCAGGTGGCGTTCATCACGGTGTGGGAGCAGGCGCGGCATTTCCAACCCAGCCTCATCGCCGGCGATGCTTGGCTGACCGCCATCGTGCGCCATGCCGCGTTGCAGGCCGCCCGTGCGCGTGGTCGCGAAATTCCCTCCGAGGACACCACGCTGGCCGAAACGGCAATTGATCCCGATGCGCTCGACGCGATGCTGGCGAGTGACGCCGGCCGCGCCCTGCGTGATGGGCTGATGGCGCTGGACCCGGCATGCCGGCGTGGCATCGTGCTGGCCTATGTCCACGGGTTTTCGTTCCCCGAACTGGCTGCCCGCATCGAGGCACCGGAGGCTGGCGTGCGATCGGCCCTGCGCCGCGGCCTGGCCGCCCTCCAGGCCGCGCTGCCATGAGCGGGCACCGCGCCGCGATCCAGGCCAGCACCGGGCCGAGCCTCGCCGGCCTGCCCACCGATTCGGCCCAGCGCAGCGCGATGGCGGCCGAATACGTGCTCGGCACCCTCGATACCGCAACCGCCACCCGCGTGGTGGTGGCCCTGGCGGCGGACCCCGCGTGGCGCGCCGACGTCACCACGTGGGAGGCGCGCCTCGCCCCCATCGCCATATTGGCACGCCCCGAGTCGCCCCCGCCCAACGTGTGGGACCGGGTGGAGGCCCGCATCGCCCCGGCCGAGGTGCTGAAGCTGCGGCGGCGCCGGCAACTCGGCTGGCTGTGGCTGGGCTGGGCGGTGATTGCCACCATCGGTGTGATCGGCCTCGCGGCCTTCGCGTTCTTTCCCAAGCCCGAGCCGCCACGGCTGATGACGGTGCTTGGCAATGACCGCAATCTGCCCGGCGTGCTGGTCGAAATCGATCCGCGCGGCAACATGCGGTTCACCTGGCTGCCGGCCACCACCGGGCGGCAACTGCAATCCCCGGCCGGACGGGCGTTCCATGTCTGGGCCGTGGTGCCCGGCGCCGCGGCCCCGACCAGCCTGGCGGTGCTGCCGCATGAACCGGGCCGGCAACTGGTGATCCCGGGCGGCCGGTTCCAGCCGAACGCCGATGTGGTCATCCAGGTCACCTTGGAACCCGAGGGCGGCTCCCCCACCGGCGTGCCCACCGGGCCGATCATCCTGATCGGACGACTCGGCTATGTCGGCGCCGATATCTGATCCGCGCGGGCCGGCCACCGGCGGGCGGGGGCTGGTGCGGCCGCCCGCATGCTGCTCTTGTGCCGCCTCGGTTGCCCCCCTTTTGATGCCTATGCCAGGAGATTGCTGATGTCCTTCGCCCCGACCCCCCAGCCCGCCGGCCTGCCGCCCATGCGCGTCAATCTCTATTCGGACACGCAGACCAAGCCGAGTGCGGCAATGAAGGCGGCGATGATGGAGGCCGAGGTCGGGGACGAGCAGGGCGGCACCGATCCCACCGCCAATGAACTATGCGAACGCATGGCCGCCTTCCTCGGCAAGGAAGCCGCGGTTTTCATGCCCTCCGGCACCATGTGCAACCAGGTTGCCATCCTCACCCATTGCCGCCCCGGCGATGAAATCCTCGCCCATGAGAGCGCCCATATCCTTACCAGCGAAGGCAGCGGCGCCGCTGCCCTCGCCGGCGCCCAGATCACCGGCCTGCAGGGTCCGCGCGGCCAGTTCAGTCTCGATGCCCTGCGCGAGGCGATCCGCCCGCACACCCGCTACGCCCCGCCGCAGGCGCTGGTGGAAGTGGAGCAGACCGCCAACAGCGGCGGTGGCACCGTCTGGGCGCTCGATACCCTGAACGCCATCGCCGATTTCGCCCATTCCCAGGGCCTCGCCACCCACATGGACGGCGCCCGCCTCACCAACGCCACCGTCGCCGCCGGCATCGCGCCGTCCGACATGGTGGCCGGGTTCGATAGCGTGTGGCTCGATTTCACCAAGGGCCTCGGCGCCCCGCTCGGCGCGGTGCTGTGCGGCTCGCGCGAATTCATCGGGCAGGCGTGGCGTTGGAAGCAGCGCATGGGCGGCTCGATGCGCCAGGGCGGCATCTGCGCCGCGGCCTGCATCTACGCGCTTGACCACAACGTGGACCGCCTCGCCGAGGATCATGTGAACGCCAAGGCGCTGGCCCGCGGCCTCGCCCAGATCCCGGGCATCACCGTCGAGCACCCCGAGACCAACCTGGTGTTCTTCGACACCACCGGCACCGGCCTCGATGCCACCACGCTCAACCTGCGCGCCCGCGCCCACGGCGTCGGCTTCTCGGTCAACACCAAGTATCGCGGCCGGGCCTGCACCCATCTCGACGTTTCCCCGGCGCAGATCGAAGAGGCGCTCGCGGTGATCCGTGCGGTGGTCGCGGCCGGTCCGTAGGAAGGTCGTTCCGGCGCAGAGGGGCGGCCATGACGAAGAATATACATCCGATAGGGAATGTTTCGGCTAGACTCGCCGCGTCATTTCCAGGGATTCGCACTATGCGCGTTGTCGTGTCCGCCCTCTCTCTCGCCTTGCTGGCTGGGCCCGTGCTGGCCCAGACCGCGCCGACTACCCCGGTAACGGCGGCGCCGATCACCGCGCCCGCCGCCACCACGGCTCCGGCGGCCGCAGGTCCCGCCGCCACCACGCAAGCAGCCCCCGCCAAGCCGGCCGTCAAGCCGAAGCGCCCGACGTTCGACCAGCGCTTCGATACCGCCAACATCTCGCATGACGGCAAGCTGACGCTGGCCCAGGCGAAAACCGCCAAGATGCGCGCCGTGACGAAGAATTTCGCTGCCATCGACAAGGACAGCAAAGGCTTCATCACCAAGGACGATGTGGTGGCCTACCGCAAGACGCCCAGGGGCAAGAACCAGACCCTCTAGCTGTTCGGCTTGAACGCCCGCAGGAACGTCGTCACGGCCGCATCCACGGTCGTGGCGATTTCCGCCTCCGTGGGCGACGGCGGCACCGCCACCATGGCGCGCAGGAACATCAGCGGTCGCATCAGGGCGCTGAACTGATCCGCGGCAATCTGTGCGTCGGGGACAACCAGCCGCCCGGCCTCATGCTGCGCCGCGAACCACTCGCGTAACCGGGCGAGGAACTTCTCCGGCCCCGCGCGCAGGAACGCCGCGCCAAGTTCCGGGAACCGCCCGCTTTCCGAGATCACCACCCGCAGCATCGCCTGGGTTTCCGGTGCCACCAGGAAATGCATCAGGTGTCGGCCGATCTTGTTTAGTGCCACGCCGATATCCTCGCCGTCGGTGAGGAACGTGTCCCCCTCCAGCGCGATGGCGGCGCATTTGCCGCCGATGATGGTGGCGAACAACGCGTCCTTCGAGGCGAAATGGGCGTACAGCGTCGCCTTTGACACCCCGGCGGCGCGCGCGATGGCGTCCATGCTCACCGAGCCATAGCCGTTGGCCATGAACAGCTTCGCAGCCGCGCTCACAATGGCCTGCCGCTTCGGCGAGGCCTCATGCGCGGGATGGGACGGGGGATCGAGTGTTTCGGACATGATGTATTTGACTCCGACAGGACGCACGCGTCAATCAAATATCTGAACTGAACGGTTCAGTTTAGCCTTGACGTGGATCAACCCCGGCCCCAATTCTCCGCCCAGTAAACTGAACCGTTCGGTTCACTGCCCGGAGCACCGACGTGAACGCCATCAATGATCCCGAACCCATCACCGCGGTGAGCCAGAGCGTGGCCCGCCCGCGCCCGCCCATCGCCGGCAAGGTGCTGCGCCTCGGCGCCGCGGTGCTGGTGCTGGCCGCCGCCGCCGTCGTCGGCCGCTGGTGGTTCGCCGAGGCCCGTTACATCGAAACCACCGACAACGCCTACATCCAGGGCGACATCGCCACCCTCGGCGCCCGCATCGATGGGGACGTCGCCGCCGTCCTGGTGGCCGACAACCAGGCGGTGAAGGCCGGGGACCCGCTGATCGCGCTTGATCCCAAGGACTGGCAGGCCCGCCGCGACCAGGCCGAGGCCGCCGTCAACGAGGCCCGCGCCAACCTGTTCGCCACCCGCCGGCAGATCACCCAGGCCCGCGCCGCGCTCGGACAGAATGACGCCCAGATCGACCAGGCGCAGGCCGAACTCACCCGCGCCAACGCCGATGCCGGCCGTTCCGCCGCCCTGGTCGGCGCTGGCTGGACCTCGCGGCAGGCCAATGACCAGGCCGTCGCCGCGTTCCGCAAGGCCGAGGCCGGCTTCGGCCTCGCGGTGGCGCAGCGCGCGGTGAGCGAGCAGGCGCTGGCCGTGGTGCAATCCCAGGCGGCGGTGGCCGAAGCGCGGGTGAGCAACACCGAGGCGCAGTTACGGCTGGCCGAAAGCAATCTCGCCAACACCATCGTGCGCGCGCCGTTCGACGGCATCGTCGGCAATCGCGCCGCGCAGACCGGCCAGCACGTCCAGCCCGGCCAGCAACTCATCGCCATTGCCCCGCCGCCGGCCAAGCTGTTCGTGGTGGCGAACTTCAAGGAAACCCAGCTGCGCCGCATGCACCCCGGGGACCGCGTGACCCTGGTGCCCGATATCGACCCCAACTCGCCCGTCACCGGCACCGTGGCCAGCTTCGCGCCGGCCACCGGCGCGCTATTCTCCCTGCTGCCGCCCGAGAACGCCACCGGCAACTTCACCAAAGTGGTGCAGCGCGTGCCCGTCCGCGTCGCGCTTGATCTACCGCAGGGCCGTGCCCCGGCGTGGCTGCGCGCCGGCCTCTCGGTTACCGCCGAAGTCGATACCCGCGGCCCGGATGCGGTGCGGCATGGCCTGCTCGGCTCCATCTTCGGCACGCACTGAGCAGTACCATGGAAACGGGGGTAAGACTCGGCTGGCGTGGCTGGGTGGGGTTCATGTCCATGGTGCTGGGGATGTTCATGGCGATCCTGGACATCCAGATCGTCTCCGCCTCCATCGCCGATATCCAGGCCGGCCTGTCCGCCAGCGCCGACGAGGCGGCCTGGGTGCAGACCAGCTACCTCATCGCCGAGATCGTGATGATCCCGCTGTCCGGCTGGCTGTCCCGCCTGCTGTCGACGCGGGTGCTGTTCACCGTCTCGGCGTTGGGCTTCACACTGTTTTCTCTGCTGTGCGCCTCGGCCACCTCGCTGCAGGCGATGATCCTGTTCCGCGCCGCCCAGGGTTTTATCGGCGGCGCGATGATCCCCACCGTGTTCGCCACCTCCTATTTGATGTTCGCCGCCGACCAGCGGGTGCGCATTTCCGTCCTCATCGGCCTCACCGCCACCATGGCGCCCACCATCGGGCCGACGCTTGGCGGCTGGCTGACCCAGCAATTGTCCTGGCACTGGCTGTTCCTCATCAACGTGCCGGTCGGCCTGATGGTCGCCTTCAACGTCTGGACCTTCCTGCGGCTCGATCGTCCCGATTTCACTCTCGCCCGCCGGTTCGACTATGTCGGCCTCGTGCTGCTGGCCTCCTTCCTCGGCTCGCTCGAATACGTGCTGGAGGACGGCAACAAGAACGACTGGTTCCAGGACGACACCATCGTGGTGTTCACCCTGATCGCCGCCGCCGCCGGCATCGCCTTCTTCTGGCGCATGCTCAACCGGCGCGATCCGCTGGTGGAACTGCGCGCCTTCACCAACATCAACTTCGCCGCCGGCTCGCTGTTCAGCTTCATCCTCGGCATCGGGCTCTACGGCTCGGTCTACGTGGTGCCGGTGTTCCTCGGCCGGGTCCGCGGCTACGACTCGCTGGAGATCGGCGAGAACATGTTCGTCACCGGCATGTTCATGTTCCTCTCCGCTCCCGTCGCCGCCCGCATGGTGCGCGTGCTGGACCTGCGGCGGATGCTGGCGATGGGGCTGCTGATGTGCGGCGGCTCGCTGTGGTGGCTGGCCTCGCTCACCAGCCAATCCTCGTTCTGGGACATGGCGGGGCCGCAGGCGCTGCGCGGGTTCTCGATGATGTTCATCATGCTGCCGGTCAACCAGATTGCTCTCGGCACGCTGCCCATGGCCCAGTTGAAGAACGCCTCCGGCCTCTACAACCTCATGCGCAACCTCGGCGGCGCGTTCGGCCTCGCCATCATCAACACCATCGCCACCAACCGCACCGCGGTGCATTTGCGCCACCTGGAGGATCAGGTCACCTGGTCACGCGCGGCGGCGGTGAAGACCCTCAGCCAGATCGAGCACGGCCTGCAGGCCGCCAAGGAAGGTTCCGCGCACCTGGCCGCGTTGAAGAAACTCGCCGGCATGGTGATGCGAGAGGCCCTCACGCTGGCCTACGACGATGCCCTGATGTGGATGGCGCTGGCCTTTCTGGTGGTGGTCCCGGTCACGTTCCTGCTCGCCCGGCCCGCCTTGTCTGGCGGCGGCGGCGAGGCGCACTGAGCCGGCCGGTTCAGATCGCCGCGCCGACCAGCCGCAGCGCTTCGACGACGGTTGCCTTGCGGATCGCCATGCGGTCACCGGGGAACACGTGGTGGAGCGAAACCGTCGGCCCGCCGCGCCGGGCGCAGCCGAACCAAACCAGCCCGACCGGCTTTTCCGCACTGCCGCCGGACGGCCCGGCCACCCCGGTGACGGAAACCGCGATATCCGCCCGTGACCGCGCCACCGCACCCTCCGCCATGGCCCGCGCCACCGGCTCGCTCACCGCGCCATGCGCCTCGATCAGCGCCGCCGGCACGCCGACCAGATCGGACTTCGCCTCGTTGGAGTAGGTGACGAAGCCACGATCCACCACCGCCGAACTCCCGGCAATGGCGGTCAGCGTCGCCGCGATCAGCCCGCCGGTGCAGCTTTCGGCGGTCGCCACCATCACGCCGGCGGCCTTGCACCGCTCCAGCAGGGCCTCGGCGGTGGTGAGAATGGCGTCATCGATCATGGCGGCGGGTTCCCGGTGATTTCGGCGAGTAGACGAAAAAAGCCGCGCTTGCGCTCGGAGCGGATGCCCCAGTCCACCGGCAGGCTCTGGTAGCCGTCGGCAAAGCCTTCGCGGATGCGGCGATAGTCAAACAACCCCCAGCCGGCGCGAGCGGCCACCGCGGCCAGCATGTTGTTGTCCTCGGCATCAAAACCGTAGTGGTCGTCCTCGTTGAACAGGATCGGCTGGCCGCGATAGCCCGGCGAGGCGCGGACAGCGTCCACCATCGCGGTGATGCCGGCCGGGCTCTCCACCGTGTTGCCATGCAGCAGCACATAGTCGCTCGCCGCGATCACCGCTTCGGGCGGCACCACGCCGCCGTTGAAGCTGGTGCTCACCTTCAGCCGCCCCCAGGTTGCCTCGCGCACCCGGTTGATCAACTCCACGCAGCGGGCGGGCTTGATGATGTCATGGGTGAAGGCGCGGTTGTCCACCTCGTTGCCGATCTCGATCAGCACATTGCGCCAGCCGCCGGCCATCACATGGGCGATGGTGGCATCGAGCGCCCGCACCACCGCGGCCTCGTTGACCAGGCGCCGTGCCGCCACCCCATAGAACACCCCGAGATTGACCGTCATGCCCACCTCGTCCGCCCGCTCCAGCACATGGTCGAGCCGCCCCAGCGTGTCCGACAGCGGCGTGCCGTCAGCCGCGAAGCCCGAGAAGTTCCACGGATGGTTCCAGCTATAGCCCTGCGGCGAGCCGCCCTGCATGTTGATCGCCACCGCATCCAGCCCGTGCCGGCGATAGGCGGGCAGGGCGGCACCGAATTCGAACGTGTTGCGCGCCGGGTCCCACGCTCCGTCGCCATACGCCCAAACCCCCCGCGTGGTCTGGTTGCGGTCATCCACGATGGCGTTGGCCATTCGCGAGATGAACAGCAGGCCCGAGATATCGGTGCCACGGAAGCTGCGCCCGGCATGGGTGGGCACCCCGTTGCGGGTGAAGCGGTCCCCCTCGATGCCGATCACCGTGCGCGGTTGGGTCATGATGCGTCGAAAATCGCCGGCCAGCCGGTGCGCGCCATGAACAACAGCAGCGCCGCCACCGCCCCGGCCACCACGTCATCCGCCATCACCCCCTGCGCCCCGCCCATGCGCTCGGCGGTGCGGATCGGGCCGGGCTTCACGATGTCGAACACCCGAAACAGCACGAACGCCACCCCGAGCCCGACCGGCGACGGCGCGGCCAGCGGCAGCATCGCGATCCACATGCCGACGAATTCGTCGATCACCACCCAGCCCGGGTCCTCCTCGGCGCCGCACGCCCGCACCGCCCACAGCCCGATCAGGTAGAACAGCGCGGCGGCGATGGGCAGCAGCGGCGGCGCAAATTCCAGCATCGCCCAGCCCATCAGCAGCGCGACGAACGAGCCCATGGTTCCGGGCGCCGGCCCGATCAGCCCACTGCCGAAGCCGCTGGCGAGGAAGCGTGCCGGGGTCATCGCGGTCATTTCAGCCACGCCACCATCGGGTGCGGCTTGGTCTCGCCGCGCCGGGCGCGATAGATCACCTGGTTCTCGATCACCCGCTGCACGTAGTTGCGGGTTTCGCTGAACGGGATCTGCTCGATCCAGTCGATCATGTCGACATCGGGGAGCCGCGGGTCGCCGTTGGTGCCGATCCATTCGTTCACCCGGCCGGGCCCGGCGTTGTACGCGGCCACCGCCAGCGGCGTCGCGTCAAGCTGGTCCAGCAGGTCCCGCAGGTAGGCCGAGCCCAGGCGCATGTTGTAGCCGGGATCGAGCACCAGCGCCGGGATCGAGGCTGCGAGCCCGAGCTTGCGGGCGGTTTGCGCGGCGGTTGCCGGCATCAGCTGCATCAGCCCGCGCGCGCCAACCGGGCTGGTGGTGGTGGTGTCGAAGCTGCTCTCCTGGCGGATGATGCCAAGCACCAGCGCCGGCTCCGGGCTGACCGCCGGCGGCGGGCTGACCGGCTGCGGCCACCCGGCATCGAGCAGGATCAGGCCATCCCGTCCGGCCCGTCGTGCCAGGGCAATGGCGGTCTCGGGCATGCCGAGCCCGGTGGCGAGGCGGGCGATCAGCACGCGGTCGGCATGGTCGGGCGCGATTTCGTCGAGCCGCAGCAGGAAGGTCTGCGCCCGCCGGGTCTCGCCCCAGCCGGCCAGATACGCCGCCGCCCGCGCCAGGTCCCGACCGGCGAGATCGAGCGCGCGGGATGGGTCGACCGGCGGATCGGAGGTCGCGGTGATACGGGCGGCCAGCACTTTCGGGCTTTCCCCGGCGCGCAGTGCCGCAAGCTGGCCATAGAAGCTGTTCGGCCACGCCGCCGCCCGCAGGTAGGCGTCACGCGCGGCGGGCCCGAACCCGGCCTGATCCTCTGCACGGCCGATCCAGTACCACGCGCGCCCTTGTGTGATGGCGGCGCCCGACAGGCTGGCGAGGCGCTGGAAATGGCCGAGCGCCCTTGTGGGGTCGTTCAGTTTGCGCAGCGCGATGAACCCGGCGAGGAACTCGGCATCGATCGCCGCCTCCACATTGGATTGGGCATGTCCGGCGGCCAGCGCATAGGCCCCGGCCGCGTCACCCTGGCGCAGGCGGCGGCGCGACAGCAGGTTGCGCTCGCCCCAGAACGTCGTCCTCAGCGCCCCGGCGGCCTTCTCCGCGGCACCGCCCTTGGCGAGCCACAGCGCCACCGCCGCCTCATCCTGCCCGGCCCGGCGTAGGCCGGTGGCATGGTCAAGGAATAGCGCCGGATCGCTGTCCGCCACGGCACCCAGACCGGCCAGCAGGGCAGGGGCGGTGGGATCGTCCCGCCGCAGGGCGAGCCGTGCCTCGGCCATCTTGCGCTCGCCGGCCGGCAGCCGGGCGAGCTGGCGGGCGAGGGTGGCATCCATCTGCCGCCCCGCCTCGCTCTGCCGCGGCGGCATGTCCTGGGTGGCGATCCGCTCGAAGCGCTCGGTCTGGTCGGCCGCGGTCAGGCGCTGGCCGTATTCATGCAGGAAGCGCTGCTCCCACGCCGGATCGAGCACTCCGCTCACCCAGGCCCGCCGCGCCATGCGGGCGGCATCCTCGGTGCGGCCGATGGCAGTGAACCGATCGGCGCAATGGAGAAGGGCGGCGGTGGCGCGCGGCGCCTCGCGGCCACATTCGGCGGTCAGCACGGTATCATCCGGCTCCCCGGCCAGCGCCTCGTCCCGCCGGCGTGCCAGGCTCGCCTGCTGCGGCCAATCCGGGTTGGTCGCCATGAAGCTGGCGATTTCCTGCGTGCTCGCCGCATTGGGCGCCAGCAGCCGGTAATAGGTGACGAGCTTGCTGACGATCGGATCGGCATAGCGCACCGCAGCCGCGGCCGCCTCGGGCCAGCGATCGGCACGGACCTGCGCCATCACATCCAGCGTCGACGGATCGGGCGCGGCGGCCAGAGCCGGCAGCGGGACAGCGAGGGCGCACAGCACAACGAGGCGGCGGATAAGAGACATGCCCTGTTGTAACGCGCGTCGCCTTGCGGTGCATCCCCCACCGGCCTACCTTGAGAGGCTTAACGCGCCATTCACCGGAGGAAGTCGCGATGCTCAAAGGGTCTCTCGTTGCGCTGATCACGCCCATGCGTGCGGACGGATCGGTTGACGAGAAAAAACTCGCCGAGTTCGTCGACTGGCAAATCAAGGAAGGCACCCAGTGCGTGGTGCCGACCGGCACCACCGGCGAGTCGCCGACACTGAGCCACGCCGAGCACAAGCGCGTGGTGGAAATCACCGTCGAGGTCGCCAAGGGGCGCGTCCCGGTGATGGCCGGCACCGGCTCCAACTCCACCGCCGAGGCGCTGGACATGACGCGCCATGCCAAGGCGGCGGGCGCGGACATGGTGCTGATCGTCACGCCCTACTACAACAAGCCGACGCAGGAAGGGATGTACCTGCACTATTCCACCATCGCCGACGCGGTGGATATTCCCATCATCATCTACAACATCCCGCCGCGCTCGGTGGTCGACATGACGCCCGAAACCATGGGCCGGCTGGCCAAGCACAAGAACATCATCGGCGTGAAGGACGCGACCGCCAACTTGGTGCGCCCCTATCATACCCGGACCGCCTGCGGGGATGATTTCCTGCAGTTCTCCGGCGAGGATCACACGGCGCTCGCCTTCCTCGCGGTCGGCGGCCACGGCTGCATTTCGGTCACCGGCAATATAGCGCCGCGCCTGTGCGCCGAGATGCATGCGCTGTGGAACGCCGGCAAAATCGCCGAGGCGATGGCCATCCAGGAACGCCTGGTGCCGCTGCACGATGCGCTGTTCAGCGAAACCAGCCCCGGCCCGGTGAAATACGCCGCCTCCCTGCTCGGCCTCACCAGCGAACACGTCCGCCTGCCGCTCGCGCCCCCCGCCGAGGCCACCCGCGCCCGGGTGCGGGCCGCGATGTCCCATGCGGGACTTTTGAACTGAAGGTTCCATGAACGCCGCGGTTGCAAAGAAGAAGTCGAGCCTGATCAGCCACGGCATTGCGGCCCAGAACCGCAAGGCACGCTTCGACTACACCATCAAGGAAACCCTTGAAGCCGGTATCGTGCTGCTCGGCCCGGAGGTCAAAAGCCTCCGCGCCGGCCGCGCGACGCTGACCGAGGCCTGGGCCGGCGAGCGGGAAGGGGAACTCTACCTCTTCAACTGCTACATCCCGGAATACCAGGGCGGCGTGCTCTCCCGCTTCGAGGCCCGCGCGCCGCGCAAGCTGCTGGTGAAGAGCAAGGAAATGAAGCGCCTGTTCAGCTCCATCGCGCGCGACGGGATGACGCTGGTGCCGCTCGATATCCACTTCAATCCACGCGGCATGGCCAAGGTCCAACTCGGCCTCGGCGCCGGCCGCAACAAAGCCGACAAACGCCACGCCATCGCCGACCGCGACTGGGCACGCGACAAGGCGCGGCTGATGCGTGACCGGGGCTGATGCTTTCTCACTGATGAGGTGTGCGATGGGCTCGACGACGAAGTACACGTTCACCCGCGCGCTGTTCACCCTGGCGGCGCTGACCGCCGGCAGTTTGAACGCCGCAGTAGCGCAGCAGCCACCAACGGAGGTGATATTCCGCCAACCCACGCTGAGCGGCATCAGCCATGACATGGTACACCCCGCCGCCGGCAAGGAGCGGGCTGGAATCGGCGTGTTCCAGATGGTGCTGTGGCAGAAGAACCCGGAGCGCCCTGATGGCCGGACGGTGCCGGTGACCTGGGATGCCGGCGAGCGCACGGGATTGCATGCCGCCCAGCGGCGCGACAGCCAGTTCGGCTTCGCCGACGCACGCGGCAGCACCACAGTGCAGATATCGGGCGACGAAGTCGGCGCCTACGTCAACTCCGGCGACATCGAAAAGCACGGCGCCTGCGAAAAAATCATGGCGACGCCGCAGTACACCTTCCCACCCGCAAGCAAGCCATATCCGTTCATCGCCACCGACGGGGCGCTCAACATCTCGCTCGACCTGCAAGTGCCCACCGCGGTGGCCGAGGTGCGCAAGGGCAGTCTCGCCTACGTTACAGCCGATGTGGAGTTCGTCGACCAGACCAGCGGCACCCGCATCTCCAACGGCATCTGGCTGTTTTCCCTTGGCAATGCCGCCAAGTCGCGCCCAATGACCGGCTATGACGTCAATTCCCATAGCTTCATGATGAACACCCCGCTGCGTGCCGACGGCCCCTGGGCCCATCCGCTGCCCGGGAGTGCGTTCACCGATGAACGCCCATGGACGGGCTACCGGACTTTCAAGTTCCAGATCGACCATGATGGCTTCCGCAAGGCGTTGCTCACCCTGAAGGCCTCGCGCCCCGATCAGAAATTGTCGGTCGACCCGAAGGACTACGCTTTCTACCGCTTCCACCTCAACGCCGAGATTTCCTGCACCTCGGCCCATGCCGAACTCGGATGGTCGATGAAGGGCCTGCAATTCGCGCTGGCCAAGGCGGCACGGTAGTCCCCCTGGCATGGTTGAGGATAGCGGCCAGCCCAACGACAAACTGATCCGCGCCAAGCAACGCTGGGCCGCCGACGGCCGCCTGCTGACCGGCACCACCGCCGATCCCGAAACCGAGCGCCTTCCTCCGGGCCAGCGCTTGGTGCGTGACTGGCCGGTGCTCGATCTCGGCGTGCAACCCATCGTCGATGCCCGCCGCTTCCGCCTCGATATCGACGGTGCCGTGCGCCGCCCGCTGAGCCTGCGCCTCGATGAATTCATGGCGCTGCCGATGGCGGAAAGCACGTCGGACATGCACTGCGTCACCCAGTGGTCGCGCTACGATAACCGCTGGGAAGGCGTGTCCGCGCGGGCGCTGATCGAGATGGTCGAGGTGTCCGACAAGGCCCGCCACGTCATCTTTCACGCCGTCGACGGCTACACCACCAATGTCCGGCTCGACCAGTTCGACCAGCCCGACGTCATGCTGGTGCATCGCTGGGAAGGCGAGGCCATCAGCCGCCAGCACGGCGGCCCGGTGCGGGTGCTGATCCCCCGGCTCTATCTGTGGAAGTCGGCCAAGTGGGTGCGGCGGATCGAGTTCTCCATCACCGATCAGCCTGGATTCTGGGAAACCCGCGGTTACCACAACAATGGCGATCCCTGGGGCGAAGAACGCTACGGCTGAACCGGGCTTGCGGCCCGCCGCGGTCTGCCGTTCAATCCGTATCGGTTCGGCAGAGGGGCTGGGATGTACCGCTTCGACAAGGCCAGGCTCGACCTGGCACGCGAGTTCAAGGCCAATCCGTTCGGCGAGCACAGCCCGGATCTGCAATACCTCCTTAACATCCTGCGCGCGCCGCGTCCCGGCCCGTTCCATGTTCTGCTGATCGACCGCGCCGGCGAACGCTGGACGCTGGCGATGATGGAACCGGGCAAGCCGCCGCAGCGTACCAACATGGTGTTCACTGATCTTGCCGAGGCCGAGTGGCATATCTTCCGCGAGCGCTGGAGCGCGCACGCCGGCGAAGAATGCCCTGTGACCTGACCCGGAACGGAGAACGCCAATGAAACGCGTGATGGGCTATTGCGACCGCTGGAGTGCCGGCCCCGGCGAAACGGTCCGCTTCAAGGTGAGTTGCATCGACACCGACGCCTACGACGTCCGCATCGTCCGCCTCAAGCAGCCCGAGGCCGGGCCGCTGGCCACGCCCTTCGCCCCCGAACCCGTCGACGCCGCCTGCAACGGCCCCCACACTGGCCGCCACCAGCCCATCCCTATCGGCGGTGCCGCCGCAGTCGCCGCCCATCCCGCCATCCCCACCAGCGGCAGCTTCACGCTGTGCGGCTGGCTCTACCCCACCACCCCCGACAAGGGCCGCCAGGCCATCATGGGGACATGGTGCGAAGCCACCCAATCCGGCTTCGGCCTCGAAATCGGCGCGGACGGTGCGCTCGCCCTGCGGATGGGCGGCGCGCCGGCGCTCTCCACCGGGGTGCCCCTGCTTGCCCGCCGCTGGTGCTTCATCGCTGCCGTGCATGACGCGGCCGCCGGCACCGTCACGCTCTACCAGGAACCCCGCGCCGACCACGATTTCCACCCCGCCGACCCGGTGTTGGTCCATGGCACCGCCCGCCACCAAGCACCCTCGCAGCCCTTCACCTTCGCCGCCTGGTCCGCCGGCGCCACTGACGACCCATCGCCCTGGGGCGGCCTGCGGTTCAGCCATCACTTCAACGGCCGCATCGACAGCCCGCGCCTGGCTGCCGCCGCGCTCGAACGCGCCGGCATCGCCATGCTCGCCACCACGCCACTCGCGGCTCCGCTGGCGCAAACCCTGGTCGCCGCCTGGGATTTCTCCATCGGCATCCCCACCGAAACCATCACCGACCTCGGCCCCCACCGCCTGCACGGCGCCATCATCAACCTGCCCACCCGCGCCATGCGCGGCCATAACTGGGACGGCAGCGAGACCAACTGGACCCACGCCCCGCACCAGTACGGCGCCATCCATTTCCACGACACCGATCTCGTCGATGCCTGCTGGGCCGAGGATTTCAGCTTCACCATCCCCGACGGCCTCCGCTCAGGCATCTACGCCGCCCACCTCACCACCCCCGATGCCGACCACTGGGTGCCGTTCTTCGTCGTCCCGCCCCGTGGCACTGCCCGCTCGAAAACCGCCTTCCTCGCCTCCACCGCCACCTACACCGTCTACCTCAACAACCGCGGCCGCTTCCTCTCCACCCTCACCGAGCGCTACCAGGGCCGCGCCACCGTGATGGACCACATCGACGCCCTGCTGGTGGAATTCCCCGAAATGGGCATCTCCACCTATGACCGCCATTCCGACGGCTCCGGCGTGTCCTATTCCAGCCGCCACCGCCCGCTGCAGAATTTCCGCCCCACCGGCCGCCACTGGAACTTCAACCTCGATCTTTTCATCATCGACTGGCTGGAGAAACTCGGCGGCGACTATGACGTCATCACCGAGGAAGACCTCCATAAGCACGGCCAGGACCTCCTCGCGCCGTACCAGGTGATCCTCACCGGCTCGCACCCCGAATACGATTCGAAGGACATGCTGGACGCCTTCGAGATTTATCTCCGCCGTGGCGGCCGCCTGATGTACATGGGCGGCAACGGCTTCTACTGGCGCATCGCCCATCACCCCACCCGCGACGGCGTGATCGAAGTCCGCCGTGCCGAGGGCGGCGTGCGCGCCTGGGACACCGAACCCGGCGAGGCCTTCCACAGCTTCACCGGCGAATACGGCGGCCTGTGGCGCCGCAACATGCGCGCCCCGCAGCGCCTGGTCGGCGTCGGCTTCATCAGCCAGGGCTTCGACAAGTGCAGCTACTACCGCCGCACCGCCGATGCGTCCGATCACCGTGCCGCCTGGATGTTCGCGGATATCCCGGACGGCCTCATCGGCAATTTCGGCATCCTGCAAGGCGGCGCCGCGGGCCTGGAGATTGACGCCGCGGACTGCGCCCTCGGCACGCCCGCCCACGCGCTCGTCGTGGCGCGCAGCGAGAACCACTCGAACACCTACGAACTGGTCGCCGAGGAGGTGCTGATTCCGCACGGCGCGACGGATGCGGTGATCAACCCTGACATCCACGCCGACATCACCTTCTTCGAAACCGGCCATGGCGGCGCGGTATTTTCCACCGGCTCCATCGCCTATGCCGGCTCGCTGGCCTGGAACGGCTTCGACAACAATCTCTTCCAACTCACCACCAACGTGCTGACCCGCTTCCGCGACCCGGCGCCTTTCCCCGAGCCGGGTGCCGGCCTATCCTCGCCCGGTCAACACGGAGGGAAAACCCCATGATTCACGTCCTCGCCATCATCACCGCCAAGCCGGGCAACCGCGCCACCATTCTCGAGGCGTTCCACGCCAACATGCCGGCGGTGCACGCCGAAAAGGGCTGCATCGAATACGGCCCGGCGATCGACGCCGAGGGCGCCGGCGCGATCCAGACGGCGTATGGGCCGGATACGTTCGTGGTGATCGAGAAGTGGGAAACCATGGAGGACCTGAAGGCCCATGGCGCGGCGCCGCATATGGCGGCGTATGGGGCGAAGGTGCGCGAGATGATCGCGAGCCGGGTTATTCATGTGCTGAAGTCAGCCTAAGGCAACGCTAGGCCCCTGGACCCTATGGTTTAAGGTCCAGGGGCTTGGCCTGTCGCGCGAAGGCGCGCAACGGAACTGGCGGGACCGGGCAGAGCCCGGCTTCCTGAGAGGCTGTCTGAGAACGCCATCAGAATGGGTTGGATGACCACGGTCTGATGTGATTCCAAAGGGTTGTCGAGGCCCTATTGGATGATCATCATGTGGACTGTGGCCACCCGTCGGGATCATAGGCGGGAAGGATTGC
>CAIMWH010000218.1 GCA_903845065.1 uncultured Rhodospirillales bacterium | reverse complement strand
CTTGCGCTCGGTGATGTCGTGCAGGCAGGTGATGTATTCGCGCCGCTCGCCAGGGCCGGCCGAGATATTGTCAGATGAAGCTTCAACCCAGATCACCGAGGCATCGGGGCGCACCAGGCGGACCTCCGAGTAGGGCAGCGTGTTGCCCAGCCGCAGGTCCGCCATTCGCTCGCGCACCAGGCCGACGTCGGCCGGGTGGTACCGATACAGCGTGTTGTCCGCCATCAACGCGCTGGCGGGCACGCCGAGAAACTCCTGGCAGGACGGCGAGACAAAGGTGAACCGGCGATTGCCCGGGCCGGTTTCCTCCCAGAGGATCACCATGTCCTGAAGGTTGTCCGTGACCTGGCGGACCTTGGCCATCCCGGCTTCGGCCTCCAGGCGCGCATAGCGTTCAACCTCGGCGCGGCGATGTGCCGCGAACGCGCCCGTGATGATGACCAGGGTCAGCAGCAGGAAACCGATGATCCCGACGATCGCGATATCGTAGTGCGCCACGGCGCTGCTGGCATCGAAGGACGCCTCCGTGTGGCCCACCAGCGCGATGAGATCGAAGGGGTCGGCGCGGCGCAGCGCCACGCGATACGGCGTTCCATCGTCCAGCCGGACCTTGGCCATCGCGGTGCCGCCCTTCAGCGTTGCCGCAAGCACCTCGGCCGGCAGCGGCAGCCCCGTGAGCGCGGCGCGCGATGTGCCAAGCAGCAGGCCGTCCGCCCGCAATATGGCGCTGAACTGCCCGGCGCCGGTGCCGGCCGGCAGGATCAGGCGGGTGATCTGCATTGGATCGACGGACAGGGTGTTGATCCCCACCAGCGCACCATCCTTGCCGTAGACCCCCTTGGAGAGCCGGAATGCCAGAACGCGGGACATCCTGCCGACGCTCGGCGCGCCCACGGTGGCGTGCGCGGGTCCGGAGATGATGGCGCGGACATGCTCCTCATTGGACAGGTCGGCCGATATCTCGACAATCTGATCGGTGGACCACAGCACGCGGCCACGCGAGTCCATGCCGGTGACATAGGCGATCTCGTGGCGATCCAGCGCCAGATTGGCGCGCAATTCGTCCAGCGCCATGGCGCCGCCGATGCTGCCACCGGCCTTGATCGCGCTGTCGGCCGCGGTCACGATGGCGGCAAGGCCTTGCAACGCCTCGTAGCGCAGCGAGCGGCGCTCCAGCAGGTCAGCGCTGCGTTCCGCCTCGGTGCGCAGTTCGGCGGTGGCGCGGGCTTCCGCGTCGGTCGCGATACGGTCGCGGTAGTACCACACCACCGGACTCCCAAGCGCAACGATCACACAAATCGCAATTGCCAGCGGGCCGCGCAGGGCTTTGAAGTCCGCCCACATGCGTCGGACGGGAGTCATAATAATACTGATAGTATTACTAAAATCGTCGCACGAAATCCGGCGGGACACATCCACTCCGTCAACCGCCCTCCGCCCCGTTGGCCTGCTGCTAGACAGTTTTCACTGATCAAGTGGTCGTCCCAAGGATGCGGGCACTGCGAAATGGCCCGGTCTTAGAAGATGAGATATTCCCTCGGGGCTATACGTCAATCGGCTGCGACGAATGCGGATCATTTTTCACGGCGAATTCACCCGTGACTGACTGGCAAGCCGCGTGTACCAGCGTTTTGTTTTTATTGTCCCGATTGCCCGCCCGCCTGGCACCCCCGTACCGAGCCGATGGCATGGCGAACCAAGTGCACCGCATGAATTCGCCCAAGCTGTTCATCACGATGACTTCGCATGCACTCGGGACCGCAGCGCCGTCTCGAACCGCGAATACGCCGCCTCGGCCTGCCTGGCTGCCTCGTGTAGGTCCGGATCGTCAAAAAACCCGGCGCGCTCCAGCACCTCCATCGCCCGCGCCAGGCCCTTCGACGGCAGCGCATCCAGCGCGGTGGCCGCCTGAACCCCCGCATGGCCGTCCAGCGGCGTTACGTCCTCGAAGTCGAACCCGATCTGCAGCCCGCGGGACCACCGGCGCGTGGCGGAGAACGCGGCGCCGCCGAGGACTTGCAGGACCACTTTTTCGGGCACCGCCACCGGTGTCGGCGTGCGCACTTTCGCACCGCCCACCGAGACGTCCTGCACCACGCAATCGATCACCGAGCCGGCGAACAGGATTTTCGCCGACTTGATCACTCTGCTGCGGGTACGGCGGCGGCTGTCGGAGAACGGCTCGGCGGCTTGCTGATCTGGGGACGCGCGCAACCCGTTCATGGCTATTTCTTTCGCGGAGAAGTGTTCACCAATGTTAGGGAAACGTGCCGCGGCGCCTGCTCCCGGCAAATCGCCAGCCGCGCAAGCCGTGTGCGCCTGAGCCTCGCAATTTCCGCATCCAGAGCGCCGCCTTCACGTTCCCGTGTGGCAGTACGTGCGCCGATCGAAAGGGCAACACACGTCAGGAAAGGTCAGGAATTTTCGCCATCGCACTCTACATTGCGCACTGGTGCCGCGGCCAGATGGTGTCCTACGCGCCGATCGCCGCGATCGCCTCGCGAAAGCCCGTCATTGCCGCCTCGCGTGCAGCATCGCCGCGGCCGAGGCCCTCCAGCATGTGGAACCGCACGTCATGGATGCCGATGGTTGCCAGCACGTGGCGCAGGTACGGCGAGAGGAAATCCGGCTGGCGCGGCGGCGGGCCGAGATAGCCGCCACAGGCAACCACCACATGCGCGGGACGATCGCGCAGCAGCCCGACCTTGCCCTGCGGGGTTGACCGGAAGGTGCGCCCGATGCGGACGACCTGGTCAATCCACGCCTTGAGCGGCGCCGGCACGGTGAAGTTGTGCATCGGTGTGGCGATCACCAGCACGTCGGTGGCTTCCAGTTCGCCGATCAGCGCTTCCGATACCGCGATGCCGGAAAGATCGGCCGCCCCCGGTTGGCCGACAGCGAACATGCCGCACACGAACGCCATATCGGCCCAGGGCGGCGGCGCAACCCCAAGCTCGCGCCGCCGAACGGTGGTGGCCGGCGCGCCCAGAAGCAGCCGATCCACCAGCAGATCGGCCGCACGAGCGCTCTGCGCCGCCGCGCCGGCCGGGCTGCAATCCAGCCGCAGGATCGTGCTCACCGCGTGGCCGCCGCCAACGCCGAACTCATGCCGCCGCCGGATGCTGCATGCGGAACGCGATGGCGATGCGGTTCCAGGCGTTGATCTGCGCCACCAGCACTGTGATGTCGACGATCTCCTTCTCGGTGAATTGGGCTTGCATCGCCTCGTACACGCTGTCCGGCGCGCCGGCCTCCGGCAGGTTGGTCAGCGCCTCCGTCCAGGCCAGGGCCGCCTGCTCGCGCGGCGTATACAGGGTGGACTCCCGCCAGCCATCCAGCACGTAGATGCGCTGTTCGGTTTCACCGAACTGCCGCGCGGCCTTGCTGTGCATATCCAGGCAAAACCCGCAGCGATTGATTTGCGAGGCCCGCAGCTTCACCAACTCGATGATGGTCTGGTCCAGCCCGCTGCCACGCAGATAGGCCTCGACACCCAGCAGCGCCGCCCGCGCCTGCGGGGCGATACGATCATAGTGCAGCCGTTGCCCGGTCATCGGGAGTGCCTCCGTGGGGAATTGACCGGACGATGTTATCCACGGCATGTCCATCGGAAACGGCCAAGATCAGCATTATTAGGTAGGCCATGATCCCACCACGTGACCTCATCATTGACCGCCACGGCGCGGCCCCGGTGTACCGCCAGATATATGACCAGTTTCGTGCCGCCCTCGCCGCCGGCACGTTGAAGCCAGGTGACCGGGTGCCCTCCGCGCGTGGCCTGGCCAGCCGCCTGGGTGCCGCCCGCGGTACGGTGGAGGAGGCCTACCAGTTGCTCGCCTCCGAGGGCTATCTCACGCGGCGCGGCCAGGCCGGCACCGTTGTCTCGCCCGAACTCCCGGCCCTGCGGGGCACCGCGATTCCGCCGATCCGGGCACCGGCCCACAGCACCGCGCCCATCACCGCTCCCACCGCGGCCGCCGGTTCCTTCGCCCTCGGCGTGCCGGCCTTCGATGCCTTTCCGCGCAAATTATGGGCACGGATCTCGAGCAGCGAGGGCCGCCGCCTCGGCGAGGTGGACCTTGCCCACCCCGACCCCGCCGGCCATCCCGACCTGCGCCTGGCGATCGCGCAATACCTGGCCCTCGCGCGCGGCATCGCATGCGACTGGCAGGATGTGGTGGTGACCAGCGGCTACCAGGGCGCGCTTGCCGTGCTGCTGCCGCTCCTCCTGCGCGAGGGCGACAGGGTATTGCTGGAGGACCCCGGCTATCTCCCCGCCCGCCACGCCGTTGCCGCATCGCCGGGGCGCATCGTGCCGGTGGCGGTGGATGACGCCGGCATGCGAGTCGCCGAGGGTATCGCCGCCGCGCCCGATGCCCGCCTCGCCATTGTCACCCCGTCCCACCACAGCCCGACCGGCACCACTCTGGCGTTGCCACGGCGCCTGGCGCTGCTGGCATGGGCCGCCGCGAACGACACCTGGATCATCGAGGACGACTATGACGGCGAATTCCACTACACCGGCCGCCTGCTTCCCGCCCTGAAAAGCCTCGATGGCGGCCAGCACGTCATCTACGTCGGTACCTTCAGCAAGACGCTGTTTCCGGCGTTGCGGCTTGGCTACATGGTCCTGCCCGAACGGCTGCGCGCGCGGGTGCGCTCGGCCATGGCGGTGCACGGCGCCGGGCAGGCCACTATGGCGCAACGCATCGTGGCGCGCTTCATGCGCGAGGGCCATTTCGCCAAACACCTGCGCCGCATGCGCACGCTCTACCGGGCCCGCCGGCAGGCGTTGACCGAGGGCCTTCATGCCATTTTCGCGGACACGCTCGACATCGCCCCGCGCGACGGCGGAATGCACATCATTGCCCATATCAAGGGCGGCACGCCCGACATCGCGTGGGCCGAGGCCGCCCGGCGGCACGGCATCACCGTGCAGGCGCTGTCCCGCCATGCCATCGGCCCAGGGCGGCACAACGCGCTGGTCCTCGGGTTCACCAACATGCCGGCGGAGCACGCGCTGGCCCGCTGCCGGGAGCTTCGCGAGGCCGTGGGCGCCCTGGCTGGTGGTGACACGCACCCCCATGAATGGTGATATCGCGCGCTGGCCGCGTACGGCCCTCAAACCGTCACTGGAGCGCCCCGATGCCCGGAACCCTCGTCGTCAGCTTTCCGCTCAATGCCGCCGATCGTGCCATCGTTGCCGCCGCCATCGCCGATGCCGGTGACATCACCTATCTCGCCGACTGCGACGATACCGCCCGCGCCGATGCGCTGCGCGGCGCCGACGTGCTCTTCGCCGCCAACACCGCCCGCGAACTGCGCCCCGGCGAAGCGGCCCTGCTCGCCAACGCCAGGCTCATCCAGTTCATGCCGGCCGGGATCGATTTCATCCCCATGGGGGACCTTCCCGAAGGCGTCCCCGTCGCCAGCAACGCCGGCGCCTATGCCGAGCCGATGGCCGAACACGCCGTGGCGATGGCGCTGGCGGCCGCCAAGCGCCTGATTGTCGAGCACAAAAACCTCGCACAGGGCGCCTTCAACCAGCAGGCCTCCAACCGCATGCTGCACGGCGCGGTCTGCGGCGTGCTCGGGTTCGGCGCCATCGGCGTCGCGACCGCCCGTCTGTTGCGCGCCTTCGGAATGCAGATCCATGCCATCAACCGCCGCGGCAGCACCGATGCCGAGGTCGATTGGATCGCCACCCCCGATCGCCTTGATGACCTGCTCGCCAACGCCGACGTGCTCGTCATCAGCACGCCGCTGACCCGCGCCACCGAGACCCTCATCGGCGCCCGCGAACTGCAACGCATGAAGCCGGACGCCATCCTGATCAATCTCGCCCGCGGCGAAATCATCGACGAGGCGGCCCTTTTCGCGCATCTCCAGTCCCACCCGCAGTTCACCGCCTGCATCGACGCCTGGTGGATCGAGCCGGTGCGCCACGGCCGCTTCGCGATGAACCACCCCTTCATGGACCTGCCCAACGTGATCGGCTCCCCGCACAACTCGGCCTCGGTGAGCGCCACACGCCCGGCCGGGCTGCGGCGGGCCGCGGAAAATTGCCGCCGGGCCCTGCGGGGCGAAACCCCGCTCAACCTCGTGGGCGCCGGCGACCGCTACCTCTGAGGCGCATCCGCGTCGGCGCGCTGGCCATGGGCTCGCGCGCCCAGGGCTTCGCTCAACGCGGCGGAAAGCTGCTCGATGCCGTACGGCTTGGTGAGAATCGCCGGCCCGTCCATCCGGCGCCGCATGTCACCGGCTGCGGCCCCCGCGAACCCGGTGGTGAGCAGCACCTTCACCGCCGGCCAGCGCGCGCGCACCTGTTCGGCTAGCGCATAGCCATCCATCGTGCCCGGCATCATGATGTCGGTCAGCATCAGGTCGATCCCGCCATGCTCCAGTGCGGTGAGCGCCGCCGCCGCGTCATCCACCTCGATGGTGCGGTAGTCGAGGTGCACGAGATGGTCCACCACCGCGCGCCGCATCGCCGCATTGTCCTCGACGACCAGCACGTTCTCGCCATTGCCGGCCTGTGGTGCCCCCGGCAGGGCGGAGGCCGCCGCGGTGTCCGCGCCGGCGATCTCCACCGCCCGCGGCAGATACAACTGGACGGTGGTTCCCACGCCGGGTTCGCTCTGCATGCTGACATGCCCGCCCGACTGGTTCACAAAGCCCAGCACCATGCTCAGCCCCAGGCCGGTGCCCTTGCCAAGTTCCTTGGTGGTGAAAAACGGATCGAACACCTTCGCCTTCACCTCCGCCGTCATCCCCACGCCGGTGTCCGATACGATGATCATCACATAGTCACCCGGTTTCACCGCCGGATTGAGCCAGGCGTGGTCCGCATCGAGATGCTGATTGCTGGTCGCGACGGTCACCCGCCCGCCGTTCGGCATCGCATCGCGCGCATTGGCGATCAGGTTGGCGATGCTGGCCTCAAGCTGTGACGGATCAACCACCACCGGCCAGATATCCGGCGCCAGATCGAGAACGATCTCGATATTCTCGCCCACCATGCGCGACAGCAGCCGAAGCAGGTCGGACAGCAGCGCGTTGGGCAGCACCCATGCAGGATTGAGCGGCTGGCGGCGAGCGAAGGCGAGCAGGCTGCGGATCAGATCGGCCCCGCTCCGCGCCGATGTCAGCGCATCCTGCACCAGCCGGCGGACCGGGTGGTCCTCCGGCAGCAGGCGCTGGGAGAAATCGAGGTTGAGGATGATGACGCCGAGGAGATTGTTGAAATCATGCGCCATCCCGCCGGTCAGCGCGGTGATCGCGTCCATCTTGGTGGCGTGCCGAAGGATCTCCTCGGCCTTCTCGCTAGCGGTGATGTCCCGCGCGGTGGCGACGCGGTAGATGATGGCGCCCTGGGCATTGCGGATGGTCGCGACATCCATCTGCACCGGAAAGCTCGACCCGTCCTTGCGCAGGTGACGGGCCTTGAATGTCACATGCCCGATGTCGTCGGCTTCGCGTATCTTCAGGCGGATATGCGGCCAGTCCGCCTCGGGGTAGATCTGGAGCACGGGTACCGCGAGTGCTTCCGCGATGGTCATGCCGTGGTCGGCCGCGAAGGCCGGATTGACGGCGCGGACGTGCTGGGCGTCGGGATCGGCGATCGCCATGCCGATGGCCGCGTAGTTGAACGCGTTGGCCCAGACGCGCAGTTCCTCGGCGGAGCGCTGGCGCTCCTCAAGCACTGCCATCTGCTCGCGCCGCTCGGCAAGCTCCGCATGGAGCGCCTTTTGCTCGGTGAGGTCGCGCACGATGGCGATCGCGTGAACCCTGCCGGCAATGTCGATCGGGCCGATCTGGATATCCACCGGGAACTCCGTGCCGTCACCGCGCAGGCCGAACAGCTCCTGCCCCACGCCCATCTCGCGCGGCGCCGGATCCGCCATGACGCCGGCCAGGTGTTCCTGGTGGCGGCTGCGCAAACGCTCCGGCATCAGGGTGGTGATCGGTGCGCCGATCAGCGCGTCGCGCTGCATCCTGAACATGGCAGCCGCGCGCTGGTTCGCGGCCATCACCCGATCATGCCCATCGGTCACAAGAATGGCGTCGGGATTTGCCTCGAACACCGAGGTGAGGGTCCGGTTGAGCGCCAAAAGCTGCCGATTGAGGCTGCGAGACCGCTCGACGGCCGCCCGCATGGCGCCGACGATCGCGACATCGAGTGCGGCCACGGACATGAACGCGGCAAGCGCGTAGACCTCCTGGATGTTGTCCAACTCGAAAGAATATTGCGGCGGCATGATGAAAAACAACGCGCATAGCAAGGCCATCAGCACCGCGAACACCCCGGCCGCCACCCCGCAAATCACCGTGCTCGCGATCACCGCGGGGAACAACGTGACGAACTGCGTGCCAGGCAGCGTTGTCCCCAGCACCATGCGTATCGCGGTTCCGATGGCGACGATGACCGCCGCAAGAAGGTAGGCATTCAAAGTACCCGGCTGGAAATGCCGCGGGCTCAGATACAGCTTCTCGACGATACTCATCGGCTATCGGGCACTCCCCGACCCTGGAAATCGATCCGACCCATCCAGCGCGATCGGCGGACCCGCAGCCACGATCTCAAGACACCATGGCATGCTGATCCACACCGATCTCGCCCCCGCGCAGGACCGCCAACAAGTCATCCAGGCAGTACGGCTTGCGCAACACCGTGACATGTGGCGGCGCGGCGGACGGCACCCGGGCGGCCAGCCGTTGGCGAATATCCGGCAGGCCGGAGGTCAGGATGATCCGGGCGGAGGACCCGGTGGTGAGGATCTCCTGCAACACCGCCAGGCCATCCTTCGCAGGCAACATGAGGTCCAGAATGACGAAATCAGGGCAAAACGAAAGAAACGTCTCGATCGCCCGGTCGGAGCTGTTCAGTGTCAGCACGTCAAATCCGATGGACTGCGCGAACAATGCTGTAGCACCGGCAAGCAGGACATTATCGTCAACAACAAGCAACTTCCGAGGTGGACCAGTATGACCACGAAGGCCCCGAGGATCGTTGTCCATATTGATGTCTCTCCACGCAAAACGCTGTGATGTCTGGTCTGGCAGGTATGCTGTCTCGCCTTCAGTCAAAACACTGGCTGGAAATCGCCGCGCCCTAACGTGTCCGGGCGCAGTCGTTCGGTTGAGCGAGAATGAATAGACCCCAATCCTCGCTTGGCAGGATGGCCACCGCTGGAACCAGGTCCGGTCACTCTCACAAGGGCCCTGGGCGCGGCATCAACCGCTCCCCCCCTCCCTCGATGACTACGATTTCAACATACCATCAGATATTCTGGCAAGCGAAAGACGCGTCGGTGAAATGCCAGCGCACGCGATATACGTACGCGCCCTGACTTGATGCGCGCGTCAACGTAATCGTCATAATAACGCAATCATGTAACCCTAATCGAATGAGACGCGCACGTGGCATATCCAAAATCGAATTCCCCTGCCCTGCCTTGCTGTTTTGCCGTGGCTTGAGCGGATACAACCATTCGTGATAAATTTCACACATTAAATGAAAATCCGGAATTTTTTCGCCCTCGGGCAGCATAGGTGAGCCAGATTTCGTTTGTCGTTAGTCTGCCGTGCCAGGAACCGTCCCGCACCGCGCTTCTTCCCTGCCGCGAAACGCCGGCGCACCGTTGCGCACCGGGCAGCTGTCCCTCTAGGTTTCCGCATGCGCACGGCGCCGGTTCAAGGGCGGTCGCAATCGGAAGGAGTGAGCGTGGTCAGCATCAGCCGTGACGAATGGGGCGTGCCCCACGTGTTCGCCAGCACCATTCGTGACCTCTATTGGGGCTTCGGCTTCGCACTGGCGGAAGATCGGCTGTTCCAGATCGACATGGCCCGCCGCGCATTCACCGGCCGCGTCAGCGAGGTGCTCGGCCGCGGCTATCTCGGCCACGACCAGGCCGTTCGTGCCAATTATGACCCCGCGAGCATCCAGGCCCAGTTGGACGCGCTGCCCCCCGCCGACCGCGACGTCTTCGCCGGCTACGCCGCCGGCTTCAACGCGCGCCTCGCCGAGGTGCTGGCCGCCCGCGCAACGCTGCTGCCGCGCGACTACACGCACTACGCCTTCGAACCCGTGCCATTCACCGATGCAGATGTGGCGATGCTCTGGATCGGCTCGCTGGCCAACCGCTTCTCCGATACCAACTCCGAACTGGTGAACCTCGCGCTGCGCGATGAACTGGTGGAGATGCATGGCGCCCTGAAGGCGCGGGCCATCTTCGACCAGCTGAAGTGGCGCAATGACCCGCTGGCACCCACCACCATCCCCGAGGCGGACCGCCCGGCCGGACAAATCCCGCGCAGCTTCCCCCATCGCGACCCCAAACCGCTCTCGCTGGCGGCCCGCGCGAGGGTGTTGCGCGAAGCCTCGCTCCGCCAGCGCGGCCTGCTGCCCGATGCGGCGCCGATGGCGAGCAATGTCTGGGTGCTCGGCCCCAGCCGCACCGCCGAAGGCAGCACCATGCTGCTCAACGGCCCGCAATTCGGCTGGTTCAACCCATCCTATGTCTGGGGCGTCGGCCTGCATATGCCGGGCTGGGATGTGGTCGGCAACACGCCGTACGGCTATCCGGCGCTGCTGTTCGGCACCAACGGCCACATCGCCTGGGGCAGCACCGCCGGCCCCGGCAAGGTTGTCGACCTCTACCAGGAGGAACTCGATCCCGCCGATCCGCATCGCTACCGCCACGCCGGCGCCTGGCACACCATGGCGCGGCGCACCGAGACCATCGCCGTGCGTGGCGAGGCCGATGTGGCAATCGAGGTGTTCGCCACGCTGCACGGCCATGTCGTGCTGTTCGACGCAGCGCAGCACACCGCCTACGCCAAGCGGCGCAGCTGGGCCGGGCGGGAGGTAGAGTCCCTGCTCGGCTGGATCGGCCTGATGCACGCGCACACGCCGGAGGAATTCCTCGGCCACTGCGAACGCATCGCCATCAGCGTGAATTTCTACTACGCCGACCAGGCCGGCAACATCGGCTATGCCCTGATGGGCCGCTATCCGCAGCGGCCGGATACCCAGGATATCCGCCTGCCCGCCGCCGGTGACGGCAGCATGGAGTGGCAGGGTTTCCACCCCTTCGCCTGGAACCCGAAAATCCTCAATCCCGCCCAGGGCTTCGTGGCCAACTGGAACAACAAGGTCTCGGCCGACCACGACAACACCGATACCTTCATCTGGGGCGCCGCTGACCGCGTCAGCGAAATCATCGATATCCTCGCCGGTGATGCCCGCCTGGGCGCGGATGCGATGTGGGACATCGTCAACCGCACGTCCTTCCCCGACCTCAACGCGCGCAGCCTCATCCCGCTGCTCCTCGCCGCCGCCGCCGGCCATCCCGCCACTACTTTGCTGCAGGACTGGGACCGGCGCGGCGACGGCCCGGCAAGGGCATTGTTCCAGACCCTGCTGCCGCTGCTGGTGCGCGCTGTGTTCGGGCGGGACCTGCCGGCTCGTGAAGTGGAGGCCTACGCCGCCACCCATCCGCCGGCCGACCCGCCGCCGCTGCAAAGCCCCAATATCAATCCCGGCGTGAAGGCGCTGGTGAATATCCTCGGCGGCCCCCGCCCCGGCGTGCCGGCCACCCACGATTTCCTCGCCGGGCGCACGCCCGCCGAGGTGATGCGCGCCGCCATCGAAGCCGCCTGGGCCAGCCTGGTCGCATCGCAGGGTGACAACCCCGCCGCCTGGCGCGCGCCACCGGCGCCGCGCACACGGTTCCGTGCCACCGATTTCATGGGCATCCCGATGACCACGCCGGACGCGGCGCCCGAAATCGCCAGCTTCATGAACCGCGGCACGGAGAACAACCTGGTGATCTTCGGCGCCGGCGGGGTCACCTTCGATGACGTCACCCCGCCAGGACAAAGCGGCTTCGTCGCGCCGGACGGCACCGCCTCACCCCACGCCGCTGACCAGATCCGGCTCTACGAGGCGTTCGGCCGCAAGCGGCAACATCTCACCCCGGCGGAGGTTGCCGCCAACGCGGCAAGCACGCGCCACTTCACCCCGTAGCGGCCCGTCACGCCCCGCGGGCGGCCGGATGGGGCGGGCGGGCGAGGCCGAGATGGTCCCGCAGGGTGGTGCCTTCGTACTCGGCCCGGAACAGCCCGCGCTGACGCAGGATGGGCACCACCCGATCGATGAATTCGTCGAACGGGGCCGGCAGGTGGCAGGTTTTCACCACGAAGCCGTCGGCGGCGCCCTTGGTGAACCATTCCTCGAAATCGTCGGCGATCATTTCCGGCGTGCCGTAGGCAACCCGGTGCCCGGTGCCGGCGCTGGTGAAATCGCGCAGTTCGCGCAACGTCATGCCGTGTCGACGCGCCGCCGAGGTGAGCACTTTCGCATGGCCCTGCATCATGGAGGATTCGCCAAGGTCCGGCAGCGGTTCGTCCAGCGGGTAAGCCGACAAATCATGGCCGATACGATCGGACAACACGCGCATCGCCGCCACCGGGTCCACCAGTTCCGCCAACTGCGCGATCCGCTTCTTGGCGTCCTGCGCGCTGTCGCCCACCACCACCGTCACCCCGGGCAGCACCTTCACCGCGTCAGCCGGCCGCCCCGCCGCCTCACAGCGCCGGCGCAAATCCGCGCGGAACGCGATCGCCTCGCCCATGTCCTGCTGGGTGGTGAACACCACATCCGCCGTCTCGGCCGCGAAATCCTTGCCGACGTCGGACGCGCCGGCCTGCATGATCACCGGATACCCCTGCGGCGGCCGGGTGATGTTGAGCGGGCCCTTCACGCTGTAGTGCGGGCCGACATGGTTCAGCACATGCAGCTTCGCCGGGTCGGCAAACATGCCCGAGGCCTTGTCGCCGACGATGGCGCCGTCCTCCCAGCTATCCCATAGCCCCTTCACCACCTGGAGGTATTCGGAGGCCATGGCGTAGCGCTCGGAATGCGGCGGGTGCTTGTCGCGCCCAAAATTCGGCGCCGCATCGGGGCTGGAACCGGTCACCACGTTCCATGCCGCGCGCCCGTGGCTGAGATGGTCGATGGAGGCGAAGGCGCGGGCGACGTTGTAGGGTTCGGAGTAGGTTGTCGAAACGGTGGCGCCGAGGCCGATGCGGCTGGTGCACATGGCCAGGGCAGCGAGCAGGGTGAGCGGTTCGAGCCGCACCATCATACCGGGATGCGCATCGAGCCCGGTGTTGACCGCATCAGCGACGAACAGGAAATCGAGCTTGCCGCGCTCCGCCGCCACCGCCAGATGGCGCAGGAGTTCGAAATTCTCGGCGCCGAACTGGGCATCCGGCATGCGCCAGCCGCCCACGTGGCTGCCGGCGCCGGTCATCAACAGACCGAGATGCATGTGTTTGCTCACCGAAATGCTCCTGTCAAAATGCCTGGCGCGGCGCTATCGCCGCTGCCGTTCCACAGCCGTTGTCGTGATCACCAACTGCGGCGCCCGGCTGGCGAGGATCGCCAGCGACCGCTGATGGATCTCGTCATCCTTGGCGGCGCAGGCGTCCGCCACCAGGCGCAGATGCGCGCCGTCATCCACCGCGGCCAGCGCGGTCGACATCACGCAGCAATCGGTGGACACCCCGCACATCACCACATGCGGATCAGCGCCCAGCAGCGGCCGCAGGACCTCCCACTTGGAAAAGCGATGGCTCGCCACGCTGCGCCGCCCGGTCCAGGGCGCCGCCACGTCCCACAAGTCCCGCGCCTCCGGTCGATACGCGAAGTCCCACTTCTCGTAGTACGGCTTCCAGCTTCCGGTCACCTCGTCGGGCGGCACAAACCGGGTGAACAGCACCCGCTCGCCGAACAACGGCACCAGTTCCGCAATCCGCCCCACCGCCTCGGGCAGCATCGGCGAGAACCACGGGCTGTCGGCGTTCAGGAACACCGGCTGCACATCCACCACCACCAGCCAATCCATCTCAATGGCCCTCCCGCAACGATCGCGCGAGGAAGGCGCGCGAGATCGGGTGCGACGGCTGGGTCAGCACCTCCTTCGCCTCTCCCGCCTCGATAATCACGCCATTCGCCATGATCGCCGCCACATCGGCGATCTCGCGGGCAAACTGCACCTCGTGCGTCACGATGATCATCGTCATCCCCGTCGCGGCCAGGTCCTTGATCACATCGAGCACCTCGCCGACCAGATGCGGGTCCAGCGCGGAAGTCGGCTCGTCAAACAGCATCAGCTTGGGCGACATCGCCAGCGCCCGCGCGATTGCGATGCGCTGCTGCTGGCCGCCCGAAAGATGACGCGGGAAGCTGTCGGCCTTGTGGGCGAGCCCCACCCGGCCGAGCAGGTCCTGCGCCCGGTCCCGCGCCACCGCCCGGCTTTCGCCGCGCACCCGCATCGGGGCGTCGGTGATGTTGTCCATCACCGACATGTGGGGGAACAAATTGAAGTTCTGGAACACCATGCCGATATCGGCCCGCTGCCGGCTGACTTCGCTTTCCCGCATCCGGTAGAGTTTGCCGTCCTTCATCGCGCACCCGATGATGGCGCCATCCACCTCCACCGTGCCGCGATCTGCCACTTCGAGCGCGTTGATGCAGCGCAGCAGCGTGCTCTTGCCGGCGCCCGAGGGGCCGAGCAGGCACACCACCTGGCCACGCCCGGCATCAAGGTCGACGCCCTTCAGGACGAGGTTCTGGCCACGGCGCTTCCACACGTTGATGATGCGCACGAGGGGCGCGGCCGGCATTGCTATCGACATGCCATCGCCACCCTCAAGCCGCCGCCGGGGCGGAATTGGTCCAGCCCCGCGAGTAGTATTTCTCGATATAGGCCTGCCCGACCGACAGGATCGTCACCAGGATGAGATACCAAAGGGCCGCCACGATCAGCAGCGGGATGGTCTCGAAGTTCCGGTTGTAGATGTCCTCCACGGAATGCATCAATTCCTGCAAGGAAACCACGCTAGCAATCGAGGTATACTTGAGCATCCCGATCACCTGGTTGCCGGTGGGCGGCACGATGGCCTTCATCGCCTGCGGCAGCACGATCACCCGGAAGGTCTGGAACGGCCGATGGCCGAGCGCCTTCGAGGCCTCGCCCTGGCCCGGATCGACCGACAGCAGCCCGGCGCGGATGATCTCGGCCATATAGGCGCCCTCGTTCAACCCCAGCCCGAGCAGCGCCGCGGTGAACGAGGAAATCGCGACGGTGGCCGAAATCTCATAGAATTTCGGCCCGCCAAACGGAATCCCGATCGAAAGCTCGGGAAACAGCGACGCCAGATTGTACCAGAACACCAACTGGATCAGCACCGGCGTGCCGCGAAAAAACCAGACAAAGGCGTGCGCGCACAGCCCCAGCAACGGATCGGCCGAAAGCCGCATCACCGCCACCACGATGCCCAGCACCGCGCCGATGAGCATCACCAGCACCGTCAGTTCGAGCGTCATCCCGATGCCCGCCAGCACCCGGCGATCGAGCATGAACTGCGCCACCACCAACCACTGGAAGCCGGGATTGGTGAGCAGTTGATGCAGAATCCAGGCGCCAATGAGCCCCACGAACAGAACGCCGAACCAGCGCCCGACATGCGCCGGGGCAAGAACCTCCGGCGCCTGCGCCATATCGCGCGGAAGCCCGGCGCCGTCGTGCACGGTCAATGCGGCCTACTGCTTCGCGTTCTGCCGCATCTCGGCCGCCGTCAGCGCGCCGTCCGGCACCCCGAACTCAGTCATGATCTTCATGTAGCTGCCATCGGCAACCGCACTTTCCATCGCCATCAGCAAGGCGTTCTGCAACGCCACGTTGCCCTTGGCCACCACGATGCCCGAGATCGACAGGGAGTCCGCCAACACACTCGTGGTCATCGCGAGCCTGGGGTTGCCCTTGGCGATATAGACGCCCGAAGCCTGCCCCACGATGAAGCCATCGCCCCGACCATTGGCCAGCGCGAGATAGGTGTCGGCGCTGTTGGGGTAGAACTGGAAGGTGATTTCCTTCTTGCCGGCCGCCACGCATGCGGCGGAAAGCTTCTCGGCCACCGGGATCTGCCCGCTGCCCTGCGTCAGCACCAGGGTATGGCCGCACAGGTTGTTGATATCGAGGTCAGTGGAGCCTCGGCGCACCAGCAGGCTGAAGCCGGACTTCAGATAGGGCACGAAATCCACCACCTTGGCGCGATCCGCGGTGATGGCGATCTGGTTCATGCCGACGTTGTAGCGCCCGTTGGTGACGCCCGGCACGATGACCGGGAACTTCACGTCATCCATTTCGAGCTTCAGGCCCAGCTTCTCGGCCAGGACATTGAGGAGGCGGATATCAATCCCCTCCATCTCGCCGGCATCGGTCTTGTAGCCGAAGGGCGGCCATTGGAGCGATGTCGCCACCTTCAGCACGCCGGCCGCCCGAACCGCCTCCGGCAGCGCCGCCCGCGCTTCCGGCAGCACGCCGGCGGCCGCAACCTGCCCTGCCATTCCCATCAGGACGAGCACCCCGAAGAGGGCCGCCGCGGCACCCGACCATATCCGCTTTGCATGCACGACCATCGCGTCTACTCCGGTTGCGGCCCCTGGGAAGCCCGTCTCGCACCGGGAGCCAGCGGCGGAGCGGACCATCGTATTTGTTCGTATACGAACGCTGCGTTCCGACCCTTCGGCTGTCAAGCACGCCGCATTCAACGCCTACTCGCCGCCGAGTTGCTGCTCCACCAGGCGGGCGAAGCAGCTGGCGCCAATCGGCAGCAGGTCATCGTTGAAGTCGTAGCGGCCGTTGTGAACCGGCACGTTGCCATGCTCCGGCGTCATCTGACCCAGCAACATGAATGCCCCCGGCGCCTTCTCCAGGTAGTACGCGAAATCCTCCCCGGCGGTCAGCGAGGGCAGGTTGGTCTTGATCAGCGCCGGCCCCACCACATCGCGCGCCGCCGCCTCGAACGCCGAAGCCTCTTCGGCGGTGTTGATGGTGGGCGGATAGGAGCGCTTGTAGTCCAGCGTCACCTCCACCCCATGGGCCGCCGCGATGCCCTGCACGGTCTGGTGGAACAACTCGTCCATCTGCTTGCGCACCGAGGGCCGCAGCGTGCGGATGGTGCCGCGCATTTCGACGGTTTCGGGGATCACGATTTGCGATGTGCCGGCGTTGAACTGCCCGATGGACAGCACCACCGTGTCATGCGGGTCCATCCGCCGGCTCACCAGGTTCTGCAACGCGGTATACACCTGCACCGCGCAGGGCAGCGGATCGAGCCCCTGGTGCGGCGCTGCGGCGTGGCTGCTGCGGCCGGTCAGGGTGAGGGTAAAGTAGTCCACCGCGGCAAGCACCGTGCCAGGCCGGATTGCCGCCGTGCCCAGCGGCAGGTCGAACGAATTGTGGATGCCGTAGACCTGATCGCACGGATATTTCTCGAACAATCCGTCACGCAGCATTTCAGCCGCCCCGGTCAGGCCCTCCTCGGCCGGCTGGAAAATCAGGTGAACCGTGCCGGAGAAGTTGCG
Organism: uncultured Rhodospirillales bacterium; assembly: GCA_903845065.1. Lineage (GTDB taxonomy): Bacteria > Pseudomonadota > Alphaproteobacteria > Acetobacterales > Acetobacteraceae > CAIYPH01. The sequence goes on along the minus strand of CAIMWH010000218.1, from coordinate 16,612 downwards.
CGTCTCGGCCAGGTAGCGCGCGGCGCCGAGCAGCATCGTGGTGTGCCCGTCATGGCCGCAGGCATGCATGCGGTTTTCGTAGATGCTGCGATGGGCGAAGGCGTTCAACTCCGGCATCGGCAGCGCATCCATATCGGCGCGCAGGCCGATGCTCCGATTTCCCGGCCGCCCCCGGATCACACCCACCACCCCGGTCTTGCCGAACCCCTGCTCCACCTCGATCCCCCAGGACCGCAGCTTCTCGGCCACAATGCCGCCGGTACGCACCTCCTCGAACCCGATCTCGGGATGGGCGTGGAAGTCCCGCCGCCATTCCGTCATCTCGGGGTGGAACGCGGCGATGCGATCGATCACGGCCATAGTGCAGTTCTCCAGGAACAAGAAAAAGGTCGGCGCTCCAACACCCCGGAATTTGTGGCCCCCCGCATCGCTTGGCAAGGCGCACATCAGGGTTGCCCGATTGCCGGAACCTTCCGCCACCGCTAGCCTCGCCGCCAAGCCGCAATGACGGCACGGAGGAACACCCAATGACAAAAGAAACCGCGACCGGCACCCCAGGATTGCGCCGCAGAACCGTCCTGCGAGCCGCAGCCGCAGCCGCCTTGCCGATGCCGGCGATCGCGCAGGACATGCGGGCCCGCACCCTGCGCTTCATCCCCTCCGCCAACCTCTCCTTCATCGACCCCACCATCAGCACCGCCGGCGTCTCCATCGACCACGGCTTCGCGGTGTTCGACTGTCTCTACGGGGTTGACGCCAAGAACCAGCCGAAGCCCCAGATGGTCGAGGGCCACACCGTCTCGGATGACCTTCGCGTCTGGACCTTCAAGCTGCGCGCCGGGCTGAAATTCCATGACGGCGAACCGGTGCGCGGGCGGGACTGCATCGCCAGCATCAAGCGCTGGGGCGCGCGCGACAGCTTCGGCCAGGCCCTGATCAGCTTCACCGACCGGATGGAAGCACCCGACGACCGCACGTTCATCATCTACCTCAAGCGCCCCATGGGCGTGGTGATCGATGCGCTCGCCCACCCCGCGCCCATCCCGCTGTTCATCATGCCGGAACGCCTGGCGCTGACCGATCCGTTCAAGCAGGTGACCGAGATGGTGGGCTCCGGCCCCTACAAGTTCATCGCCAACGAGTTCGTCTCCGGCAGCCGCGTCGCCTACCAGCGCAATGACGCCTATGTCCCACGCGACGAGGCGCCGGAATGGACCTCGGGCGGCAAGCGGGCGTACTTCGAGCGGGTGGAGTGGAAGATCATCCCGGACCAGGCCACCGCGGCGGCAGCGCTGATGAACAACGAGGTGGACTGGTACGAGATCGCACTGCTCGACCTGGTGCCGCAGCTCAGCAAGAACCCCAACATCGTGGTGCGCAATTCCAGCCCGTTCGGGCTCAGCTCGGTGGCGCGCTTCAACTTCCTGCACCCGCCGTTCAACAACGTGGCGATCCGCCGCATCGTGCTGAGCGCCATCACCCAGTCCGACTACATGCGGGCCATCCACGGCGATGACGAAAAGGGCTTTGCCGAGTGCTACGCCATGTTCCTGTGCGGCCTGCCCGGGGTGACGGAATACGGCGCGGCGATGATGAAGGGGCCGAAAAACCTCGACAAACTGCGGGCGGACCTGAAGGCCGCCGGCTACAACGGCGAGAAGGTGGTGATCATCAACCCCACCGACTACAACTTCATCTCCAGCCAAGGCGAGATCTCGGCCGACCTGCTGCGGCGGCTTGGCTTCAATGTCGAACTGCTCGACATGGATTTCGGCACCATGCTGCAACGGCGCAACTCCAAGGCGCCGCCCGACAAGGGCGGCTGGAGCATGTTCCACACCAGCGCCGCCGCCCTCTCGCTCGCCAACCCGGCCGTCAACTACTACACGCGCGGCCCGGCCGAGGGCGGCTGGGCCGGCTGGTACGTCAGCCCCGAGGCGGAAAAGCACGCCGATGCCTGGATGTCGGCCGCCGATCCGGCCAGCCGCCAGGCCGCGTTTGACGCCGCGCAACGCACCGCGATCGACGAGGTCGCCACCGTCCCGCTCGGGTTCTGGCGGCCCAAGACGGCCTATCGCAAGGACATCACCGACATCGTGCAATGCGACTACGGGCTGTTCTGGAACGCCCGTCGCGCCTGAGGCCATCGGGGCGTGCCATGACGCGGCGAATTGCCGTGCCGTGGGGGTGTGGCTGTGATAGTGTGACCCCGTTCCGGGCGCCGACGCCGTCCATGGTCAATGCTCGCGAGCATCAGGCAGGGAGGAGCGAACATGGCGATTCGCATGCCCCCGGTGTGGGGATTCGACAAACTTCGTGACGCTTTCGGCGCCATCGGCACGGCGACGCCGGAGGATTACTGGTCCATCGATGCGCGGGAGCGGGCGGCGCCACGGGTGCGCCGTATCGGCCTTGTGGATCTGTGGCAGGCGTTGGGACTGGGATGGCGGGATTTCGTCGAAAACCGCACCGACGTGCTGTTCCTCTGCATCATCTATCCCGTGGCCGGCTTGATCTTCGCGGAAATGGCGGCGGGTAGCGGCATGCTGCACCTGATCTTCCCCGCGGCCTCGGGCTTCGCGCTTGTCGGGCCCATCGCGGCGATCGGTCTCTACGAGATCAGCCGGCGGCGCGCGGCGGGTCAGTCGGTCACTTGGCTTGACGGGTTCGGGGTCCTGCGGTCCCGGGCGATCGGCGCCATCGCACTGCTGGGCGTCATGCTGCTGCTGATCCTCGGGTTGTGGCTGGTGACCGCGCAGGCAATCTACGACGCCACGCTCGGCCCGGAGCCGCCGGTGTCGCTCGCTGCTTTCGCGGACAGCCTGATCGGCCAAGCCGCGGGACGCACACTGATCGTGACCGGCGTGGCAGCCGGCGCCGGATATGCCGCGATTGCGTTCGTGCTGACGGTGGTGTCGTTCCCGGTACTGCTCGACCGCAACGTCGACATGGCCACCGCGGTTCGAACATCGCTGGAAGTGGTTCGTGTGAACCCGGGGCCGATGATCGCCTGGGCGGCCATCGTTGTGGCCGGACTGGTGCTGGGCTCGCTGCCGCTGCTGGTTGGCCTCGCGGTGGTGCTTCCGGTGCTCGGCCATGCGTCATGGCATCTCTATCGGGCCGTTGTCGCGGATTAGCGGCGCCTGGGCCAAAAGCAACTTGCCGGCATTGACCGGTTCGCCGACACTCGACTCAGTTTCACGCGCCGCCCATCCGCTATTTTCACCACCCAACAGGCCCGGCCGCCCCGAACGATCCGGGGGGCCGGGTTTTCTCTTCATCTCAGCAGGAATTGCACCATGCGTGCCACCGATGACGGTTCGGCCGATATCGCCTACCCCTCAGCCATCGCCTTCGTGCTGGTTCACCTCGCCTGCATTGGGGTGTTCTGGACCGGCGTGAGCCAAGGCACGCTGCTGCTGGCGGCCGGTCTTTACGCGATGCGCATGTTCGCCATCACCGCCGGATATCATCGCTATTTCGCCCATCGCGCCTTCCGCACCAGCCGTGCCTTCCAGCTCGGCCTCGCCTTCCTGGCGCAGACATCAGCCCAGCGCGGCGTGCTGTGGTGGGCCGCCAAGCATCGCCGCCACCACCAGTACGCCGATACCGAACTCGACGTGCATTCCCCGGTGCAGCGCGGCTTCCTCTACGCCCATGTCGGCTGGATTTTTGTCCCGCAGAACGACGCCACCGAGATCGACACGGTGCCGGACCTCAGCCGCTACCCCGAATTGTGCTGGCTTGACCGCCACCCCTATCTCCCCGCCGTCGCGCTCGGCGTTGCCACCTGGCTCGCCATGGGCTGGGAGGGCCTCGTCGTCGGCTTCTGCTGCAGCACGGTGCTGGTGTGGCACGCCACGTTCAGCATCAACTCGCTGGCCCACGTGGTCGGCCGCCAGCGCTATGTCACCGGGGATCATTCCCGCAACAACTGGCTGCTCGCGTTGCCGACATTCGGCGAGGGCTGGCACAACAACCACCACGCCTACCAGGCCTCCGCCCGGCAGGGCTTCCGCTGGTGGGAATACGACCCGACCTTCTACGCCCTGCGCGCGCTCTCCTGGGTTGGCCTGGTGTGGGACCTGCGCGGCCCGCCCGCCGCCGTCATCCGCGGCGAGCACAAGCTCGGCCGCCCGGTCATCGACAAGGTCGCGGCCCAACTCGCTGCCGCCTTCCCGGTCGAGCAGATCACCCGGCAGCTTGCCGATGCCCTCGCCGACATGCCGCAATGGGAGGACCTCAAGGCCCGCGCCATCGCCGCGCGCATGCAGGCGGAGCTGTTCTGGAAGGAGGTCGACCTGCCGCAGGTGCCCACCTTCGAGGAAATCCGCCACTACGCCCGCGCCCGCCTCGCGCCCACCCGCTCGCTCGACGATATCTCCCTGGCGATCCGCGCGCGCGTGCTGGAGGTGCTCTACTCCCGCCTGCTGGAAGCAAGCGCCGCCCCCTCCGCGTAGATCATCCGCCGGGCGCGCCGTCAGGAGCCTGGCGTGGCGCGCCCGATACGGTTCTCGAACACCACGAACCAGCGCCGCACGTTGCGTAGCAGATGCCCGTCCGCATCGGTGGCATAGCGCACCTCGGTGACCCCCTGGGCGACATTGCCGCCGATCGCCAGCACTTCGCCAGGCGCGGTGCCGGCGACGATGTCACAGTGCATCGGCCGCGATCCGCCGATCTCGCGCCGCCGTTCCGCAAGTGTGGCGATGGCGCGGCCCCGCCCGGCCCGATCGGCGCAAATCATGTCCCCGGCCACCGGCGCGTAGTCCGTCACCTCATGCGCCTGCCAGGTTGCCCGCGCGCCCCAGCGCTCGCTCGCGAGGATCAGCGCATCGACGTATTCGCGATGCCCGGCCGAGCGGGGAAACTCCGCTTGGTCGATGCCGGTGGTGCGCATGATGTAGGAGATGAACGCCGCCGACCACGGCTCGCACCCCCAGATCGCATCCCGCCCATCGCCGCCGAGTTCGTCCGCCGTGCAGAGGGAGGTGGCGCTGCCCGCGTTGAAGGCCACCTTGTTGCGATCGATGTAGTCCTGCCACCCCACCGCCGACCAATAGGCCAGCACCTTGGAAAACGCGTCCGGGTCCTGCTCGGCCAGCGGGCCCTCGGTATCCTCGAACGCCTTCTGCCGGGCATCGATCACCCGCGCACCCCATTCGCGCCATTCGCCATCGAGGATACGCATCATCCGCGCCCGCGTTGCCGCCGGGTAGACCAACGGCGGCGGGGCGGCCACCGGCGCCACCACCGCGGGCGGGCGCGGCGCGCATCCCGCCACCACGGCAAGCACCAGCCATATATGGCGAACCACGTTTCGACCCATCCCGACATCCCCGCCGTGAAACACAGGCCGCATCAATACCGCATTCCACCGCCGACGCACTTCACACAGACCTGCCACGCGCATGGCGGGCGGACACTTCCGGCGCAAACCGTGATCGACTGCATCGAACAGCCCGTCGCCCAGGAAACTCCACGCCCGCCATGACCGCATCACCGGACCCCGCCGCGCTGCTGGCCGCCCATGTCGCCAACGCCAGCTTCGCCGACCTGCCCGACGCCACGGTGGCCGCTACCAAGCGCGACCTGCTGGACACGCTGGGCTGTGCCCTTGGCGGCAGCGGGGCGCCTGGCATCGCCGAAATGCTGCGCCTGTATCGCCGCTGGGGTGGCCGCGAGGAATGCCGCCTGCTTCTCGCCGGTGGTGGCTTGCCCGCCCCGCAGGCCGCCTTCATCCACGCCGCAATGGCCCACGCGCTCGATTTCGACGACACCTTCGATCGCGGCGGCCACATCCACCCCGGCGCCCCGGTCTTCGCCGCAGCCCTCGCCATGGCGGATTTGCTGGACGACGCCCACGGGCGGGACGTGGTGCTCGCCGCCACCCTCGGGCTGGACGTGGCGTGCCGCATCGCGCTGGCGGCCACCATGGACCGTGGCTGGCATCGCACCGCGCTGATCGGCGTCTTCGGTGCTACCGCGGTGGCTGGCAAGTTGTTGAAATTGACCACCGAACAAATGCACCACGCCTTCGGCATCGCCTACAGCCAGGCCGCCGGCAACCGCCAGTGCATCGTGGACGCCGCACTCACCAAGCGCCTCCAGGCCGGCCAGGCCGCCAGCGCCGGGGTGTTCTCCGCCCTGCTGGCCGCCGAGGGATTTACCGGGGCACAAGGCGTGTTTGCCGGCCGCTATGGCTTTTTCGAGATGTACCAGCCCGGCGGCTATGACCTCGCCCCGCTCACGGAGGATCTCGGACAGGCCTGGCGCGGAGACGGCATGAGCTTCAAGCCATACCCCTGCGGCCGCCCGCTGCATGCCGCCATTGACGCCGCAATCGCCCTGCATGGGCCGGATATCACCGACGTCACCGTCAGCGGCCCCGCCCCGCTGATCGCCGAGTATTTCCATGGCCCCGCCCACAAGCGCGCCCCCACCCAGATCGTCGAGGCACAGTTCGCCCTGCCGTTCCTGCTCGCCGCCGGCCTCATCCACGGCCGCGTCGGCATCGATGATGTCGCCCGCTTCGATGATCCCGCCGTGCTGGCCCTCGCCGCCCGCATCCACGGCGAAGTCCGGCCGGGCCCGGTGGAGATCACCGTCCGCCGCGCCAACGGCAACACCGAAACCCGCGCGGCCGCCCTCGCCCTCGGCTCCCCCGGCAACCCGATGTCCCCGGCCCAGATGCTCGCCAAATTCCAGGACAACGCCGCCCACGCCATCCGCCCCATCGCGGATGACACCATCGCCGCCACCGTCGCCTTCATGTCCGACCTTGACCGCCAGCCCGACCTGCGCTGGCTGTCCGCACAACTGGGCTGACCCGCCATGACCCTACGCCACGGCGCGGCCTGATGGTCCGCCCCATCACCATCACCGCGGTGGAACGCAGCTTCGCCGTCGAGGGCGAGGCACCCGTCCGCGCCCTCGCCCCGGTTCATCTCACCGTCGCCGGCGGCGAATTCCTCAGCCTCGTCGGCCCCTCCGGCTGCGGCAAGACCACCCTGCTGCGCATCATCGCCGGCCTGTTGCCCGCCACCGCCGGCGAGGTCCGCATCGGTGACGACGTGGTGCGCGCGCCCGATCCCCGCGTCGGCATCGTGTTCCAGAAGCCCACTTTGCTGCCCTGGCGCAGCGTGATGGAAAACTGCCTGCTGCCGGTGGAAATCATGCGCCCGTTCTCCCCCGCCGAGGGTCGCGAGCGCGCCGAGGCCCTGCTCCACCTCACCGGCCTGTGGGATTTCCGCGATCGCTTGCCGCGCGAACTCTCGGGCGGCATGCAGCAGCGGGCCGCCATCGCCCGCGCTTTGGTGCCGGACCCGGAAATCCTGCTGATGGACGAACCCTTCAGCGCGCTCGACGAATTCACCCGCGAACGTCTCAACGAGGAACTGCTCCGCCTCTGCGCCGAGCGGCCCAAGACCGTCATCTTCGTTACCCACAATATCGGCGAGGCAGTGTTCCTGTCCGACCGCATCGGCGTCATGGCTCCCCGCCCCGGCCGCCTCGGCGCGGTGATCGACCTCGCCACCCTGCCCCGCCAACGCGATGCCGGACTGCGCAAACACCCCGCCTACTTCGATAAAATGGCCGAAACCCGCGCTGCCTTCGACGAGTTGCTGGCATGACCCCCACCGAACGCCGCCAGGCCCGCAACGCCCGCCTCGTCACCATTGGCACCGCCGTGGTGCTGATCGCGCTGTGGCAGACCGCCGCCGGCCTGCATCTGGTCAGCGGCCTGATCCTGCCGCCACCGATGGACGTGGTGCGCGCCTTCCGCGACGGGGTGATCGGCGGCATGTGGTTCGAGGATATCCTGGTCACGCTGGAGGAAACCGTGATCGGTTTCGCCGTCGGCCTCGTCACCGCCCTCGTCCTCGGCGCCTTGTTCGCCTACGCCGAGACGGTGCGCCGCGGCCTCTACCCCTATCTGCTCGCCTTACAGACCTTCCCGAAAATCGCCATCGCGCCGCTGCTGGTGGCCTGGCTCGGCTATGGCATGGCGCCGAAGGTGGTGATCTCGGCGCTGCTGGCCTTCTTCCCGGTCTATGCCAACACGCTGGCCGGGTTCCTCGAAATCGACCCGGCGATGGTAGACCTGCTGCACTCCATGCGCGCCACCCGTTGGCAGGAACTGTGCAAGCTGCGGCTGCCCAATGCGGTGGCATTCATCGTGCCCTCGCTGGATGTCGCCCTGGTGCTGGCCCTGCTCGGCGCCATCGCGGGCGAACTGACCGGCGCCACCGCGGGGCTCGGTAACGTCATCACCCAGCGCACCTTCCTCGGCGACACGGCGGCTGTCTACGCCGTGCTGATCCTGCTCGCTGGCACCGGCCTAGTGTGCCGCGCCGCAATCAATGCCACCATCTCGGCCATCCGGCGCTTCCGCCCGGGGCTCGCCGCATCCGTGAGGTAGAACATGCGTTTCATTCCCGCCCTCCTCGCCCTCCTCCTGCTCGCCCGCCCGGCCGGCGCGGCTGATCTCAAGGAGGTGATCTTCGCCAGCGGCGACCCCTCCGTCAGCGTCGCCACGGCGCCCTATACCTCGCTGCAACAGGCGCTCGGCCTGCCGCAGAAATTCGCCGGGGTGACGGTGAAGGTGCAGCCCACCGCCGGCGCCACTGCCGCCAGCCAGGCCGTGGCCTCCGGCAACGCCTTCTACGCCTTCGGCGGCCTCGCCTCGCTCATCGTCGCGGGCCAGAAAGACCCCAACCTCGTGGTGTTCAGCTACGGCGAGGGCCAGTCCTTCCGCATCGTGGTGCCGGCGGCCTCGCCGATCAAATCAATGGCCGAACTCAAGGGCAAGGTGATCGGCACCCAGAGCCTCGGTGCCGCCGCCTACCTGTTCGGCCGCGCTTTGGTGAAGCAGGCCGGGCTCGATCCTGACCGGGACGTGAAGTTCCTCGCCGTCGGCGTCGGCGCGCAGGCCGCCAACGCGTTGAAATCGGGCGCCATCGCCGCCTACTCCGGCTACGACAACCCCGACGCCATCATCTCCATCCTGCTGCGCGAAAAACTGCGCGAACTCGCCTCGCCCCTCAACGATCTCGTCGGCGGCAGCGGCCTGCTGGTCCGCCGCGACAACCTGGTGAAATACCCCGAAGTGGCCGCCGGGCTGTGCAAGGCCTTCTACACCGCTCTCCTCTTCGCCGCCGCCAACCCCGAGGCCGCCGTGCAGACCCACTGGCGCGCCTACCCGGACCAGCGCCCGTCCAACACCGCCCCCGAACAGGCCCTGGCCGACGGCGTGACCATCCTGACGACCCGGCTCGACACCCTGGCCAAACCGGGCGCCAACGGCCTCTACGGCTACCAGACAGTCGAAGCCATGCAGCAAACCGCCGACACCCTGCGCGGCGCCGGCCTGGTGGCCGAACGGGCCGACATGGCCTCGATCTCCGACCAGCGCTTCCGCGACAGTTGCGGCAAGCTCGATGTCGCCGCCATCACCGCCGAGGCCAAGGCATTCAAGCCGTAGCGCGCATCTCCCCTGTTGTCTGCCCGGCCGCCTGACCGCATGCTCGGGCAGCAACAGATGAGGACTCCGGCGGCATGAACGATCCCGTGGATGTGTTGATCGTCGGCGCCGGCGCGTCCGGCGCGGCGATGGCCTGGAGCCTGGCCGACACCAAGATGCGCATCGTCTGCCTCGAACAGGGCGGCTGGACCGATCCCGCCAAATACCCCACCACCGGGCGCGACTGGGAGGCCCGCATCCACGGCGATTTCTCCGCCAGCCCCAACATCCGCGCCCGCCCGGAGGACTACCCGATCAGCGAGGACGGCTCGCCCATCAAGGTGGTCAACTTCAACGGCGTCGGCGGCAGCACCATCCTCTACGCCGCCCATTTCCCCCGCCTGCAACCGTCCGACTTCCGCGTCCGCAGCCTGGACGGCGTGGCCGATGACTGGCCGATCGACTACGCCACCCTGGCCCCCTTCTTCGCCGAAAACGATCGCATGATGGGCGTCTCGGGCCTGGTCGGCGATCCCCTCTCGCCCCCCACCACACCAACGATGCCGCCCTTGCCGCTCGGCCGCTCCGGCACCCGCATCGGCACCGCGATGAACAAGCTCGGCTGGCACTGGTGGCCCTCCGACACCACCGTCGCCACGACGGACTACGAGGGCCGCGCCCGCTGCATCAACCTCGGCCTGTGCGTGTCGGGCTGCGCCCAGGGCGCCAAATCGAGCACCGATATCAGCTACTGGCCGGTAGCCCGCCGCGCCGGGGTGGAAGTGCGCACCCATTGCCGTGTCAGCCGGATCGAGACCAACGAACACGGCATGGCCTCGGGCGTGGTGTATTTCGATGCCGACGGGGTGGAGCAGTTCCAGGCCGCCGAGGTGGTCGTGCTGGCCTGCAACGGCGTCGGCACGCCGAGGCTGCTGCTGAATTCGACGTCGGGCCGCTTCCCAAACGGCCTCGCCAATGCCTCCGACCAGGTTGGCCGCAACCTGATGTTCCACCCCTGCGCCAATGTCTACGGCTACGTCGATGAACCGATGGACGCCAATCGCGCCCCGCCGCTGTGCCTGTGGAGCAAGGAATTCTACGAGACCGACCCCGCGCGCGGCTTCCTGCGCGGCTACATGATGCAGTTCATCCGCGGCACCGGGCCGGTGAGCGAAGCCGTGCAGATGGAGGCCAAGGGCCTGCTGCCCTGGGGCGCCGGCCACCACGCCGCCTTCCGCCAGCGCAATGGCCACCGCATCGGCCTCAACGCCCTCTGCGAGGACCTCCCCGAAGCACACAACCGCGTCACGCTCGACCCCACGCTGACCGACAGCCACGGCATTCCGGCGCCGAAGATCGACTACACCATCAGCGAGAACTCACAGCGCATGCTTGACCATTCCGTCGCCCGCGCCCGCGATATCCTCACCACCGCCGGCGCCACCGACATCTGCGTCAACAGCCCCTTCGTCTATGGCGGCTGGCACCTGCTCGGCACCGCGCGCATGGGCAACGACCCGGAGCGCTCGGTGGTGAACCAGTGGGGCCGCGCGCATGACGTGAAGAACCTCTTCATCGTGGATGGCAGCATCTTCGTCACCGCCGGCGGCGTGAACCCCACCTCCACCATCCAGGCCCTCGCCCTCTACATTGCCGACCAGATGAAGCAGCGCCTGGCCACCCTGTTCGACTGAGCGAGACCGGCTTGACCGTTGCCCCCTGGCGGGCGCCTGATGTTCCGGCAATGGCAGACGTCGCGAGCATCTATAACTGGCACCGCCTCGATGACCGGATCACCACGTCCGGCCAGCCGAGCGAGTCGCAGTTGATGGCGATCGCCGGCCTCGGCGTGTCCTGCGTCATCAACCTCGGTCTGCACACCCACGAGAAGGCGCTTCCCGACGAAGCCACCAGCGTCGCGGCGCTCGGCATGCGCTACGTGCACATCCCGGTGGACTTCAAGAACCCCACCGCCGCCGATTTCGCAGCCTTCTGCGCCGCCATGGAGGCAGCGCGGGAAGAACCCGTCCACGTCCACTGCATCGCCAACTACCGGGTCTCGGCCTTCTTCTACCGCTATCGGCGGGACGTGATGGGCATGGACGCCCAGGCCGCGCGCGCCGATCTCGACCGGATCTGGCAGCCGGACCCGATATGGGCGGCCTTCATCGAGGGCTAGCTCCGCCGTCGCATCACTGCGCCCCCGCCAAAGCCGTTGAGTCCCGCCCTCCGCCGCCGCATAACCGGCGCGGATCACAGGACGCCATCATGCCGAAACGCACCGATCTTCCGAAAAGCCCCGTCGACGAGGCCACGGCACTGGCGCGGTTCATCGCCCCCGACCTCGCCTCTATCCTCCTCACCCACTACGCCGACAGCGACACCCTGGACACGCTGCGGCCGGGCGAAGCTGATCTGGACACCGTCACCGCGGTGAACAAGGCGGTCGCGACGGCAATGGCCAAGCGGAGCGTGGAAATCTTCGTCCAGCGCGCCGACCGCGCCGTGTTCCGCCGCTGGATGGACGGGCGGGAGGACACGCCCTTCAACCGCCGCCGCTGGATCGATCGCGGCAAGCTCCTGCGCGGTGCCCCGGCCCTGCGGCTCCTCGGCCTCCCCGTTCCGGCCGCCCCACCGCCGGTGAAATACCCCGTCATCCCCGGCCCCATGGCCAATCGCCTGATTGCGGCGTTCGATGCCGAGGACGGCACCGCGTTCGAGGCCCTCGCCCAAGGGCTCATCGGTGCCGGCCGCGATGACATGCTCAACCTCGCCGTGCGCAAAATGTCCGACCAGCACGGTGAGGAGGCCGGCGCCGAACTGGAAGCCGAACTCCGCGCCGCCGCCGCAGGCGGCAGGTTCGGCCCCGCCGGCTGGGCCGAAATCGTCACCCTCCCCGTGGCCCTACCCTCGGGTGACCCGCCAGACGCCGCCACCATCGGCGACAGCTTCGTCACCTCAGGCTTCCTCGAAGAGAGTATGGAAATCCGCTTCCTGCCGGGCTGGCGCAGCCCTGAGGCGCTGGCCGAACTCTCGCCCAGCAGCCTCCGCCGCGTGCTGCTTGATCTGGTGGCCGGCATCGAACCGCGCGACCTGCCGCCCGGTGACACCGACGATCTCGCCCGCAACGGCTTCGGCCTGCTGATCGGCCTGCAACTCGACTGGGACATCCCGGTGTGGGACCAGATCGCCGCCGACGGCCTGCCCGAGGTGCCGGACGAGGACGCCCCGGAAACCCCGGAGGAAGCCCGCCGCGCCGCGCTGCTCGATGCCTGGCGCGGTGCGATGTTCGACACCCATGACGGCTGTGTGCCCCTCTCGCTGGTGCCGCCCACCGACGTGGACGCAGAAATCGCCGACTTCCTCGATGAAGCCGCCGAGCAATCCAACGCCATCGATGAAATCCGCGCCTTCGTCGCCATGGTGCGCCGCGAGGCCGGCACCGATGACATCGTGGGCCAGGCGGAAATCACCGGGGATCGGCTGGAACTCACCCTCTACACCGAGGCCGGCCGCTTCATGGACAGCCTGACCCTCACGCCGGACCGCATGGCGGGGAGCCCGGAAGAGACATTGCAGCTGATCGCCACCCTGGTCCGCGTGGTCAAGGACGCGCCCGGGCGGTAGGCTGGACACAGACAGAAACGGACGACGCGACATGAACTTGGTGATGAGCTGGGACGAGTGGGCCACGCATGACGCCGTGGCGCTGGCCGGCCGGGTGCGCAACGGCGACGTGACGCCCGCCGAACTCGCGGCCCAGGCCGCAGCCGGCATCGCCAAGGTCAACCCCGCCGTGAACGCCGTGGTCGAGGTGTTCGAGGACGTGGTGGCCGATCCGCTGAAGGACGGCATGAACCCTGCCGGCACCTTCGCCGGGGTGCCCTATCTGATGAAGGACATCGGCCCCACCCTGAAGGGCCGCCTGCAGGAAATGGGCTCGCTGCTGATGCGCGGCAATCGCGCCACCGCCGACAGCCACCTCGCCGGCCGCATCCGCCAGGCCGGCTTGAACATCGTCGGCCGCTCCACCACCCCGGAATTCGGCGTGTGCAGCTCGGCCGAAAACCCCGCCGTCTATGTCACCCGCAACCCGTGGGATCTCGCCTACACCACCAACGGCTCCTCGGCCGGCACCGCCGCCACCGTCGCCACCGGCGCCCTGCCGGTTTCCCACGCCACCGACGGCGGCGGCTCCATCCGCATCCCCGCCGGGGTGAACGGCAATATCGGGCTGAAGGTGTCGCGCGGGGTGTTCTCCATCGCCCCCTATGCCTCGGACCTCACCGGCCTCGTCTCCATCCAGGGCTGCCACAGCCGCACCGTGCGGGACACCGCGGCCTTCGTCGACAGTTGCCGCGGCGGCGCGCCCGGCGAATTCATGCCGTACTGGATGCCCGCCGAGCCCTACTCGGACCTCATCAAGCGCGACCCCGGCCGCCTGCGCATCGCCCTCTCCCATGAATGGGGCGACTATCGCGCCATCCCCCACTTCGTCACCGAACTCGAACGCGTCGGCCGCCTGCTCGAGGGCCTCGGCCATCACGTCGAATGGGCGCTGCCCGCCATCGATTTCCGCGCCGCCTTCGCCGCCCAGACCACCTGCTATATCAGCAATTTCGCCCAAACCATCGCCAACCTGCTGATCCAGCTTGGCCTTGAGCGCCCGCCGGCCAATCTGGTGGAGCCCATCAACATCAAGATCTGGGAAGCCGGCCTGCACACCACCTACTCGGACCGGGCGCGCATGCAGGCGGTGTTCAATACCACCTCGCGCGGCTTCGGCGCCTTCTTCGAGGACTGGGACATCATCCTGACCCCGATTACCGCCAAGCCCACCCCGAAGCTCGGCACCACCGAATATCTCACTACGTCCGACAACCCCTCGGTGCTCGATTGGTTCGGCAACCTCTGGGAGAACTTCGCCTATACGCCGCTCGCCAACCTGTGTGGCATTCCGGGCATTTCCCTGCCGCTCGCGGCGCACGAAAACGGCCTGCCGCTCGGCATCCAGGCGCAGGCCCGCCAGGCCAATGACGGGCTGCTGCTGCAACTCGCAGCCCAGGTCGAACGGGCGATCGGTGGCAAATGGAACGGCGGCCGCCGGCCCGGAGTGCACGTCACCCACGGGTGATGGGCATCCCCGGCACACCACATCCAGCGAGCCCAGCATGAGCAGCAGCCCCTTCCCCGACTATCCGGACCAGTGCGGATGGACCGCGCTGCTGCCGCCGCGCACGCCGAAGCCGCCCGCCACCGGCGAGATCACGGCGAAATACGCGGTCGTCGGCGCCGGCTATACCGGGGTCGCCGCCGCCCGGCGCCTCGCGGAACTCGATCCCTCCGCCGAGATCATCGTGCTCGAAGCCACCACCGCCGGCGAGGGCTCCGCCGCCCGCAACTCCGGTTTCGTGAGCCCGCGCGATATCCCCGCCAGCACCTCGGCGGCCGACCTGCAACACGCCGCGGCACTCAACCGCTTCGGCGAGGAGGGCTTCGACTGGCTGCTCGCCCTGACGGCGCGACACGGGATCGACTGCGACCTGCAACGCACCGGCCGCATCAAAGGCGCCGCCTCCGAGGCCGGCGCCGCGGTGGTGGAGGGACTGCGCGCGGGGGCAGCGGAACTCGGCGTGCCGCACGAATTTCTCGACACCGCCGCGATGGAGCAGCGGATGGGCAGCCGCTACTACAGATGCGGCCTCTACACCGAGGAAGGCTACCTGCTGCAACCCGCCGCCCTCATCCAGGGCCTCGCCGACGCGCTGCCTTCCAATGTCCGCCTGCACGAGAACTCCCCGGTGCAGAGCCTGCGCAAGGAGGGCAAATGGTGCCTGCGCACGCCCGATGCCCGCATCAGGGCGGACTGCGTGGTGATGGCCACCAACGCCGCGGTGAAGCATTTCGGCTACCTGCGGGACCGCCTGGTCACCATCTACACCTACGCCGCCATCACGGAGGCGATGTCTCCCGATGACGCGGCGCATCTCGGCGCCATGCCGAACTGGGGCCTGCTGCCGGCGCACCGCCTGGGCACCACCGTCCGCCGGGTTGGTGCCGACCGCCTCATGGTTCGCTCGCTCTACGCATACGAGAAGGGCATTCCGCCCGACCAGGTGCGCAGCGCCCTGCTCGGCTGCTTCCGCCGCCGCTATCCGGCGTTGGCCCATGTCGGGCTGGAGTTCATCTGGGGCGGCACGACGGCGCTGACCATGAACGGCGCGCCGTTCTGGGGGCCGATCGACGACGGGCTCTATACGTCAGCCGGCTGCAACGGCGCCGGCATCGTGAAGGGAACCGTGCTCGGCAAGCGCCTGGCCGACCTGATCGCCGGGCAAGACAGCGCGGACGAGGTGCGGGCGGCCTACGGCAGCGCCAACTGGGTGGCGCCGGAACCGTTCCGCTCGATCGGATTCAAGGTTGTCTCGGCGGTGCAGCGCCGCAAGGCAGGGCTGGAGGCGTAGGTCAGACCACGCTGGTCATGCCGCCGTCGACGTAGAGTATCTGGCCGTTGACGAAATTGGAGGCCGGGGCGGCGAGGAAGATGACGGCGCCAGCGAGTTCGTCGACGTGGCCCCAGCGGCCGGCCGGGGTGCGCTTGCACAGCCAGTCGGTGAACTCGGGGTTGTCGACGAGGGCCTGGGTGAGTTCCGTGGCGAAGTAGCCCGGGCGAGGCCGTTGATTTGCAGGCCGTGCTTCGCCCAGTCGGCGCACATGCCCTTTGTGAGCATTTTTACCGCGCCCTTGCTGGCCGCGTAGGGGGCGATGGAGGGGCGGCCGAGTTCGCTCTGCACCGAGCAGACGTTGATGATCTTGCCCTGCTTGCGGGCGATCATGCCGCGCGCCACGGCCTGGCCGACGTAGAACACGCTGTCGAGATTGGTGTGCATGAGTTCGTGCCAGGTCTCGGTGGCGAACTCCTCCAACGGAGCGCGGCGCTGGATGCCGGCGTTGTTGACCAGGATGTCGATGGCGCCGAGCCGTTCCGTGGCCGACGTCACGAGGTCTGTAATTTCCGAAGGAACCGTCAGGTTCGCGCCGTGATGGATTACCTCGACGCCATAAGTCGATTGGAGTTTCGCCTTGAGCGTTTCAATTTCAGCGGCCACGCCAAAACCGTTGAGCGCGATCCGGCATCCGGCCGCGGCG
>CAIMWH010000217.1 GCA_903845065.1 uncultured Rhodospirillales bacterium | reverse complement strand
GTCGTCGCCATGGGCTTCCGCGACGCCAAGGCACCACCGGCCCCGTCAGAAAACTGAATCCAGAAAGCTGAACCCAGAAAGCTGAACCCAGAAAGCTGAACAAAGAGACAGCGAGACAGCGAGACGTCTCCAGATCGCTTCTCGCTGTCTCGCTGTCTCGTTGTTCACCTTGCCTTCCCCTTCGTTCGGCTTGCCTTCCTATCCCCCACCGCCGCGCATGGCAGAACCGCCACACCTAAACTTCACAGGTCTTTTCTTGCCTCCCGGGCGCCCTGTCGCTATGTGGGGGCGCCAAGGTTTCGGAGCACACCGGCCATGGCCCCCAATGATACATCCCCTTCCATTCTCACCCCCCAGGCGTTCGCCCAACGGGTCACCGAGGCATTAGCCTTCGATGACGTGCTGCTGGTGCCCGCCTATTCGCAGGTGCTCCCCAGCGCCACGAAAACCCGCGCCCGCCTCACCCGCGAGATATCCCTCAATATCCCGCTGATTTCCGCCGCGATGGACACCGTCACCGAAGCCCCCATGGCCATCGCCATGGCCCAGCTCGGCGGCATGGGCGTCATCCACAAGAACCTCACCATCGACGAACAGGCCGCCCACGTCCGCCGGGTCAAAAAGTTCGAGTCGGGCATGGTGGTCAATCCCGTCACCATCCACCCCGACCAGACCCTCGCCGACGCCCACGCCCTGATGGCCAACCACCACATCAGCGGCATCCCCGTCGTCGAGCGCGAAACCGGCCGCCTCGTCGGCATCCTCACCAACCGCGATGTCCGCTTCGCCACTGACCCCGGCCTGCGCGTCTACGAACTGATGACGCGGGAAAACCTCATCACCGTCACCGCCGATGTCGATCGCGAGGAAGCCCGCCGCCTCCTCCACCGCCACCGCATCGAGAAACTCCTCGTCGTGGATGACCAGCACCGCTGCGTCGGCCTCATCACGGTGACGGACATGGACAAGGCCCAGGCCCACCCTGACGCCGACAAGGACCCTCTCGGCCGCCTGCGCGTCGCCGCGGCCACCGGCGTCGGAGAGGACGGCCACGCCCGCGCCCGCGCCCTCATCGATGCCGAGGTGGATGTCATCGTGGTGGACACCGCCCACGGCCACTCCGCCGGCGTCCTCGCCGCCGTCGAGCGCATCAAGAAGCTCTCCAACTCCGTCCAGGTCATCGCCGGCAACGTCGCCACCCCCGAAGGCGCCGCCGCCCTCATCGCCGCCGGTGCGGACTCGGTTAAAGTCGGCATCGGCCCCGGCAGCATCTGCACCACCCGCGTCGTCGCCGGCGTCGGCGTCCCGCAGTTCAGCGCCGTGATGGAAACCGCCGCCTACTGCCGCGAACACGGCGTCCCCGCCATCGCCGACGGCGGCATCCGCACCTCGGGCGACCTCGTCAAAGCCCTCGCCGCCGGCGCCGACTGCGCCATGATCGGCAGCCTCCTCGCCGGCACCGACGAAGCGCCTGGCGAAGTCTTCCTCTACCAGGGCCGCAGCTACAAATCCTATCGTGGCATGGGCAGCATCGGCGCCATGGCGCGCGGCTCGGCGGACCGTTATTTCCAGCAGGAAATCAAGGACTCGCTGAAGTTCGTCCCCGAAGGCATCGAGGGCCGCGTCGGCTACAAGGGCCCGGTCAGCGGCGTCATCCACCAGCTCGTCGGCGGCCTGCGTGCCGGCATGGGCTACACCGGCGCCGCCAACATCCGCGATCTGCAGGAGAATACCCGCTTCCGTCGCATCACCGGCGCCGGCCTGCGCGAGAGCCATGTGCATGATGTCGCCATCACGCGCGAGGCGCCCAACTATCGGCAGGAAGGCTAAAATCGCACAGCAAGCCAGCACTTCTTTTTTGAAAAAAAGAAGCAAAAAACTTTTGTCCGCTGGAGTCCCCTGGGCGACGCACGGCAACGCCATGAGTAAAGTTTTTTTGCTTCTTTTTTTTCAAAAAAAGCAGCGCTTCCTACCTAGCCTGAAAGTCGCGCCCGCATGACCCCCGCCGCCCGCATCGCCGCCGCCATCGAACTGGTGGCGGCGATCGACCACGCCCCTCGCAAGCCGGCCGACGCCGTCGCCAACGCCTTCTTCCGCGAACGCCGCTACATCGGCTCCGGCGATCGCCGCGCCGTGTCCGACCGCGCCTGGACCGTCATCCGCGCCCGCCGCCGGCTGACCTGGTGGCTCCACCACACCCACGGCCGCGTCTCCCCCCGCATGCTGGTCGTCGCCTCCATGATGCTCGAAGGCTGGAACGCCGGCGGCATGGCCGAAACCTTCTCGGGTGGCCAGTTCGCACCGGACAAACTCACCCAGCAGGAAAAAGCCGTGGTGAAGTCCCTCGAAGGCCACAAGCTGATCCACCCCGCCATGGAAACCGGCGTCCGCGTCGAAGCCCCCGAATGGATCGTCCCCCTCCTGCAATCCCGCTTCGGCGATGACCTCGAAGCCGAAATGGCCGCGATGGACCTCCCCGCCCCGCTCGATCTCCGCGTCAACCTGCTGAAATCCGACCGCCCCGCCGCCCAGTCCGCCCTGGCCGAAGTCGGCGTCATCGCCGAACCCACCGAGCTCTCCCCCTGGGGCCTGCGCGTCCCCGGCCGCCAGCCCATCGTCGCCCTCAAGCCCTTCCAGGATGGCGTGGTCGAAATCCAGGACGAAGGCAGCCAACTCATCGCCGCCGTCGTCGGCGCCCAGCCTGAAATGCGGGTGGCTGACTGGTGCGCCGGCGCCGGCGGCAAAACCCTCGCGCTGGCCATGACCATGCAGAACCGCGGCCACGTCGTCGCCTCCGACGTCTCGGCCCACCGCCTCGAAGCCGCCGTCAAGCGCCTCCGCCGCGCCGGCGTCCACAACGTCGAGCAGCACATGCCCGAAACCGGCGACAAATGGATCAAGCGCCGCGCCGGCACCTTTGACCGCGTCCTGGTAGACGCCCCCTGCACCGGCACCGGCACCTGGCGCCGCAACCCGGACGCCCGCCAGCGCCTCACCGAGAACGACCTCACCGAACTCGTCGCCAAGCAGGCGATGATCCTCGCCCAGGCCGCCCGCCTCGTGCGCAAAGGCGGCCGGCTGGTCTACGCCACCTGCTCCCTCCTCGCCGAGGAAAACGAGATGCAGGTCACCCGCTTCCTGGAGGCCACCCCCGGCTTCGCCGTCCTCCCCCTCGCCCAGGCCTGGACCCTGGACACCCCGCTCCCCTGCCCCGGCCCCTTCCTCTCCCTCACCCCCCGCAGCCACGGCACCGATGGCTTCTTCGCCGCCGTCCTGGAGCGCACGGGTTGATCGCCGTCCGCCAGGCCAGGATGACCGATGCACCGGCGATCGGCGCCGTGCACGTCTCCGCCTGGCGCAGCGCCTACGCCGGCATCCTGCCCGAGAACTACCTCGCCGGCCTCTCCATGCAGCGCCAGGCCGTCCACTACCTCCGCGCCATCGAAAGCGGCATCGGCGTCCACGTCGTCGCCATCTCGGGCGCCGACCTCGGCCCCAAGTCCGGCCCCCCCCGCATCGTCGGCTTCTCCACCGCCCGCCGCCTCGAAACCCCCGGCCCCTACGCCGACGGCGAAATCGAAACCCTCTATGTCCTCGATGACTGGCGCGATCGCGGCTTCGGCCGCCGCCTCATGCGCGCCTCCGCCGAATGGCTCACCGCCGCCGGCGCCACCTCCGCCTTCCTCTGGGTCCTGCGCGACAACCCCAGCCGCTGGTTCTACAGCCGCCTCGGCGGCAAACCCGTCGCCGAACAAGCCATCAAGTTCGCCGGCCAGGACCTCATCCAGACCGCCTACGCCTGGGACAGCCTCGACAGCCTCGCCCAGGCCAAACCTCCCACCTCATGACAAACCGGATGCTCCCGCGATGACCGACACCGCCCAATCCCACGACCGCGTCCTGATCCTCGATTTCGGCAGCCAGGTCACCCAGCTCATCGCGCGCCGCGTCCGCGAAAGCGGCGTCTACTGCGAAATCTGGCCCTACAACACCGACCCCGCCCGCATCCTGGCCTACGCCCCCCGCGCCATCATCCTCTCCGGCGGCCCCGCCTCCGTCCCCGACGGCAACTCGCCGCGCGCCCCCCAGATGGTCTTCGAACAAGGCGTCCCCGTCCTCGGCATCTGCTACGGGCAAATGACCATGTGCGAACAACTCGGCGGCACCGTCTCAGCGTCGGACCACCGCGAATTCGGCCGCGCCTTCGTTGACGTCCTCGAACCCTGCGAACTCTTCCACGGCACCTGGGCGCCGGGCGCCCGCGAACAGGTCTGGATGAGCCACGGGGACCGCGTCACCAGCCTCCCCGCCGGCTTCCGCGTCGTCGGCACCTCCGAAGGCGCCCCCTTCGCCGCCTTCGCCGATGACACCCGCAAGTTCTACGGCCTCATGTTCCACCCCGAAGTCGTCCACACCCCCCACGGCGCCCAACTCCTGCGCAACTTCACCCACGACGTCGCCGGCTGCCGCGGCGACTGGACCATGGGCGGCTTCCGCGACCAGCAGATCGCCAATATCCGCGCCCAGGTCGGCACCGGCCGCGTCATCTGCGGCCTCTCCGGTGGCGTCGACAGCTCCGTCGCCGCCGTCCTCATCCACGAAGCCATCGGCGACCAGCTCACCTGCATCTTCGTTAATAACGGGCTGCTTCGCCGGGAGGAGCCGGAGCGGGCGCTGGAGACCTTCCGCAAAAACCTCAATATGAACGTGGTTTACGTGGACGCCACTGACCTTTTCCTCGACCAGTTAAAGGGCGTTACCGATCCCGAGAAAAAGAGGATCAGCATCGGCGGCGAATTTATCAAGGTCTTTGAGAACGAGGCCAAAAAGCTGGG
>CAIMWH010000216.1 GCA_903845065.1 uncultured Rhodospirillales bacterium | reverse complement strand
TTTTTTTCAAAAAAGAACTACTTGCTTGGGAGCGTTCATATGTTCACCGAAGACCAACTCGCCTTCCGCGTCACCGCCGAGCGTTTCGCCGCGGAACGGCTCGCGCCCGGGTTCATGGCGCGCGAGGCGGAGGGGCGGGTCGATCGGGGGTTGTTGCGGGAGATGGGGGGGCTCGGGCTGATCGGGGTGGATTTGCCGGAGCGGTTCGGGGGGATGGGGCTGAGTGCCGAGACGGCGGGGGTGGTGATCGAGGCGGTGGCGTATGGCGATCTCAATGTGTCCTACGTGCAGCTTTTGACGTCATTGAATGGGCAGATCATCGCGCGGCACGGGGCGCCGGGGTTGGCGGAGACGTGGATACGGCGCGCGGTGCGGGGGGAGGCGGTGCTGGCGTTGGCGTTGACGGAGCCGCGGGGCGGGTCGGACGCGGCGAATTTGGCGTTGTCGGCGCGGCGGGATGGGGATGTGTATGTGCTGCGGGGGGAGAAGTCCTCGATTTCGATGGCGGACCAGGCGGATGCGGCGGTGGTGTTCGCGAGGACGGGGGGAAGCGGGGCGCGGGGGGTGTCGGCGTTTCTGGTGC
This sequence comes from uncultured Rhodospirillales bacterium, assembly GCA_903845065.1. Taxonomy (GTDB): domain Bacteria; phylum Pseudomonadota; class Alphaproteobacteria; order Acetobacterales; family Acetobacteraceae; genus CAIYPH01. The sequence continues at coordinate 11,306 of CAIMWH010000216.1, read as the reverse complement.
CGATGGATTTGCCGGGGATTTCGCGGACGCGGTTCAATGATCTGGGCAGCAAGGCGGTGGGGCGGGGGTCGATCTTTTTCGATGACGTTCGGGTGCCCGTCGATCATCGGCTGGCCGAGGAGGGGATGGGGTTTGTGCAGGTGATGCAGGGGTTCGATTATTCGCGGGCGCTGATCGGGTTGCAGTGCTGTGCGGCGGCGCAGGCTTCGTTGGACGAGAGTTGGAAGTATGTGACGGAGCGCGAGGCGTTCGGGGCGCCGATTGCGCAGTATCAGGGGGTGACGTTTCCGCTGGCGGAGGGGGAGGGGCTGATCGCGGCGGTGCGGCAGCTTTGCTACCACACGTTGCGGCTGCGCGATGCGGGGGCGCCGCATACGGCGGAGGCCGCGATGTGCAAGTGGCTGGGGCCGAAGACGGCGGTGGATGTGATCCATCAGTGTCTGCTGACGCATGGGCATTACGGGTGGTCGATGGACCTGCCGCATCAGCAGCGGTTGCGCGATGTGATGGGGTTGGAGATCGGGGATGGCACGGCGCAGATCATGAAGATGATCGTGGCGCGGGAGCGGGCGGGCAAGATTTCGGTGCAGCACGCTAATCGCTAGCGGTTCAACGGGCGCGACAGACGCCGGGACGGGAGGAAACGAGGATGGATTTCGATCAAGGGCGGTTGCTGGCGCGGCGGGCGGCGATGGTGGCGCGGGGGGATTGGCGCGATGTGACGCTGCTGGATCACCTCGATCGGGTGGTGGCGGCGTGGCCGGACAAGACAGCGGTGGTGGCGTTTCGGACCGATGGCGAGGTGGTTGAGACGCGGCTGAGCTATCGCGCGTTGGATGCGATGGCGGAGACGGTGGCGCGGAACCTGGCGGCGAGGGGGGTGGGGGCGGGGGATACGGTCTCGTTCCAGTTGCCGAACTGGTGTGAATTCAGCGTGTTGCATTTGGCGTGCCTTAAGCTGGGGGCGGTGAGCAATCCGCTGATGGTGATTTTCCGGGCGCGCGAGCTGGGGTTCATGCTGAAACTGGCGGAAAGCAAGGTGCTGGTGGTGCCGGCACGGTTCCGTGGGTTCGATTATGCCGGGATGGCGGCGGGTTTGCGGGAGGTGCTGCCGGATTTGCGGCATGTGTTCGTGGTGGGCGGGCAGGCGGTGGGGGCGGAGCCGTTTTCGGCGCTGCTGGCGGCGGGGGCGCCGGGGTTGCCGGCGCGGCGGTTGTCGGCGGATGCGGTGATCCAGTTGCTCTATACGTCGGGGACGACGGGCGAGCCGAAGGGGGTGTTGCATACGTCCAACACCATGTTGTCGAACCTGGTGCCGTTTGCGGAGCGGTTGGGGTTGGGCGGGGATGACGTGATCCATATGCCCTCGCCGATGGCGCACCAGTTGGGGTTCATGTACGGGCTGGTGCTGCCGGTGATGCTGGGGGCGACGGCGGTGTTGCAGGATGTGTTCGCGGCGGGGGAGATGGCGCGGCAGATTGTGGCGGAGGGGGCGACGTTCACCATGGGGGCGACGCCGTTTTTGAATGATCTCACCGAGCATGTGGCGAGCAGCGGGGTGGGGACGCCGAGTTTGCGGGTGTTTGTTTCGGCGGGGGCGCCGATCCCGCGGGCGCTGGTGGGCAAGGCGCGGCCGACGCTGGGGGCGGCGGTGATTTCGGCGTGGGGGATGTCGGAGAACGGGGCGGTGACGACGACGCGGCCGGAGGATGACGAGGCGCGGGCGACCACCACGGATGGGTGTGCGTTGCCGGGGATGGAGGTTGGGGTGTTCGAGCCGGATGGGGCGCTCGCGTCGGTGGGGGCGGAGGGGCAGTTGAAGGTGCGCGGGTGTTCGAATTTCGCCGGGTATTTGAAGCGGCCGGAGTTGGACAATACCGATGCGGAGGGGTGGTTCGATACCGGCGATCTCGCGCGGATGGATGGGGATGGCTACATCCGGATTGCCGGGAGGTCCAAGGACATCATCATCCGGGGCGGCGAGAATATCCCGGTGGTGGAGGTGGAGGGGCTGCTGTATCGGCATCCGGCGGTGGCGGAGGTGGCGATCGTGGGGGTGCCGGATGCGCGGCTGGGGGAGCGGGCGTGTGCGTATGTGAAGCTGCGCGAGGGGGCTGAGTTCGGGTTCGCCGAGATGGTGGCGTATCTCGGGGCGCAGCAGATGGCGCGGCAGTATATTCCGGAGCGGCTGGAGGTGGTGGCGGAGTTGCCGCGCACGCCGAGCGGCAAGGTGCAGAAGTTCCGGTTGCGCGAACTGGCGCGCGGGTAGGCGGGGGGCGCGGGCTGGGCTACCACATCGGGCACATTGCAGGAGGTTGCCCGATGTTCACAGGACAGGTTGCGCTGGTTACCGGCGGTTCGCGCGGAATCGGGCGGGCGACCGCGTTGGCGTTTGCCGGGCTGGGGGCGGATATCGGGTTCTGCCATCTCGATGACGGGGCGAAGGCGGAGGAGACGGCGGCCGAGATACGGGCGCTGGGGCGGCGGGTGGTGAGCGAAGGGCTCGATGTTTCGGACGTTGCGGCCGGGCGGGGGTTTGCCGGGCGGGTGGCGGAGGCGCTGGGGGCGGTGGATATCCTGTTCAACAACGCCGGGGCCAATATCAAGAAGCCGTTCGAGGAGGTGACCGAGGACGACTATGACCGGGTGGTGGATGTGCACCTCAAGGGCATGTTCTTCATGGCGCAGAATGTCTATCGCACCATGCTGCCGCGCAAGCGGGGCTGCATCATCAATGTGGCGAGCCAGTTGGGGATCAAGGGCGGGCCGCAGATCGCGGCGTATTGCGCGGCCAAGGCGGGGATTGCCGGGTTCACCCGGGCGTTGGCGTGGGAGGCGGCGCCGGTTGGCATCCGGGTGAATGCGATCGCGCCGGGGCCGATCGACACCGACCTGGTGCGGCGCAATCCGGAGGCGTGGCAGGAGGCGTTCAAGGCGCGGCTGCCGGTGGGGCGGTTCGGGACGGCGGAGGAGATCGCGGCGACGGCGGTTTTGCTGGCCGGGCCGCATGGCGGGTTCTATGTCGGGGCCACGCTGTCGCCGAATGGCGGGGATGTGATGTATTGAGGGTGTCACATTGAGAATTGGCCGCGCCGCGGTTCCGCTCTAAACCGGGCGCCATGGAGAACCCCAAGGCCCGAGAGAATCCCAAGTCGGCTGCCCGCGCCTGGTTGCGTGGCCAGTCGCGCCTGGCCCGTCGCGCGGCGCTGCCGGTGGTGGGGTGTGGGCTGGTGAGCGTGCTGGCCAGCATCGCAGGGGCGGCGTGTGCGGCGGCGGCGCTGGCGCGTGGGTTGGCGGGGGGCGGGGTGGCGTATACCGCGCTCGTCGGGTTCGTGCTGGCGGCGCTGGTGCAGGCGGGGATCGGGGTGATTTCGGAGAAGGCGGCGTTTGCCGCGGGGGCGGCGGCGCGGCGGCGGTTGCGCAGCGATGCGCTGGCGCGGCTGCTGGCGGCGGGGCCGGCGGTGCTGCGGGGCACCCATTCGGGGACGTTGACGGCGACGCTGGTGGACCGGATCGAGGCGGTGGACGGGTTGTTCAGCCGCTGGCAGCCGACGGCGATGCTGGCGGTGGCGGGGCCGGGTTGCTGGTGCCGGTGGCGATGGCGCTGGCCGGGATCGGGGCGGCGCAGGCGGCGCGGCGGCAGTTTGCCGCGATGGCGCGGTTGCAGGCGCGGTTCCTCGACCGGATCAAGGGGATCGCGACGATCGTGCTGGCCGGGCGCGCGGAGTCGGAGGCGGTGGCGCTGGGGCGGGCGGCGGACGAGTTGCGGCAGCGCACGATGCGGGTGCTGCGGGTGGCGTTCCTGTCCTCGGCGGCGCTGGACCTGGCGGCGGCGGCGGCGCTGGTGTTGCTGGCGCTGCGCTATGGCGCGGCATTGCGGGCGGGGACGTTGGCGGCGCCGGGGGATGCGCTGTTCGTGCTGCTGCTGGTGCCGCAGTTTTTCGCGCCGTTGCGGGCGTTCGCGGCGGCGTATCAGGACCATATGCATGGGCTGGGGGCGGCCGAGGCGTTGACCACGCTGCCGCCGTTGCCGCCGCCGGCGCCGGTGCTGGAAATTCGCACCGTGGCGGCGCGGGGGGTGGCGATCGCGTTCGAGGATGTCAGCCTGACCTGGGATGCCACGCGGGGGCGGGCGCTGGATGGGGTGAGTTTCCGGGCGGCGGCGGGGGAGACGTTGATATTGGCCGGGCCGTCGGGCGCGGGGAAATCGAGCGTGATCGAGATCCTGCTGGGCTTCGTGCGGCCGGATAGCGGCACGGTGACGCTGAATGGCGCGGATATCGCGACGCTGGTGCCGGCGGCGCTGTCGCGGTTGACGGCGTGGATCGGGCAGCGGCCGGTGCTGTTCGCGGGCACGTTGCGGGAGAATATCCGCTTCGCGCGGCCCGAGGCGACCGATGAGGACGTGGAGGAGGCCGCCCGTTTCGCACGGATCGACGGGTTCGCCACGGCGCTGCCGGAGGGGATCGATACCGTGATCGGCGATGGCGGCTATGGGTTGTCGGGCGGGCAGGCGCAGCGGGTGGCGATTGCGCGGGCGTTTTTGAAGAATGCGCCGATCCTGTTGTTGGATGAGCCGACCACTCATCTCGATCCGGCGACCGAGGCCGAGGTGTTCGACAGCCTGAAGCGGCTGACGGCCGGGCGGACGGTGATTTTGGCGAGCCATGCCACGGCGGCGCATGCGTTTGCCGGGCGGCGGATCGATTTGCGGGCGGGGCGGGTGGTTTCGGCGCGGGGGGCGGCATGAGCGCGTTGTGGACGATTGCCGCGCTGTGGCGGGGCCGCGCGTTCTGGCTGCTCGCCGGGATGGTGATCGCGGTGGCGGGGCTGCTGTCGGCGGCGGCGTTGATGACGGTTTCCGGCGCGTTGATCGCGGCGGGCGGGGCGTTGGTGGCCGGGCGGCTGGCGCTGCATGTGCTGGGGCCGGCGCGGGTGGTGCTGCGGTATTTCGAGCGGCTGGTGAGCCATGACGCGATGTTCCGTGCGCTAGCCGACATGCGGGTGTGGTTTTTCCGTGGGCTGGCGACGCGTTCGGCCGGGGGGCTGGGGTTTCGCCGGGCGGGGGATGTGCTGTCGCGGCTGGTGAATGATGTGGAGGCGCTCGACGGGGTTTATCTGCGGGTGCTGTTGCCGGTGGTGGGGGCGGTGGTGCTGCTGCCGGTGCTGGTGTGGCAGCTCTGGGTGAGCCCGGTGTTGGCGGTGTTGGTGGGCGTGTTGTTCGGGGTGGCGGCGTTCGTGCTGCCGTGGCGGGCGGCGCGGGAGACATTGGCGCTGGGCGGTCGGTTGAGCGGGGCGGCGGCGGGGCTGCGGGTGGCGGCGCATGACGCCCTGGCGGGGCTGCGCGAGGTGCGCGCGTTCGGGGCCGAGGGGCGGATGCTGGCGCTGTTGCAGGCGCGCGAGGCGGCGCTGCTGGCGGCGCAGCATGAACTGGCCGGGCGTTCGGCGCGGGCCGGGGCGGTGGCGTTTTTGTTTGCGCAGGCGGCTTTGCTGGCGATCCTGGTCGGGATCGGCTTGAACCCGGCGCTGGCGGCGATGGCGTTTTTGGCGGTGGCGGCGTTCGAGGCGATCGGCGGGTTGCCGCGTGCCGGGGTGGCGGCGGGGCATGCGGCGGCGGCGGCGGCGCGGGTGCTGGAGGCGGCGATTGGTGCGCCAGCGTTGCCCGATCCGGTGGCGCCGGCGGCGGCGCCGCGGGGGAACTCGCTGCGCTTCGACGGGGTGCATTTCGCCTGGCAGACGGATCGGCCCGAGGTGTTCAGCGGGTTGACGCTGGATGTGCCGGCGGGGAGCCGGATTGCGCTGCTGGGGCCGTCGGGGGCGGGAAAATCGACGCTGGCGGCGCTGGCGTTGAAGGTGGTGGCGCCGCAGTCCGGCCGGATTGTGCTGGGCGGGGTGGATATCGCGACGCTCGATGCGGCGACGGTGCGCGGGCGGATCGGCTGGCTGTCGCAGGCGACGCATTTGTTCGACGACACCATCCGCGCCAACCTGCTGCTGGGTCGGCCGGAGGCGGATGACGCGGCGCTGTGGGCGGCGCTGGAGGCGGCACAGATTGCCGATGTGGTGGCGGCGCTGCCGGACGGGCTGGACAGTTGGATCAGCGAAGGTGGCGGCGGGTTCTCGGGCGGGCAGGGGCGGCGGCTGGCTCTGGCGCGGACGTTGCTGTCGACGGCGCCGGTGCTGATCCTGGATGAGCCCTGCGCGGGGCTGGATGCCGAGACCGAGCGGGCGTTCTTTGCCACGCTCAATACCGGGGCGGCGGGGCGGACGGTGATCCTGATCGCGCATCGGTTGACCGGGGCGGAGCGGCTCGACCGGATCTGGCGGCTGTCCGACGGCAAGGCGACGGCTGCCGCCGGATAGGGTGCCTAGGACGGTGGCGGGGCGGCGATTTCGTCGCCGGTGAGGCCGAGCTTGCTGTGCATCGCGAGGATCAGGGTGTTCTGGTATTCGAGGTGGCGCAGGATGACCTCGATTTCCTCCTCGGCCTTCACGTTGATATCGAGATCATGCTCGGCGCGGGCGTCGGAGCGGGCGCCCTGGACGTTCTGGCCCACCATGATGAGCGGCATCAGCAGGATCTGCATGACGTTGGAAATGAACAGCCAGAAGACGAAGGCCATCGGCGGATCGAATTGCAGGGCGGCGGGGGCGAGCAGGTTCCAGGATAGCCACAGGAAGGTCCAGCCGGCGATGAGCAGGAAGAAGCCCATGGAGCCGACATGGTCGGTGATCCAGACCGCGACGCGTTGCAGGCGGGTGAGGCGTTCGGCGACGAACTTGTGCGGGTTGACCAGGGGCTTGCGCCTGGCGAGCACGGCGGCGAGGGGCGGCGGCGTGGGGTAGGCGGCGGCTGGGGTGGGCATCGTGGGACTCCGGGACAGGAAATACGATGATACATGGTTCGGATCGGACGATGCGGGCGGCGCGTGGCTTGCGCGGCCGGGATGAACTGGCCAAGGTGCCGGTTCGGGCGTGGCCCGCAATGAGACAGGACAGGGAGGATCGCCATGAATCGCGTTGCCGTGACATTTGCCGCCGTGGCGTTGGGCTGCATCGCCAGCACCGCCGCGCGCGCGCAGAACAGCGTGACCGTGTATTGCGGGGTGGATGAGAACTGGTGCCGCGGCATGGTGACGGCGTTCACCAAGGCGACCGGCATCAAGACCGAGATGACGCGGCAGAGCGCGGGGGAGATCTATGCCCGGCTGCGCGCCGAGAAGGATAATCCGCGCGGCGACATCTGGTGGGGCGGCACCGGCGATCCGCATTTGCAGGCCGCCGAGGAGGGGCTGAGCGAGGAGTATCATTCGCCCAACCTCAACAAGTTGACGCCGTGGGCGCAGAAGCAGGCGGAGCGGTCGCATTATCGCACCGTGGGGCTGTATCTCGGCGCGCTCGGCTATGGCTACAACAGCGAGGAACTGGCGCGGCGCAAGATGACGCCGCCGGCGTGCTGGGCCGATCTGATCAAGCCGGAATACAAGGGCGAGGTGCAGATCGCGGACCCCAATTCGTCGGGAACGTCCTGGACGACGCTGGCGACGCTGGTGCAACTGATGGGCGAGGACGAGGGGTTCGCGTTCCTCAAGAAGCTGCATGCCAACGTCAATGAATACACCAAGTCGGGCGCCGCGCCGGCGCAGGCGGCCGGGCGGGGCGAGACGCTGGTGGGCATCGCTTTCCAGCATGACGTGATCGACGTGGCCAAGCATGGCAATCCGGTGGTGGTGGTCTCGCCGTGCGAGGGGACCGGCTACGAGATCGGCTCGATGAGCCTGATCAAGGGGGCGAAGCATCCCGAGGAGGCGAAGAAGTTCTACGAGTTCGCGCTGTCCGCGGAGGCGCAGGCGATCGCGCCGTCGTTCGGGTCGTATCAGTTTCCGTCCAATGCGTCGGTGCCTATTCCCAAGGAGGCGCCTGATCTGAGCAAGGTCAAGCTGATCGACTACGACTTTGCCAAGTATGGCTCGTCGGCGGTGCGCACCAGGCTGCTCGGCAAATGGACCGCCGAGGTGAAGAGCCTGCCGCGTTGATGCCGGAGGGCGCGGCGGTGCCGCGCCTGGCCTGGCGCTGGCTGGCCGCCGGGGTTGTGGCCCTGGCGGTGCTGCCCTGGTACGGGGTGGAGGGGTTTTTCGGCGCGCTGACCGGGGGCGGGCGGGCATTGTGGCCAGCGCTGGCGCAGCCGTTCGACGGACACGGCTGGGTGGCGCTGTGCCTGGTGCCGTTGCTGGTGGCGGGCTTCGCCATCGCCCTGCGGCGGCCGTTCCTGCTGGCCGGGGCGGCGCTGGGCGGTATCAGCTGGATGGTGCTTGAGGGGCTGGCGATCACCCACAAGGGGTGGGCATGGCCGGGGCTGGCGGGGTGGTTCGGCGATCTCGGGGCGCAGCCGGCGATGGGGTGGGGGGCGCTTGGCTATGCGGTTGCCTGCCTGATGCTGCTCTCCATCGCGCTGGCGTTGCGGGGCTGGTTGCGCGGGGATGTGTTCGTGCTGGGCGCCATCCTGCTGGTGGCGGCCACGGTGGTGCTGTTCGTGTTCCTGCCGTTGATGCAGGTGCTGGGCTCGGCGGTGCGGGACGAGGCGGGGCAGTTCGCGCCCTGGGTGTTCCTGGCCAAGTTGGGCGACCGGTCGATCTGGGGCGTGGCGTGCGTGACGGGGGGGACGGCCTGCGGGTCGGCGTGGAATTCGTTGTGGCTGGCGGTGGTGGTGGGGGGGCTGACCACGGTGCTGGGGCTGGCGTTCGCGCTGGTGAGTGCGCGGACGCGGTTTTTCGCGCCGGGAGTGTTGCAGGTGATGGGGCTGCTGCCGGTGATCACACCGCCGTTCGTGATCGGGCTGGCGCTCATCCTGATGTTCGGGCGGGCGGGGTTTGTGAGCGCGTTCCTGGCCAACAACTTCGGCATTCCGCGGACGCGGTGGCTGTATGGGGTGCCGGGGATCGCCATTGCGCAGGTGCTGGCCTTCACGCCGATTGCCTTCATGGTGTTGCAGGGGGTGTTGCGCGGCGTGGCGCCGAGCCTGGAGGAGGCGGCGCAGACGTTGCGGGCGGGGCGGTGGCATGCGCTGCGCACGGTGACGTGGCCGTTGATCCGGCCGGGGGTGGCGAATGCGTTCCTTATCGGGTTCATCGAGAGCCTGGCGGATTTCGGCAATCCGTTGATCCTGGGCGGCAACTTCACCGTGCTGTCGACTGATATCTTTTTTGCCGTGGTGGGCGCGGCGCATGACCAGGGGCGGGCGGCGGTGCTGTCGATCGTGTTGCTGGTATTCACCCTGGCGGCGTTCATGGCGCAGCGGCTGTGGGTGGGGGAGGGGCGCTACACCACGGTGACCGGCAAGGGGGACAGCGGGCAGCCACCGCCGTTGCCGCGGGGCGTGGCGTGGGCGTGCCATGGGGTGGTGCTGCCGTGGATCCTGCTGACGGCGGTGGTGTATTTCCTTATTCTGGCCGGCGGGTTCGTGACCGCCATCGGGCGCAACAACACGCCGACGCTGAGCCATTTCCTCACCGTGTTCGGGGTGGATCATGGGGTGGGCGGCTGGTTCCTGTCGGGTTCGGGCTGGGACAGCTTTATCACCACGCTGGAACTGGCGGCGATTGCCATGCCGGTGACGGCGGGGCTGGGGCTGCTGACGGCGTGGCTGCTGGCGCGGCAGAGTTTTCCGGGGCGCGGCAGCTTCGAGTTCCTCACCATGCTGAGTTTCGCGGTGCCGGGCACGGTGATCGGGATTTCGTATATCCTGGCGTTCAACGTGCCGCCGGTGGAGTTGACCGGGACCGGCACCATCCTGGTGATCTGTTTCGTGTTCCGCAACATGCCGGTGGGGATCAGGGCGGGGCTGGCGAGCCTGGCGCAGATCGACCGCAGCCTCGATGAGGCCTCGCTGACGTTGCGGGCCAATAGTTTCCGCACGTTGCGGCTGGTGATCCTGCCGATTATTCGCCCGGCGATCGTGACCGCGATGGTGTATAGTTTCGTGCGCGCGGTGACGGCGGTGAGTGCGGTGATTTTTCTCACCACGGCGCAATACAATCTCGCCACCGTTTATATCGTGGGCCGCGCCGATATCGGCGAATACGGCATCGCGCTGGTGTATTCGGCGGTGCTCATCCTGACCCTGATCGGCGTGCTGGCCGGCATCCGCCTCGTCGTGGGCGAACAGCGCATCGGCCGGCGCGCCTTGGTGGTGACCTCATGACCGATACGGTGATTTTCGAAAAAGTGGCCAAGCGCTTCGGGGCGTTCGCCGCGGTGGATGATGTGTCGTTCAGTATCGCGCCGGGGACGCTGGTGACGCTGCTGGGGCCGTCGGGCTGCGGCAAGACCACGACGTTGCGGTTGATCGCCGGGCTGGAGCATGCGACCGGTGGGCGTATTTTGATCGACGGGGTGGATGTGACGCGGCGGGCTGCGGCGGAGCGGGATGTCTCGATGGTGTTCCAGTCCTACGCGCTGTTTCCGCACATGAGCGTGCTGGAGAACGTGTGCTACGGGCTGCGCGCCAGCGGGGTGGCGCGGGGGAAGGCCGAGGCGATGGCGGCCGAGAAGATCGGGCTGGTCGGGCTGTCCGGGCTGGAGCGGCGGTTGCCGAGCGAACTCTCGGGCGGGCAGCAGCAGCGGGTGGCGGTGGCGCGGGCGATTGTGCTGGAGCCCAAGGTGCTGCTTTTCGATGAGCCGCTGTCCAACCTCGATGCCAAGCTGCGCCGGCGGGTGCGCGATGAAATCCGCGCGTTGCAGCAGGATCTGCGGTTGACGGTGGTGTATGTGACGCATGACCAGCAGGAGGCGCTGGCGGTTTCGGACCGGATCATCGTGATGCAGGCCGGGCGGATCGCACAGGATGCCAGCCCGCGCGACCTCTACGAGCGGCCGGTGAGCCGGTTCATCGCGGATTTTATCGGGGATGCGAACCTGGTGCCGGGGACGGTGGTGGCGGGCGGCGTGCGGATCGGCGGCGGGGTGGCGCCGCTCGATGTGGCCGGAACCGGCGCGGTGCTGCTGGCCATCCGGCCGCAGGCGTTCCGCTTCGGCATGGGGACGCTGCGCGGGCGGGTGGTGAAGGCGGCGTATCTGGGCAGCCATATGGAGTATGGCGTGCAACTGGATGGGCTGGCCGAGGAACTGTTCGTGATTGGCGCGGATACCATGGCGCCGTTGCAGGCGGGGGCCGAGGTGGCCATCGAAATCGACCCGGCCGGCGTCGCCGTTGTCCCCGCGGCGTGACCGGCTGAGGAAGGAAGGCGGGGGGCGCTGCCCCCTCGACCCCTGCCAGGGGCCGAGCCCCTGGACCTCTTCTGTTTAGG
>CAIMWH010000215.1 GCA_903845065.1 uncultured Rhodospirillales bacterium | reverse complement strand
GAGTTTTTTGGTTCTTTTTTGCAAAAAAGAACGCCTATCCTGCGCTATCGGAGCGCACCGGGCACGACGGTAAGCGTGCATTATAATGCTGACACATGATCGAGCGTGCAGTATATGCCGCGTCAAAGAGGGGAACGCCATGACGCGGATTGATTTCCAGACCGAGCCGTCGCGCTATCGCCATTGGAAGCTGCGCTTCGATGGGGCGGTGGCGGAGTTGGTGATGGATGTCGATCCGGCCGGCGGGTTGGTGGCGGGGTATGAGCTGAAGCTCAACTCGTATGACCTGGGGGTGGATATCGAACTGGCGGATGCTGTGCAGCGGTTGCGGTTCGAGCATCCGGAGGTGCGCGCGGTGGTGCTGCGATCGGGCAAGGAGAATGTGTTTTGTGCCGGGGCGAATATTCGGATGCTGGCGCAGTCATCGCATGGGCATAAGGTGAATTTCTGCAAGTTCACCAATGAAACGCGGATGGGGATTGAGGATTCGGCGGAGAATTCGGGGCAGCGTTACTTGGCGGCGGTGAGTGGGTCCTGTGCCGGGGGCGGGTATGAGATTGCCATGACGGCGGGGCATATCATGCTGGTGGATGATCGGCGGTCCACGGTTTCATTGCCGGAGACGCCGTTGCTGGCGGTGTTGCCGGGGACGGGGGGGCTGACGCGGCTGACCGACAAGCGGCGGGTGCGGCGGGATCGGGCGGATGTATTCTGCTCGATGGAGGAGGGGATGCGGGGGAAGCGGGCGATCGAGTGGCGGCTGGTGGATGAGATCGTGCCGCCTTCGGCGTGGGAGGCGAAGGTGAGGGCGCGGGCGCTGGCGTTGGCGGGGATGTCGGATCGGCCGGAGGGGGCGCGGGGGATTGCGTTGACGCCGCTGGCGCGGGCGTTTCGGGAGGATGGGGTGGATTACGCGCATGTCCGGGTGGATTTCGACCGGGCGGTGGGGCGGGCTGTTGTGACGGTGATGGGGCCCCAGGGGTTGCCGGCGGATCTGGCGGGCATTCATGCGGCGGGGGCGGCGTTCTGGCCGTTGGCGATGGCGCGGGAGCTGGACGATGCGATATTGCATCTGCGGTTGAATGAGCCGGAATTGGGGTTGCTGGTGCTGCGCAGCGTGGGGGATGTGGGCGCGGTGCTGGCGGCGGATGGGTTGTTGGAGACGTATGCTTCGGATTGGCTGGTGCGGGAAATCCGGCACAATTTGAAGCGGGTGTTCAAGCGGGTGGATTTGACTTCGCGGAGTTTGATCGCGTTGATCGAGCCGGGGAGTTGCTTTGCCGGGTGCCTGGCGGAACTGGCGTTCGCGGCGGATCGGGCGGTGATGTTCTCGGGGAGCGCCGGCGGGGATAACCGGGTGGCGGTGATGGCGCTGTCGGCGCTGAATTTCGGGGCGCTGCCGATGTCCAACGGGTTGACGCGGTTGGGGACGCGGTTTCTTGGCGAGCCGGAGAGCGTGGGGGCGGCGCGGGCGCGGGTGGGCGATGTGCTGGATGCCGAGGCGGCGGATGGGCTGGGGCTGATTACGGTGGCGTATGATGCGGTGGATTGGGACCAGGAGGTTCGGCTGCTGCTGGAGGAGCGGGCGAGTTTTTCGCCGGATGCGCTGACGGCGATGGAGGCGAATTTGCGGTTTGCCGGGCCGGAGACGATGGAGACGCGCATCTTCGGGCGGCTGACGGCGTGGCAGAACTGGGTGTTCCAGCGGCCGAACGCGGTGGGCGCCGACGGGGCGTTGAAGCGGTATGGGTCTGGGATTCAGGCGCGTTTTGATAAGCAGCGGGTTTGAACTCGACGCCCGCCCCCCGGCCCCCTCCCGGAAGGCCGGGAGGGGGGGAAGTGCCCTCACCCCGGCCCTCTCCCGCAAACGCGGGAGAGGGGGAAGAACAGGAGTTTTGTGATGCTTGATGGTATTGATGTGGATTATGATGGGTTGATCCCTAATAACGTGGGGTTGGCCGATGATGCTCGGGTGAAGAAGGCGCTGGAGACCTGGCATCCCGGGTATATCGACTGGTGGAAGGACATGGGGCCGGAGGGGTTCCAGGATGCGCTGGTGTATTTGCGCACCGCCGTCAGTGTCGATCCGAAGGGGTGGGCGAAGTTCGGGTTTGTGAAAATGCCGGACTACAAATGGGGCGTGCTGCTGGCGCCGGCGGTGGAGGGGCGGACGATCCCGTTCGGCAAGCACAAGGGGGAGCCGGTGTGGCAGGAGGTGCCGGGCGAGTATCGGGCCATGCTGCGGCGGTTGCTGGTGATCCAGGGCGATACCGAGCCGGCCAGCGTGGAGCAGCAGCGGCATCTCGGGGCGACGGCGCCTTCGTTGTATGATTTGCGCAACCTGTTCCAGGTGAATGTGGAGGAGGGGCGGCATCTTTGGGCGATGGTGTATCTGCTGCAGAAGTATTTCGGCACCCAGGGGCGCGAGGAGGCCGAGGAACTGCTCAACCGGCGCTCCGGGCATCAGGACAATCCGCGCATGCTGGGCGCGTTCAATGAGCGGACGCCGGATTGGTTGTCGTTCTTCATGTTCACCACGTTCACCGATCGCGACGGGAAAATGCAGTTGGCGGCACTGGCGCAGTCCGGTTTCGATCCGCTGAGCCGGACCTGCCGGTTCATGCTGACCGAGGAGGCCCACCACATGTTCGTGGGCGAAACCGGGGTGGCGCGGATTGTGGAGCGGACGTGCCAGGCGATGAATGCGGCGGGGATTTCGGACCCGCATGACGTTGCCGCGGTGCGGGCGCTGGGGGTGATCGATTTGCCGCTGATCCAGCGCAAGATCAATCTGCACTACTCGTTGACGCTCGATTTGTTCGGCAACGAGATTTCGACCAATGCGGCCAATGCGTTCAACGCCGGGATCAAGGGGCGGTATCGCGAGGACAAGCTGGCGGGGGATCACCAGTTGCTGGACGAGACGTATCCGGTGCTGCGCTGTGTCGACGGGCAGATCGTGGAGCAGCAGGTGCCGGCACTGTCGGCGCTGAATATGCGGCTGCGGGATGACTTCATCGCCGATGCCGCGGGGGGGGTGGGGCGGTGGAGCAAGGTGATCGAGAAGGCCGGGATCGACTTCCGGCTGACGCTGCCGCACCAGGCGCATAATCGGCATATCGGGGAGTTCGCGGGGATCGAGGTGGACCCGGCGGGTGCGGTGCTGTCGGCGGAGGCGTGGGCGGCGCGGCGGGATGAGTTCCTGCCGACGGCGGGGGATGCGGCGTTTATCCTGGGGTTGATGCAGCCGGTGCATGCCGTGGGGGCGTATGCTTCGTGGATTGCGCCGCCGAAGATGGGGATTGATGGGAAGCCGGGGGATTTCGAGTATGTGCGGATTGAGGAATAGAGAGCGGAAGTAAGCCAGGCTCCGCCGGCAAAGGGGCCTCCGCCCCTTTGATCCCGCTACTGCTTGCGGCTGGGGCGGTGGCCTTCGGGTGAGGGCGCGATTTTGCGTGGTCGTGGGGTTGGTTGCCTGCGGCGCACGTCAGGACAGGGTTATCACCTGACGGCTGCTGATCCAGCCGCGCATGGGAATGGGTTCAAAGGGCCCGCGGCCCTTTGCCGGCGGAGCCTTGCTTACGCTTCGAGTAATTCCGTGAGCGCCTGAAGGCTTTCCTCGGGGGTACGCCCGGAGGTGTCGAGTTGGAGATCGGCGCGGGCATAGAGGGGTTCTCGGCTGGCGAGAATGGCTCTCAGGTCATCCATGGCGTTGCGGTTGTCGCGCATGGGGCGGAGGTCGCCTTGTTCGAGGACGCGGCGCATGTGGTCTTCGGGGGTGGCTCGGACCCAGACGGTTCGGCAGGTTTGCAGGAGGCGGTGGTAGGTGTCGGGGGTGGCGACGATGCTGCCGCCGGTGGCGATGACGGAAGCGGGGGCGGTGGCGATGAGGCGGTCGAGGGTTTCGCGTTCGAGGCGGCGGAAGCCGGATTGGCCGTGGAGTTCGAAGATTTCGGCGAGGTGGATGCCGGCGGCCTGTTCGATTTCGCGGTCTAACTCGTGGAAGGGGATGCCGCGGGCGGTGGCGAGGCGGCGGCCGAGGGTGGATTTGCCGGCGCCGCGCAGGCCGATGAGGGCGATGCGGGTGGCGCGGCCGGGGAGGGGGGCGGCGGCGAAGTGGCGGGCGAGGAGGGTGGCGGCTTCGTCCTGCTGGGGGGGCGTGAGGGTGGCGAGGAGGGTTTCGGCGCGGGTGAGGGCTTCGGGGCGGTCGGCGAGGAGGTCGGTGGGGGGGATGGCGAGGGCGTTGGCGAGTTGGCGGAGGCGCAGGACGGAGAGGTTGCCGGTGCCGGCTTCGGTTTGGGCGATGAAGCGGACGGAGACGCCGGATTGGGCGGCCAGCGCGCGGAGCGTCATGCCGCGGCGGGTGCGGGCGAGACGGAGGCGTTCGCCGAGGTGGTGGAGGTAGGCGGCTTCGGGGGTGGTCATGGGATGGATTTGGCGGAAGGCGGGGGGAAGATCAACCACAGAGGCGCAGAGACAGGGAGAAGGAAGGATTGAGATGCATTCTCCGCCTTTCTTCTCCGTGTCTCGGTGTATCTGTGGTTGATCTTGCTGCGCTGTCGTGCGGTGGCTGGTTCAGTCTTCGATGAGGTGGCCGTTGGCGTCGCGGGTTTCGGGGCCGTCGACGCGGGCTCGGCCGTCGCCGAATTCGCGGTCTCGGGCTTGGAGGGCGGCTTTGAGGCCTTGTTCCTTGGCGAGGCGGCGGAAGCGTTGGGTGCCGGGGGCGAGGTGGGCTCGGCCGTCGTTTTCGGCGGCGAGGCGTTGGAGGGTTCTCGCGCCCATGAGTTCGAGGCCGAGGTTGACGATGCGTTTGTTGCTGGCCAGGAGGTCGGGGTCGATGAGGGCCATACGGTCGGCGAGGCCCTCGACTTCGGCTTCGAGGAGGTCGGGGGGGACGGATTTCATGACCAGGCCGATGAGGGCGGCTTCGCGGCCGGTGATGGTGTCGCCGGTCATCAGGAGGCGTTTGGCCCATTGGGGGCCGCAATTGTAGAGCCACATCTGGTTCGGCAGCGAGCCGAGATCGCGGGCGGGGGGGAAGCCGAAGGTGGCGTCATCGGCGGCGATGACGATATCGGAGAGGAGGGCGATATCGGTGCCGCCGGCGATGCAGAAGCCGTGGACCTGGGCGATGACGGGTTTGTGCATGTCGAAGAGGGCCATGCGGAGGCGCTGGGTGCGTTCGAGGCGCCAGATGTCGTCGTCGATCGTGGTGTCCTGGTAGATGCCGCCGCCGCGGCGGGGGGTGTCGGTGCCGGGGGCGTTCACGCCGGGGGTGATGTCGTAGCCGGCGCAGAAGGATTTGCCGGCGCCGCGCAGGATGACGCTGTGGACGCGCTTGTCGTCATCGGCGTTCCACAGGGCGTCGGCGAGTTCGGTGAGGAGGGCGAAGGAGAGGGCGTTGCGTTTCTGCGGGCGGTTGAGGGTGATGCGGGCGCGGCCGCGTTCGATTTCGCAGGTGATGTGTTCGTAGTCGGGCATTAGGTGGGTCCTCCTGGCGGTCGTGCGGTGCCGCGTTGGGGGGAGGTTTGCGCGGATGGGGTGGGTTGTCGAGGGATGGGGTTTGTGGCGGCACCCTCCCCCGGCCCCTCCCGGAAACCCGGGAGGGGGGGGGCAATCGGGTGAAGCCGGTGCGTTTCCAAGCTAGGCAAGTATTTCACCACCCGCTGCGCTAGAGACGGTGAGACAGGGAGAAGGAAGTAGCGAGTAGGGTCTGGGCTTCGCCGGACACTCGAAATTCTCCACTCGCTTCACTTCTCCCCGTCTCACCGTCTCTAGCGCAGCGGGTGGTGCAATTCCTGGCTTGCTGCGGTGGCGCGCGCGGCCTGCAGCCGATTGCCCCGGGATGCGGGGTGGGGCACTTGACCGTTTCCCCTGGGGCGGCACAGGCTGTTGCGGAAGAATGGCGCGGCAGGCGCTTCGGGAGGAGACCATCATGAGCAGCACCCAATCGGCGCCGAGTCCTTATCTGGCGGTGCGGGACGCGTGGCTTGATTTGTATCATGAGCCGATCCTTGATCCGGCGCTGCCGATTATCGATCCGCATCATCATTTGTGGGATCGCGAGGGCTGGCGGTACATGCCGCATGACCTGCTGGCCGATGTGCTGAGCGGGCATAATATCATTGCGACGGTGTTTGTTCAGGCGCGCGCGTTCCACAAGGCGGATGGGCCGGAGGAACTGCGGCCGGTGGGGGAGATCGAGTTCGTCAATGGCGCGGCCGCGATGGGGGCGAGCGGGCAGTATGGGCCGGGGCGGATTTGTGCCGGGATTGTCGGGCATGCCGATCTGCGGCTGGGGGCGGCGGTCGATCGGGTGCTGGAGGCGCATGTGCGCGCCGGGGGCGATAGGTTCCGCGGCATTCGGCATATCGTGGCGGCGGATATCGATCCTTCGGTGAATAATCCGGGTAATCCGGCGCCTTCGGGGCTGATGGGGGATGCGAAGTTCCGCGCCGGGTTTGCGCGGCTGGCGCCGATGGGGATGTCCTTCGAGGCGTGGCTGTATCATCCGCAGGTGCATGAGTTGATCGACCTGGCGCGGGCGTTTCCGGGGACGGCGATTGTGCTGAACCATTGCGCGGGGCCGCTGGGGATCGGGCGGTTCGCGGGCAAGCATGCCGAGGTGTTTCCGGGGTGGGCGGCTTCGATGAAGGAACTGGCGACGTGCCCGAATGTTTCGGTGAAGCTCGGCGGGCTGGGGATGCGGATCAACGGGTTCGGGTTCGAGCTGGGGGCGTTGCCGCCGTCGTCCGATGCGCTGGTGGCGGCGTGGAAGCCGTATATCGATACCTGCGTGACGGCGTTTGCGGCCGATCGGTGCATGTTCGAGAGTAACTTCCCGGTCGACAAGGGTTCGTACTCGTATCCGGTGTTCTGGAACGCCTGCAAGAAGCTGGCGGCGGGGGCGAGTGCGGACGAGACCAAGGCGTTGTTCCGGGGGACCGCGAATAAATTCTATCGGCTGGGGTTTGACGCCTGATGGCCGGGCCGCTCGACGGTATCCGGGTCATCGAGATCGGGCAGGCGCTGGCGGGGCCATTGGCCGGGGCCATCCTGGGCGATATGGGCGCCGAGGTGATCAAGGTGGAGAAGCCCGACGGCGGGGATGACGCGCGGTTGTGGGGGCCTCCGTTCATCGAGGGGGACGCGCTGTTTTTCCATGCGATGAACCGCAACAAGAAGTCGGTGACGGTCGATATCACCCAGGCCGCGGACGTGGCGCGGTTGAAGCGGATGGTGCTGGACGCCGATGTGGTGATCCAGAACCTGCGGCCGGGGGTGGTGGAGAAGTTCGGCATCGCGCCCGCGGATCTGCTCGCGGTCAATCCGCGGTTGATCTACTGCTCGATCTGGGCATTCGGGGCGGCGGGGCCGCTGCGCCTGGCGCCGGGGTTCGATCCGTTGTTGCAGGCGTATGGCGGGTTGATGTCGATGACCGGGCGGGCCTCCGATCCGCCGACGTTCGCGGGGGCGGCGGTGAACGACAAGACCACCGGGATGTGGTGTGTGATCGGGGCGCTGGCGGGGTTGCGGCAGCGCGACGCGACCGGCAAGGGGTGCGTGATCGATACCTCGCTGTTCGAGAGCGCGGTGGCGTTGGTGGATGGCTCGGTGAATGGCTACATGCTGGGCGGGAAAATCCCGGAGCGGCATGGCACGGCATCCAACCTGCTGACGCCCTATCAGACGTTCGAGACGGCGGACCGGCCGATTTGTATCGCGGCGGGCAATGACCGGCTGTTCGTCAAGCTGGCCGCGGTGATGGGGCATCCGGAGTGGTCGGCCGATCCGCGCTTCGAGAACGGGCGCAAGCGGGCACTGCATCGGCCGGAACTCATCGCGCTGATGGATGCCGAACTGGTGACGCAGGGGCGCGAGCACTGGATGGGGCTGCTGGAAAGCGTGGGCGTGCCGTGCTCGCCGGTGAACGATATCGGCGAGGTGGCGAATAGTCCGCAACTCGCCGCGATCGATATGGTGCGCGAACTGCCTGGCAGCGGGCTGAAGGTGATGGGGTTGCCGATCTCCTTCGATGGGGTCCGCCCGTATCCGCGCACCGATTCGCCCAAGCTGGGCGAACACAATTCTGATTTCACCGACTAACGCATATCAAAAAGGAAACGTGGAAATGTCAAAGAAGATGCTTGAAGGCAAGGTCGCGCTCGTCACCGGGGCCGGTGGCGGGATCGGGCGGGCCACCGCGCTGGTGATGGCGGATAACGGGGCGCATGTGGTGGTGAACGACCTCGGCGCTGCCGTGGATGGTTCGGGCGCGGACCAGAGCAAGGCCCAGCAGGTGGTCAACGAAATCAACTCCAAGCACGGCCAGGGCACCGCGATTGCCAATGGCGACAGCGTGGCGGATTGGGATTCGGCGCAGCGGATGGTGAAGTCGGCCGTCGATGCGTTCGGCAAGATCGATATCGTGGTCAACAACGCCGGCATCCTGCGCGACACCATCTTCCACCGGATGACGCCCGAAGAATTCGATGCGGTGGTGAAGGTGCATCTCTACGGGGCCTTCTATGTCAGCCGCGCCGCCATTCCGTTCTTCCGGGCGCAGGAAGGCGGGGCGTTTGTGCATATGACCTCGACCTCGGGGCTGATCGGCTCGATCGGGCAGGTGAACTACGCCGCCGCCAAGCTCGGCATCGCCGGCCTGTCGCGCGCCATCGCCGGGGATGCGGCGCGCTACAAGGTGCGCTCCAACTGCATCGGGCCGCACGCCTTCAGCCGCATGATCGAGACCGTGCCGGGGCAGACCGAGGAGCAACTCAAGGCCCGTGCCGCCAAGACCCGGCCGGACCAGGTGGCGCAGCTCGCCGCGTTCCTCGGCTCCGATGCGGCCTCCGATATCACCGGGCAAATCTTTGGCGCCCGTGGCAACGAAATCTACCTCTACAGCCAGCCCCGCCCTATCCGCACCCTGCACCGCGGCGAAGGATGGTCGGTGGAAACACTGGCCGACGTGGTCCCGGGTGCGCTGAAGAACAGCTTCACCCCCCTCGAACGCACCCGCGACGTGTATCCGTATGATGCAATCTGACGGGAAGTAAGTAAGGCGGGGGGCGCTGCCCCCTCGACCCCTGCCAGGGGCCGAGCCCCTGGACCTCTTCCACTTAGGCAAGGAATGCTCTGATACTGAGAGAGGGGTCTACTGGG
>CAIMWH010000214.1 GCA_903845065.1 uncultured Rhodospirillales bacterium | reverse complement strand
CGCACCGGCATGAACGGCCGCATGGACACCCTGCAAGCCGCCGTGCTGCTGAGCAAACTCACCGTCTTCCCGGACGAACTCGCCGCCCGCGAACGCATCGCCCAAATCTATGACCGCCGCCTCGGCAACGCCGTCACCACCCCCGTGCGCGTGCCGAACAGCACCAGCGCCTGGGCGATCTACGCCATCCTGCTGCCCAACGGCGCCGCCCGCGACAACATGCAGGCGGCGCTGAAGGCCGAAGGCATCCCGTCCGCCATCTATTACCCCAAGCCGCTCCACCACCAACCCGCCTACAAGCCCACCCATGACGGCGCGCCCATGCCGGTCAGCGAAGACCTCGCCACCCGAATCATGGCCCTGCCGATCCACCCGGACCTCACCGAGGCCGACGTGGCCCGCATTTGTGACGTGGTGCTGGCGAACGCCTAGAGCATGATGACCGAAGGTGGAATCACCGCAGGTCTGAATCATGCGATCAAACAAAAGGCTAGAGCGGGATGGTGTCGCCTATCAGACAGCATCCCGCTCTAGCCCTGGATGGACGCGGGGATGGCGATATCGAGCCATCCCTGCGCCGTCACCCGCGCCGTATTGCCCGGCCGCAGCAGCACCGTCGTCATCGCCGACTCCACCACCGCCGGCCCGGCGATCGCCTGCCCCGGCGCCAGGTCGTCCAGCCGATACACCGGCGCCGAAACCCAGCCGCCGATATGGATGCGCCGCTCGCCCACCGGCACCCCCGGCACGCGCGCCGCGATATCCGGCTCGCGCGGCAGGTCCGGCAACACGCCGATCACCACCGCCCGCGCATTCACCAGCACCGCCTCCTGGTTGCGCAGCGCATAGGTGTAGAGTTCCTCATGCCGCGCATGGAACCGCTCGACGATCTGCGGCAGCGGGTCCGCCACCGACCAATCCACGCCCCCCAGCGGCACCGCGATTTCGAAGATCTGCTCCCCGTAGCGCATCTCCACCGTCCGCTCCGTGCGCACCGGCCCGTCATACGAAGCGGCCAGCCGCGCCCGCCCCTCGGCCTCCATGTCCTCGAACATCCGCGCCACCGCCGCCCCGCTCAACTGCCCGGCATCGCCGATATGGGTGCGCGACACCTCGAACCGCAGGTCCGTCGCCAGCATCCCCCACGCCGACAGCACCGAGGCCACGCGCGGCACGATCACCCGGGTGAGATCGAGCTGCCGCGCCACATCGGCCACATGCAGCCCCGCCGCGCCGCCGAATGACAGCAGCGCGAACCGCCGCGGATCAACCCCGCGCCGCACCGACACCAGGCGAATCCCCTCCGCCATGTTGGTGTTCACCACCCGATGCACGCCCTCGGCCGCCTGAATGCGGGTGACACCCAACTCAGCCGCCAACCCATCCAGCGCCGCCTCCGCCGCCGCCACATCCAGCGTCGCCCGCCCACCCAGAAAGCTCCCCGGATCGAGATACCCCAGCACCAGGTTCGCATCCGTCACCGTCGCGCGGGTGCCGCCCCGGCCATAACAGGCCGGCCCCGGCAGCGCCCCGGCGCTTTCCGGCCCGACATGCAGAATCCCCCCGCTATCCGCCCGCCCGATCGAGCCGCCGCCCGCCCCGAGGCTGGCGATATCAAGGCTGTTCAACGCCAGCCGATGCCCGCCAACCCCTCGCCCGGTGGTCAACGCCGGCTCGCCGTTCACGATCAGGCAGATGTCGGTGGAGGTGCCCCCCATGTCGAACGGAATGAGATCGCCGCTGCCCAGCAGCTTCGCCGCATACCGGCTGCCCGCCACGCCCCCCGCCGGCCCCGACAGCACACCCCCCGCCGCAATCCGCGCCGCCTCCTCCACCGGCGTTACCCCACCGTGGGACTGGATGATCAGCAGCGGCCCGCCGTACCCGGCCTCCCGCAGCCGCCCCTCCAGCCGCCGCAGATAGCGCGACAGCGCCGGCCCCACATAGGCGTTGACGATGGTGGTCGAGACCCGGTCAAACTCCTTGATCTGCGGAAACACCTCGGACGAAAGCGACAAATAAACCCCCGGCATGGCCGCCGCGACAGCCTCGGCCGTCGCCCGCTCATGCGCCGCGTCGCGCCAGGCGTGCAGGTAGCAGATCGCCACCGCCTCCACCTCCTGCGCCTTCAACACGGCGATCGCGGCATCGAGCGACCCACGATCGAGCGGGATTTCCACCCGCCCATCCGCCCGCATCCGCTCCCGCACCCCCAACCGGCGATGGCGCGGCACCAGTTGCACCGGCGGCGGCATGCGCAGGTTGTAGCGATCGTCCTTGAGCCCCTCGCGCATCTCGATCACGTCGCGATGCCCCTCGGTGGTCAGCAGCCCCACCCGGGCGCCCTTGTGTTCCAGCAGCGCGTTGGTCGCCACGGTCGTGCCATGGACGATCCGCTCAGTCCCGGCCAGCATCGCCGGCAGGTCCATCCCCAGCGCCTCCGCCAGCAGGCCGAGTCCGTTCAGCACCCCCACCGAGGGATCGGGCGGCGTGGAAGCCGATTTCGCCAGGGTGGACCGCCCGGCCGGATCAACCGCCACCAGGTCGGTAAACGTGCCGCCGACGTCGATACCAATGCGCAGCATGATCTACGCCCCCGTCACGAAGCCGCTGAGCACGTCCTCGGCCCGCGCCGCCGCCGTGCGCCGTGCCGGATCGCCCCAGCCGCCACCGCCGCCGGACTCGATCATGAACACATCTCCCGGCCGGATCGGCAGCCCGACTTCCTTGGTCTTGATCGCCCGCGGCGGCAGCCCGGCGGAATGCAGGGTGTAGCGATGCGGCGCCCCATCGCTGCCGCCCAGAATACCCACCGCGCCATGCCGCACCCCATCCCCGGCGGTATTGCCCAGAGCGGGTTCGGCGATTTCCGCCACCATCTCCAGGATACCGCCTGGCCCGCCGCGATACTGCCCATCCCCTCCGCTGTCCGGCCGGCATTCATGGGTGCGGAACAGGAACGGAAACCGCACCTCGGTCACCTCCAGGCTGCCGAACTTGATCCCCCCCGCCGCCTGCCACTCGCCGCCACCTGCCCAGCCATCCCCCGCCGGCGACGCCCCGCCGCCCGGCCGCGCCTGGAACAAATGCCAGATGAACTTCTTCCCGGTGCGTGGGTCCTTCCCCGAAATCGCAATCCGGAACCGCCGCCCCCACCCCGCCATCGCCCGATCCGGGCACGCCGGCGCCAGCGCGGTGATGATCGCCTCCATGATCTCCTGCCCGCAATGATTGGTGCACAGCGTCACCGGCGCCCCCGGATTGGCCCACACCACCGTGCCCGGCTTGGCGATCACGGTCAGCGGCCGGAACGCCCCGTCATTCTTCGGCGTATGCGGATCGATCAGGTACGCCAGCGCCACCGCCACCGCCGACTGCATATTGGGGTGCGACGAATTCACGAACCCGATCACCTGCGGATGGCTATCCGTCAGGTCCACCGTCAGGTCCGAGCCCTGCTTGGTGACGGTGGCGCGAATATGGATGTTCTCGATGCCGTGCCCGTCATCATCCAGCACCGCCTCCCCGTGATACACGCCGTCCTTCCACGTCGCGATCACCGCGCGCGCCTGCCGCTCCGCGCCATCCAGCACCGCCTCGATGGCCGCATGCGTCACCGGCCAGCCAAACTCCCCGGCCAGCGCCAGCAACCGCCGCTCCCCCACATGCGCCGAACCTATCATCGCCGCCAGATCGCCGCGGAAATCATTGGGATGGCGCACATTCAGCACCAGCATCTCGAACACGTCGCGCCGCACCACCCCCTTCTCATACAGCCGCAACGGCGGCACCCGGATGCCCTCCTGCCAGATCTCGGTCGCCCCCGCGTTGTAGGCGCCATGCGTCGCGCCGCCGATATCGGACTGGTGCGCCCGGTTGATCGCCCAGAATACCGGCCGGCCGCCATCGAACACCGGCACGAACACGGTAAGGTCCGGAATGTGGTTGCCGCCGTGATAGGGGTCATTGAGCAGGAACACGTCGCCGGGATGGATATCGCCCTCGAAAAACGCCGTCACCGCCCGCGCCGCCCACGGCAGCGCGCCGACATGGATCGGCACATGCTCAGCCTGCGCGATCAACCGCCCATCCAGCCCGCAAATCGCCGTCGAGAAATCCCGGCTGGAATTGAGGATCTGCGAATACGCCGTCCGCAACATCGCCTCCCCCATTTCCTCGACGATGGCATGCAGCCGGTGCTGGATCACCGAGACGGTAATGCGGTCGGGCTGGGTCACGGTCGCGGCCTCCGGATGCTGTTGGGGCGATTGTCCGGGCGGCAGCAAATAGCGTCAATGTGTGGTCCGGCACGCTTCCCCTTCGTTGCGGCCCTGCTAATCTGGCGCCACCCCGGTGGAAACAGCGCCATGTCCGATCTCCCCGCCGCCCCCGAACTCCCCCTCATCCCCGGCCGCGAATGCGGCGAGTGCAACGTGTGCTGCGTCTCGCTCACCATCGATGACGCCGAAATGCAGAAGCCGCAGGGCTACCGCTGCCGCAACACGCTGCCGGACAAGAGATGCGCCATCTACCCCACCCGCCCGCGCACCTGCCGGGAATTCTTCTGCGGCTGGCGCCAACTGAAATGGATCCGCCAGACCATGCGGCCGGACGTCTCGGGCGTCCTGGTCCGCCAGCACGGCGAAATCTCCAAAACCGACGGCACGCCCCGCATCGGCGTCATCTTCACCCTGCTCACCAACGCCGCGCTGAAGGCCGAGGGCCTGGCCGAATCCGTCGCCGCGGCGGTCGCCGCCGACATCCCGGTCTACCTCTCCATCCCCGGCCCGCCCGGCTACACCTCCAGCAGCGCCCGCATCAACGAGGTGCTGCTCCACGCCGTGCAAACCTCCGACAAGGAGGAGGTGCTCCGCATCCTGCGCGCCGCCCGCGCCAAGGGCCGCGCCGGCAAGCACGTCCCCATCGTGATGAAGAAGCACCCGCCCGCGCAGGCGTAACCCTACGGCTGCACCACCCGCCCGCCAGGCAACGCACACGGCGCCCCGGTGGTGCCCGGGAAACTCAGCGGCAGCCCCGCCAGCACCCGGGCCGCGAGAAACGCGAAGCACTGGGCCTCCAACGCGTCCCCATCCCAGCCCACCGCCTCCACCTTCTCCACCGGCACCCCCAGCCGCGCCGACAGCGCCGCCATGATGGTGGGATTGTGCCGCCCGCCACCCGTCACCAGCCAGCGCTTCACCGGCCCCGGCAGCCGGCTCATCGCCACCGAAGCCGCGGTGAACGCCACCAGCGTCGCCGCCCCATCGGCCGGTGACAGCCCCTCCACCCCGCTCGCCGCCAGCGCCCGCCCGAAATCCAGCCGATCGAGCGATTTCGGCGCCGGCCGGGCGAAATACGGATGCGCCAGCAGCCGCCCCAGCACCGCCGCATCCACCGTCCCCGCCGCCGACAGCGCCCCATCCGCGTCGATCGGCAAATTGCTGTGCCGCGCCGCCCAGTCATCCAGCGGCCCATTGCCCGGCCCGGTATCGAACGCCAGCAACCCGCCATGGGCCCCGATCCAGGTGACGTTGCCCACGCCGCCGATATTCAGCACCGCCAGCGGCTTCTCCAGCCCGGCCGCCAGCGCCTGGTGATACACCGGCACCAGCGGCGCCCCCTCCCCGCCCGCCGCCACATCCGCCGAGCGGAAATCGAACGCCACCGCCGTATTGGTCGCCCGCGCCAACCCCGCCGCATCGCCGATCTGCCAGGTCCGCCGCCGATCCGGCTGATGCAGGATGGTCTGCCCATGGAACCCGATCAGGTCGGCCGGCTCGCCGATGGCCGCCACCGCCTCGATATGCCGCGCCGTCAACCGCGTCGTGACGTCCGCGAGGAACGGATCGGCGGCATCCAGCGTCGGCGCCATGTCGAGCAGCCGCCGCAGGTCGCCGCGCAGCACGTCATCATACGGCAATGTCAACGCCGGCCCGAACCGCCCGATATTCACCCCGTCGGTTTCCAGCAGCGCCGCGTCCACCCCATCCAGCGAAGTGCCGCTCATCAGCCCGATGCAACGCAGCATTTTCATGTCCCACGTTCCCACAATGGTCCCATTGTGGTAGCCCGCAGGTCGCTCGAAACCGGAATCATGCCCATGACCACCGCCGACTTCCTCCATGAAGCCACCGCGCGCGGCTTCGTCTTCCAATGCACCGACACCGAGGGCCTCGAAACCGCCCTCAAAGCCGGCGTCGTGTCAGGGTATATCGGGTTCGACTGCACCGCGGACAGCCTCCATGTCGGCCATATGCTGCCGTTGATGATGCTGCGCCTGATGCAGCGCCATGGCCACCGGCCCATCCCGCTCATCGGCGGCGGCACCACCAAGATCGGTGACCCCTCGTTCCGCGAGGAAGCCCGCCAGTTGCTGACCGACGAGCAGATCGCCGCCAACAAGGCCGGCATCCGCAAGAACATCGAAAAGCTGATGACCTTCGGGGACGGCCCGACCGACGCCATCATGCCCGACAACGCGGAATGGCTGGACAAGCTCAGTTACATCCAGCTCCTGCGCGAAGTCGGCGTGCACTTTTCGGTCAACCGCATGCTCGGCTTCGACAGCGTGAAGTCCCGCCTGGAGCGCGAGCAGGGGCTGACGTTCCTCGAATTCAACTACTCCATCCTGCAAAGCTACGATTTTCGCGAACTCAACCGCCGCTACGGCGTCACCCTGCAAATGGGCGGCTCGGACCAGTGGGGCAACATCGTCTCCGGGATCGACCTGGTGCGCCGCACCGACAGCAAGACGGTGTTCGGCCTGACCACGCCGCTGCTCGCCACCGCGTCCGGCGCCAAGATGGGCAAGACCGCCAAGGGCGCGGTATGGCTCAGCCCCGACCGGTTGCCGGTGTTCGACTACTGGCAGTTCTGGCGCAACACCGAGGACGCTGACGTGGGCCGTTTCCTCAAGCTGTTCACCGACCTGCCGCTGGCGGAGATCGCCCGCCTCGAAGCCCTCGGCGGCGCCGAGATCAACGAGGCCAAGAAAATCCTCGCCACCGAGGCCACCGCCCTCATCCACGGCACCAAGGCCGCCGTGGAAGCCGCCGAAACCGCCCGCCGCACCTTCGAGGAAGGCACCGGCGGGGATGTACCGCGCGTCGAGGTGGCCGCCAGCGAGGTGATGGAGGGCGGCATCGCCATCTTCCGCCTGCTCGCCCTCTCCGGCCTGGTCGCCAGCAACGCCGAAGCCCGCCGCCTCATCCGCGGCGGCGGCGCCCGCCTCGATGACGCACCGGTGAAGGACGAGGCCCTCGTGGTACCGGAGGCAGCATTGCGCGCCGGTGTGCGCGTCTCCTCCGGCCGCAAGCACCATCGCCTGGTCCAGATCGGCTGAAATCCGCCGCCCGGATGACCCCTCGCGTCATCCGGGCGGGCCTTCCCGCCCATAGCCCACGAGCGGGGCTCACGCGGAGTTCATAGGCCGGGTGTCTCCCATCACACCCCACGCGCCTCCATCTCCCTCATGCTGCGGCATCAGCGTCGGTTCCGATCCGACGCCCACCCCACAACCGAGGTCTGGCAAATGGCAGGTGAAGGCAACGCGTCGATCGACGCGAAATACAAATGGTTGGCCACGGTGATCGGCACGGCACCGCCGCCCGCCCGCACCGATGACGAGCCGGCGGCCAAGAGCGCCGCCCCGAAAACCGTGGCGCCCGCCGGCGGCGCCCCGCAAGCGGCCGAAATCCCCGATGCGATGTCCCCCACCGGCATGAAGGACGAGGACATCGCCGCGACCATCATGGACAAGCAGGCCGCCATCCTGATCGGCTGGCAAACCGCGCTCCAGGTGTTCGACAAGGTGATGACCAGCTCGGCCGACGCCGAAGCGACGCCCGATTTCCAGAAGGTCGTGCTCACCTTCTTCACCGACAAGGTGATGGGCGCGATGATGAAGCACGCCCCCGGCGCCTCGGAACTCGATGCCCTGGTGAAGGGCCTCGCCGCCGAAGCCGCCCGCGCCGCCACCGCCAGCGCCTCGGCCACCCTGCGCGATTTCGTCGTTCAGCACGCCCAGGCGATCGGCAAGCTGGAACAACTGGTCCTCTCGCAGCGCCAGGGCTTCATCTCTGCCGTTCGCGCCCGCCGCGAGGCCTATGAGGCCCCCACCACCGGCGCCAAGAGCGGCGGCAAGCCCGGCAAGGGCGTGATGGTGCAGTCCACCAAGGCCGATGACGACTACGCCATGATGCGCATGGCCCTGCTCGACACCCTCACCGCCGTCGAGGCCACCCTGGCGGCCTCGAACTCGCAGGCCCTGTTCCGCGTCCTCAGCGAGGAATGGGTGCGCAGCGGCAAGGTTTCCGGCGGCATGGGCGTCAAGTTCGCCGCCACCGTGGTGATCCGCCTCAACCCCAACTACTCCATCCTGGATGCCCATATCCGCGGCACCGGCGGCCAGAAACTGGCCGAACAACTCCTGAAGGATTCGCCCGACGGCGTGGATGTGTTCGGCCTCAAGGCGCCGCGCACCATCCTGCTGATGGCCGACAACGGCTGGCCCGCCATCACCCTCAGCCTCGATGCCAACAACCGCGACATCAGCACCGGCAGCTTCGGCGAGGGCGATACCGACAGCCTCAAGCGCTACGTGTTGAGCAAGGGCCTGCCGCCCACCAAGAAACTCACCGGCGATTGACGAACCGGCCCGGCGGGGAGAAAAGTCCCCGCCATCAACCAACGGGGGCCCTCATGAAGGACGAACTGCCGCGCGCGCTGAAGGAGGACGCGCCCCGCGCGATGCACGACATGGGCGGCGTGACGAAATTCATGTGCGACCCGGTAGACACCGAACCGCACGCGCTCAACGACTTCGACAAGGAAGTCGACGCCATCCGCCAACTCCTCGGCATGAAAAAGCTCATGTCGGTGGACGAAATGCGCCGCGCCATCGAGGCCATCCCGGAGGACCAATACCTCCGGATGTCCTACTACCAGCGCTGGATGCGCTCCATCACCGACAACATGCTGGCCAAGGGCATATTCACCGAAGCCGAACTGCGCGCCGCCCTGGAGCAGGTGTGATGTTCGCGCCCGGCACCCAAGTGCGCGTCAAGAACGACTGGCCGGAACTGCGCGGCCCCTGCCACATCCGCACGCCGCATTACGTGCGCGGCGAAACCGGCGTGGTGGTCCGCCATCTCGGCGATTTCCCCAACCCCGAGGACCTCGCTTTCGCCCGCCCCGCCGCCGTGCGCCCGCTCTACCACGTCCGCTTTGACCCCAAGCCGTTCTGGCCCGAGGGCGCCGCACCCGACGAACTCGTCATCGAGATCTTCGACCATTGGCTGGAGGCCGCCTGATGAGCAACATCCTCGAAACCCCGTCCGACCGCCTGCTCGAAGCCGTCCGCTCCCTGCTGACCGCCAAAGGGCACATGACGACGGAGGACATTGCCGAGCGCATCCGCATCACCGATGGCGGCAGCCCGGCCCAGGGCGCCCGCATGGTGGCCCGCGCCTGGACCGACCCTGACTACAAGGCCCTCATGCTGCGGGACGGCACGATGGCCGCCGAAGCCATGGCCATCCCCATGCGCGGCCTGCCCCCGCTCGGCGTGCTCGAGGATACAGACGAGGTGCACAACCTGGTCGTCTGCACGCTCTGCTCCTGCTACCCGCGCGCCGTGCTCGGCTACCCGCCGTTCTGGTTCAAATCCGCCGCCTACCGCGCCCGCGCCGTCCGCGATCCGCGCGGCCTGCTCGGCGAATGGGGCACCGTGCTGCCCGACGGCATGAAGCTGCGCGTGGTCGACAGCACCGCCGACTACCGCTGGATGGTGCTCCCCCGCCGCCCCACCGGCACCGAAGGCTGGAGCGCCGAACAACTCGCCGCCATCGTGCGCGAGGGCGACATGATCGGGGTGACCCTGCCGGCGATCGGCTAACCCATGCGCATCCTCGCCGCGCTGCTGGCGCTCTGCCTCGGCACCGCGGCGCAGGCAGCCTCCCCCGCTTCGGTGGAGGCTGCCAACGGCATGGTGGTGTCCGCCCAGCACCTCGCCACCGCCGCGGGCGTGGACATGCTCAAGCGCGGCGGCAACGCCATCGATGCCGCCGTGGCCGTCGGCTACGCCCTTGCGGTGGTGAACCCCTGCTGCGGCAATATCGGCGGCGGCGGCTTCATGACCCTGCACCTCGCCGCCGGGCGGGACGTGTTCCTCGATTTCCGCGAAACCGCCCCCGCCGCGGCTACCGCCGACATGTATCTCGACGCCGCCGGCAAACCCGTCCCCGGCGCCTCCCTGGTCGGCTGGAAAGCCGTGGCCGTCCCCGGCAGCGTGCTTGGCCTGGACACCGCGCTGGCGAAGTACGGCACCCTGCCACGCGCCGTGGTGATGGAACCCGCCATCCGCCTCGCCCGTGACGGCTTCATCCTCACCCGCGGCGATACCGACATCCTCGACCTGCGCACCCGCCAGTTCGCAGCCAACCCCACCCTCGCCGCGATCTTCCTCCGCCCCGACGGCACCGCCCTGCAACCAGGCGACCGCCTGGTCCAGGCCGACCTCGCCACCACCCTCGCCGCCATCGCCGCCGATGGCCCCCCCGCCTTCTACGCCGGCCACTTCCCCGCCGCCGTGGAGGCCGCCGCCCGCGCCGGCGGCGGCATCCTCACCGCGGCCGACCTCGCCGCCTATCGCATCAACGAAACCGCTCCGCTGTCCTGCACCTATCGCGGCTACACCATCGTCTCCGCCCCGCCGCCCTCGTCGGGCGGCACCGCCCTGTGCGAAATCCTCAACATCCTCGAAGGCTACGACCTGCGCGCCCTCGGCGTCCGCTCGGCCCAATCCGTCCATCTGCTGATCGAGGCGATGCGCCACGCCTATCTCGACCGCAACACCTACCTTGGTGACCCCGCCTTCGTGCGCAATCCGCTCGACCGCCTGCTCTCAAAGGAGTACGCCGCCGCCATCCGCGCCAAAATCGGCCCCGCCGCCACCCCCTCCGCCACCCTGGCCCCCGGCGTGGAACCGCACGAGAAAACCGAGACCACCCATTATTCCGTCGCCGACAAATCCGGCAACGCGGTGGCCGTCACCTACACCATCAACGGCGCGTTCGGCGCCCTCGCCATGGCCCCCGGCACCGGCGTGCTGATGAACGACGAAATGGACGACTTCACCATCAAGCCCGGCGTGCCTAACTTGTTTGGCCTAGTGCAAGGCGCCGCCAACGCCATCGCCCCCGGCAAGCGCCCGCTCTCCTCCATGGCCCCCACCCTGGTCACCCGTGACGGCCGCGTCTTCCTCGTCCTCGGCTCCCCCGGCGGCGCCCGCATCATCACCATCACCCTGCAAACCATCCTCAACGTCATCGACCACGGCATGGAACCGCGCGAGGCCGTCAACGCCCCGCGCATCCACCACCAGTGGCTGCCCGACGTCACCTTCATCGAGCCCGACGCCCTCTCCCCCGATACCGAGGCGCTGCTGCGCGGCATGGGCTACAAGCTCGTCACCCAGCGCCCCTGGGGCGCCGCCGAACTCATCGCCATCGGCCCGGCCCAACCCACCCAGCGCAGCTACCCCACCTCCGGCGGCGATAGCGCCAGCGCGCGCATGATGCGGCCCGGCCTGTTCTACGGTGCAAATGACGACCGCCGCTCCGCCGGCACCGCCCAAGGATATTAGGAGACTTCCATGACCAACATTCCCACCAAGCCTGTCCTGCTCACCGGCGCCTCCGGCAACCTCGGCCGCCACCTCGCCAAGGCCCTCGGCGCCCTCGGCTGGACCCTGGTGCTCACCGACATCGCCCCCTTCCCCGACCCCTTGCCCCCCCGTGCCAGCTTCACCAAGGCCGACCTCAATGACGGCATGACCATCCTGAAGCTCGCCGAAGGCTGCGGCATGATCCTGCATTTCGGCGGCGTCTCCACCGAACACCCCTTCGAGGACGTGATCGGCCCCAACATCCGCGGCCTCTACCACATCTACGAAGCCGCCCGCCGCGAGGGCGCCCGCGTGCTGTTCGCCTCATCCAACCACTCCATCGGCTTCCACGAACGCGCCACCCCGCTCGATGACGACTGCCAGTTCATGCCCGACGGCTACTACGGCCTGTCCAAGGCCTATGGCGAACTGATGGGCCGGATGTACTGGTTCAAGCACGGCGTCGAGAACGTCAACGTCCGCATCGGCTCCAGCTTCCCCGAGCCGATCGACGCCCGCATGCTCTCCACCTGGCTCAGCTACGACGACCTCGCCCGCCTCTGCGCCCGCGCCACCCTGGCCGAGAAAACCGGCAGCTGCGTCATCTGGGGCGCCTCGGCCAACAGCCGCACCTACTGGCGCCACGATGCCCGCGAAACCCTCGCTTGGCTCCCCGAGGACAGCGCCGACCCCTTCGCCGCACAAATGGCCGGCAAGGTGAGCGACAACCCGGTGCAGGAGCGCTACCAGGGCGGCGGCTACACCGTGATGGACTACACCCGCAGCGCCCCGCCGCCGGCGCCGCTGTTCAAGAAGTAGCTCCACAAACGAAAACGGCGCCCCCTCGCGGGGGCGCCGTTACCATTCAGCCGATCCGAGGATCAGGCGCGACGACGACGCGCCGCGGCCAGGCCCGCCAGGCCCAGCCCGAGCAGCGCCATCGAGGCCGGCTCCGGCACTTCGGTGCCGCCGCCAACCAGGCTATCGATGGTGAAACGCAGGTCGGAGAAGGCGTCGCCGTAGTTCGCGTAGGTGAACCACATCTCGCCGTTGTTCGGGGCATAGACATTGTCGAGCCCGTTGGCCGCGAAATTGCCCGGCGCAAAGGTCGGGGTCAGGTAGAATCCGATGGCATCATTCACGCCCGAGGTGGCGTAGCTGTACATATCGGCGCCGGTGTGCGGACCAGCGTCAAAATTGGTCACGTGGCCGGACTGTGTCGGGTTGGACGTGAAGGTGTGCCCGTTCATCGTCACCGAAAGCGTCATGCCCGAGGCGCCGCTGGGGCCGTAGACGTATTCCTCCAGCGACGAGGTGGAGGTGAAGCTGCTGGCCAACCCGGTGTTCCAGGTGATCTCGGCGGTGAACGCCATGCCGGCCACGCTCGCACCAGCGGTGCCGAACGCGCCGACGCTATCGGTGTTGTTGAAGGAATTGAAGATGTGGCCGCTCAGCGTGTAGTCCCAAAGCGTGGCGGCTCCGGCGGGCGCGGCGGCGAAGGGCAGCATGACGGCGGCGGCGACGGCGAGGCGACGGATCAAATGCATGGTATCCTCTTGGTTATGGGAGCCAGCGGGCAGGACGTACCACTCGTTGGACTGCGCGCAGAATAAGCAAGATACGTACCAAAAAATAAAACAGTCTCAAACCAATAGCTTGCGTCAAACTCGGTGGTATATCTTTAACCAATGTAAACTTTCCTGACTCCACCGTGGCCTCCCGCCACGCGGAATCAGTTCGCCCGGACCGTTCGACAGCCGACCAGCCTTGGCGCTAGCATCCTGCTCCCGCCACCCAACCGCGCCCCATATCGCCCACCCGGCGACACACGCCCATTGCAAGGAACCATCCCCATGGCCGCCATCCCGGACGCCTTTCTCGACCTCGTGACTGACAAGAAGGCCCTCGCCCACCTCGCCACCATCATGCCCGACGGCAGCCCGCAGGTGACCCCGGTGTGGTTCGACTACGCCGCCGGCCTGATCCGGGTGAACTCGGCAAAAGGCCGCGTGAAATCCCGCAACATGACCGAGGGCGCCGCCGTCGCGCTCTCCATCGTCGATCCCGACAACGGCTACCGCTACCTCCAGGTGCGCGGCAAAGTCACCAAGGCGACCGAAGCCGGCGGTGACGCCCATATCGATGCCCTGGCCAAGAAATACCTCGGCGTCGACTCCTACCCCTACCGCAGCCCCACCGAAGTGCGGATGATCTTCGAGATCACCCCGTCCTCCGTGCAGGTCATGGGCTGAGCGCCTAGCCCAAAGCGCCCGCTTCGCGCAGGCCGGCGATCTCCGCATCGGAATAGCCGGCCTCGCGCAACACCTCCACGCCATGCTGGTCCACCCGCGGCGGCGGCCGATCGATGCCGCCGCTGCCCTCCGCCATCTTGAACGCACTCCCGGCCAGGCGCAGCGGCCCGAACTCGGAGTCCACCGTCTGGATCACGTCGCGATGGGCCAGTTGCGGATGGGTGAGGATCTCGTCGATCGCCCACACCCGCGCGCACGGAATATCCGCCGCCCGCAGCTTCGCCTCCCACGCCACGGCGCTGTCGGTCTTGAACGCCGCCTCGATGATCGCCTTCAGCGCCGCCCCGTTCTGCATCCGCGCGAACCAGTCGACAAAGCGCGGATCATCGAACACCTCGGTGCGCCCCAGCGCGGTGAACAGGATGCGGTACTGCTTCTCCGTCAGCACTGCCAACAGGATGTAGCCGTCCCGGCCCTCGAACAAATCCGCCGTCGGCTTGCGCGAGGGCGACAAGTTGCCCACCCGCCCGGGAATTTCCCCGGTGGTGGTATATTCCGCCACCTGCTGCGCAAGCAGGCTGAGCATCGCGTCCAGCATCGACACATCGACGAACTGGCCGCGCCCGGTATGGGTGCGCTGGAACAGCGCGGTGGCCATCGCATAGGCCGCGTTGATGCCGGTGATCATGTCGGCCGCCGCGAACCCCGCTCGCGTCGGCCCGCTTTCCGCCGTCCCGGTCATCGCCATCAGCCCGCTCATCGCCTGGATCATGCCATCATAGGATGGCGTGCCCCGCTCCGGCCCCTGCTGCCCGAACCCCGCGATGGCGCAATAGATCAATTTCGGGTTGATCGCCGAAAGCTGCGGCCACCCGATGCCCAGCCGCTCCATCACGCCGGGCCGGAAATTCTCCACCACCACATCCACCTCGGCCGCCAGCCGCTTCACCACGGCCACCGCCTCGGGCTTGGAAAGATCGAGCGTGATACTGCGCTTGCCGCCATTCACCGACATCCAGATCGGCGCCATCTTGCGCTCCGCCCAATCCCGCGAGCGCGCGATATTGCGGGTTTCCTCCCCGCCAGGCTGCTCCACCTTGATGACATCGGCGCCCTGCATCGCCAACTGGAACGAGGCAAACGGCCCGGCCAGCACCCGCGTGAAGTCCAGCACCCGCACATGCGCGAACGCCCGCTCCATCAAACCCACCCCTCGAAAACACCCAACACAGCCACATCCTCCCGCGATCTTCCCCGCAGAGTGGTCCGCCCACCTCCCGCCGTCCAGCCCGCGCGCACGAGAGTTGCAGTCCGGTGATTGACGCCCATGCCACAGGGGCGCTATCACGCCGCCTCCCGCGCGGCCGCTCGTGCGGGAGGCTGGATGGCGGCGTAGCTCAGCGGTAGAGCAGGGGAATCATAATCCCTTGGTCGGTGGTTCAAATCCGCCCGCCGCTACCATCCCCCCCTACCCCACCGCCCCCAGCAACCACTCGCGAAACCGCGCGATCCGCGGCACATCTGCCGTTTCCCGTGGCGCCACCACATAGTAGCCGGCCTGCCCGGCCCGCGGCGCGGTGATGTCGAACGGCACCACCAGCCGCCCCGCCGCCAGGTCCGCCTCCACGATGCGCTGATACCCCAGCGCCACCCCCAACCCATCCATCGCCGCCTGCAACGCCATCAGCCGCTGGTCGAACGTCAGGCTCGGGCGCGCGGCCAACTCGCCGGGCACCCCGGCGGCGGTCAGCCACAGCTGCCACTCGTCCCGCCGGGTGCCGACATGCAGCAGCGTGTGGCGGGCAAGGTCCTCAGGGCGCGCCAGCGGTTTTGCCCCGGCGAGCAGGCCAGGGCTGCACACCGGGAAGATGTCCTCCGCCATCAGCCACGTCGCCCGCAGCCCCGGCCACTCGCCATGGCCAAACCGGATCGCCACGTCGATCTCCTCGCGGCGAAAATCCACCAGCCGCATACTGGTGCTGATCCGTACGTCGATCCCCGGATTGGCCTCCTGGAACCGCCCCAGCCGCGGCACCAGCCATTTCGCCGCCAGCGACATCGTGGTGCTGACCGTCAGCACATCATCCGCCCGCGCCCGCCGCAACCGCTCCGTGGCCAGGCGCAAATCCTCGAAGGCGGTGCGAATGGCGGGGATGTAGTCCTGCGCCTCCCGCGTCAGCGCCAGCTTGCGGTTGAGCCGCACGAACAGCCGCACCCCAAGCTGCTCCTCCAGCCGCCGTATCTGATGGCTGACGGCGGTTTGCGTGACGTTCAGCTCCTCCGCCGCCCGCGTGAAACTGAGGTGCCGCGCGGCAGCCTCGAACATCTGCAACCCATTCAGCGTCGGCAACGGTGTGCTCATGCCACTCCTTTTATCATGAATTTATCTCATGCAAAACAGGACAATTCATCGTTTGCGAACACCACGCGAGAGGGCCAACTTCCGCCCACGCAAGCCATTCACCATCAACCACGGAGGCCGGCAATGTCCGAAGCACTCTTCCATCAGATGACGATATCTCGTCCCTCGGCGCCCCGCGCCGCCCTGCGCGAACTCCTCGCCACCTGGCGCCGCCGGGTGTGGGAACGCACCAACCTCAACCACCTCGAAGACCGGGACCTGCATGATCTCGGCCTGTCCCGCGCGGCGGCGGAGTACGAAGCCGGCAAGCCGTTCTGGCGTGCCTGAACCTCAACCGGCGTCGGGCATGAACCCCGTGCGCAACGCGTGGGCCCATTCCGGGCGGCCGTTCTTCTCGGCCTCCCGGGCCGCGGTCTCCCACGCATAGTCGAGCGCGATCATCTCGACGCCGGGCCGCGCGCCGCCAAGGTCCAACACCGCGTACCGGGCGTGCGGCGCGCCCGCCTCGGACACATGGGCGTCCCCGGTCGGATCGTCATACGCCGGGGCACCCACGCTGCCCGGATTCACCAGCAACGGCCCGTCCGGCAACTGGAGAACGTGCGGATTATGGCTATGGCCGCACAGCACGATGCGCGCGTCGGTCTCACCCAGCCGCCGCCGTATCCCCTCCAGCGGCCCCCGCACCAGGTGCCCCCGCCACACCTCCTCGATGAGGTAGCTGTTGTCATCCGCCGGCATCGCGTGGAACGCCACGATGCCGTGCCCGCATGCCGCCACCATCGGCAGCGCGCCCAGCCAATGCCGATGCCCGATATCCAGCCGCGCCACCGCCAACCGGTCCGACGCCCCCATATTGGCGGCATCGTTCTCCGCCACCCACCGGTCATGGTTGCCCCGCACCGTCAGCCAGTCCCGCCCCGACAGCAGTTCCATCGTCTCGCGCGGCCACAACGGCCCGGACACGATGTCACCGAGATTGATCACCTGGTCCACATTCCGCGTGGCGATATCCGCCAGCACGGCTTCGAGGGCGAGGGCATTGCCATGGATATCGGCGATAACCGCGATGCGCATTGTATCTCCTGTGCCACCATGTGCCGGCCCCACCCTGGCAGGCGCGGCCGCCTTGCCTTCCTACACCATTCCCGTTGTAGCTTCGTCACATGAACCAGCACGCCACCACCAACCCGCTACGCCGCACCGTCCGCCTCGTCGCGATCCTGAACCTTGTCTATTTCGGCGTCGAATTCGCCGTCGCCCTGGCCATCGGCTCGGTATCGCTGTTCGCCGACAGCGTGGACTTCCTCGAAGACGCCGCGGTGAATTTCCTCATCGTCGCCGCCCTCGGCTGGACGACGCTGCACCGGGCACGGGTGGGCATGGCACTCGCCGGCATCCTGTTCATCCCCGGCCTCGCCACGGTGTGGATGGCGTGGGAAAAATTCGGTCACCCGGTGCCGCCGAACCCGCTGCCGCTGAGTCTGGCCGGCGCCGGCGCGCTCGCCATCAACCTGTTCTGCGCCGTCATGCTGGCCCGCCACCGCCAACACGGCGGCAGTCTGGCCACGGCGGCGTTCCTGTCCGCCCGCAATGACGCCCTGGCCAACATCGCCATCATCGCCGCCGGCGCGATCACCGCCTTCCTGTGGTCATCCGCCTGGCCCGACCTCATCGTCGGCATCGCCATCGCCGCCCTGAACGCCGATGCCGCCCGGGCGGTCTGGCGGACCGCCCGCGGCGAACACCAGGAGGCTAAGCCGTAAACCCGCGCGCCACCGCCGCCAGCCCGGCATCCGCCGCATCCAGCGCCCGGTCGATATCCGCCTCGGTATGCGCGCAGGACAGGAACATGTTGTGCTTGGGGTGGAAATAGGCCCCATGCTGCAACGCCTCGGCGCAGAAATTGATGCCGAGGCGGAAATCGACGTCCCCCTCGAACTGCACCAGCGGCATTTGCGGCGGCCCGCTCTGGATCACCCCCACCCCATGCCGCGCCGCCCGCAGCGCAATCCCGTCCCGTAACCGCTGCCCCATCGCCCGCATGTGGCCGGGCCCATCCATCCGGCGCAATTCCGTCAGCGTCGCCAGCGCGGCGGCCATCGGCACCGCGGTGCACCAGAACGAGCCGGTGGTGAACACCTTCTGCGCCGCCTCGCGGAACCGGTCATTGCCAGTGATCGCCGCCAGCGCGTGCCCATTGGCAATCGCCTTGCTGAACGCCGACAAATCCGGCCGCACCCCGAGCGGCTCCCATGAACCGCCCAGATCAAGCCGGAACCCCGCCCGCACATCATCCAGAATCAGCGCCCCGCCCGTGCTGTCGCACACCTCGCGCACCCGCTGGGCGAACGCCTGCGTCGGCATTTCCAGCGTCCGCGCCATGTCATGGCGGAACGCGGTCAGGATCACCGCGGCGAAATCCACCCCAGCCTGGTCCACCGCCGCCTCGAAGCTGGCGATATCGTTGTAGTCGAAATAAATCAGGTGCGCCCGATCCTCGGTCGTCACCCCCGCCACCGTCGGCGAACACCACGGCACCGCGCCATGGTACGAACCCCGCGCCAGCAGGATCTTGCGCCGCCCGGTCCCCGCCCGCGCCATCGTCACGCACGCCGTGGTGGCATCCCCGCCATTCTTCGCCAGCACGCACCACGATGCATGCGGGATCATATCCACGATGAGTTCCGCCAACTCCACCAGCACCGGGCCGGGCCCATTCAGGCAATCCCCATCATGCGCCTGCCGCCGCACCGCGGCCTCCACCGCCGGGTTGTGATGCCCCAGCACGATCGGCCCCCACGAGCACATGAAATCGATGTATTCCCGCCCGTCGACATCCCACAAATGGCACCCTTGCCCGCGGGTGAAATACTGCGGATACCCCGGCGGCAAGTTCGCCGCGTTCAGATGCCCCCACAGCCCCCCAGGGATCACCGCACGGGCACGCGCCCGCAACGCCTGGTCAAGCGGGCCGGACAACGAGTTGGGCAGGGTGGCAATACCGGACATGGCGGCGATCCTTTCGGGGTCCAACAGGAACCGTTGGGGTGAAGCCGCCGAGCCTAGCAGACATGCCGCGCCTGCGAAGGGGGCGTAGGCAAGCGGTTCTTTTTTGAAAAAAGAACCAAAAAACTTCTCCACGCTGGCTTCGCCCCTCCCCCGGGAGAATGGCGAAGCCATTGGATAAAAAAGTTTTTGCTTCTTTTTTCAAAAAGAAGCGCTTGCTTCCACAACCGCGCAAACGCTGCCCAGCTAGTATTCGATCCGCGCCACCGCCCGCAGTTCATCCGGCGTCGCGGTCCCCAACCCGAAGAACTCCAGATACGCCGGGATCATCTCGAACAGCATGTCCGTCCCCACCTGCACCGCGCACCCGACGGCCCGGGCGGCGCGCAGCAGCGGCGTGAACTCCTGCTTCATCACCACCTCGCCGACGAACACCGCCGGCCCCAGCCGCGCCACATCGAACGGCAGCGGATCGCCGTCCTGCATCCCCAGCGGCGTCGCGTTCACCGCGATATCGAACCCCGCCGGATCACGCCCGCCCACTTCCAGCGCCAACCCGGGATAATGCCGCCGCAACCGCCCCGCCAACGCCTCGGCCATGGCCGGATTGACGTCGAACACCCCCAGCCGCGCCACCCCGCCCGCCGCCAGCGAGGCGGCAATGGCCGAGCCCACCCCCCCGCTGCCCACCACCAGCGCACTCGCCCCCGCAATCGCACGCCCCTTGCGCGCCACCCCGCGCACAAACCCGGCGCCGTCAAACATGTCGCCCAGCAGGCTGCCATCCGCCCGACGCAGAATCGCGTTGCACGCCCCGGCAATCCGCGCCGTCGGCGTCAGCTCATCCACCAGCCCCGTCGTCGTCACCTTGTGCGGCATCGTCACCAGCGCGCCCAACGCATTCTTCACCCGAAACAACGGCCGCAGCACGGCGGCATAATCCTCCGCCGTCACCGCCATCGGCACCACCACCGCATCGATCCCCCGCGCCTCGAACCACGGGTTGTAGATCATCGGCGCCTTGAAGGACCCGGTGGGGTAGCCGATGTGGGCGATAAGCCGCGTCGAACCGGTGATCATGAAACCGTCAGGCCGCCTTCTCGTCGATCAACCGCGCCACCCGCCGCAGCGCCAGCTGATACCCCTGGGTGCCGAACCCCGCGATCACCCCGTCCGCCCGCGTGGAAACGAACGAGTGGTGGCGGAACTCCTCCCGCTTATGAACATTGGAGATATGGATCTCGATCACCGGCGCATCGAAGGTGTTCAACGCATCCAGCACCGCGACTGACGTATGGGTGAATGCCGCCGGATTGATCACGATCCCACCGGCGATCTCGCGCGCCTCATGAATCCAATCAATGATCTCGTATTCCCGGTTGGACTGATGAAACCGCAGCTCCAGCCCCAGCTCGGCCGCCAGCGCCCGGCAGTCCCGCTCCACATCGGCCAGCGTCTCATGGCCATAGATGTGCGGCTGGCGCTTGCCGAGCAGGTTGAGATTGGGACCGTTCAACATAAAAACGAGGCGGCTCATGGCGGGTCGTCCTTGATCAATGGCCCTGAAGGATCTGGCCGAGGAATTCACGGGTACGCTGGTGTTGCGGCGCACTGAAGAAGGTCTCCGGCGCCGCCTCCTCGATAATCTCACCCTTCGCCATGAAGATCACCCGGTCCGCCACCTGGCGGGCAAACCCCATCTCATGGGTCACGCAGATCATCGTCATGCCATCCGCCGCCA
The DNA here is from genome assembly GCA_903845065.1 of uncultured Rhodospirillales bacterium. Lineage (GTDB taxonomy): Bacteria > Pseudomonadota > Alphaproteobacteria > Acetobacterales > Acetobacteraceae > CAIYPH01. The sequence continues at coordinate 23,131 of CAIMWH010000214.1, read as the reverse complement.
GCCCCACCATGGTGTCCAGCACTTCCTTCACCATCTCGGGATCGAGCGCCGAAGTCGGCTCGTCGAACAGCATCACCTTGGGCTCCATGCACAGCGCCCGCGCAATCGCCACCCGCTGCTGCTGCCCGCCCGAAAGCTGCGCCGGATACTTGTCGGCCTGGTCGAGAATCCGCACCCGGTCGAGATACCGCCGCGCCGTCGCCTCGGCGGTGGCACGGTCCGCCTTGCGCACCCGCATCGGCGCCAGCGTGCAGTTCTGCAATATCGTCAAATGCGGAAACAAATTGAACGACTGGAACACCATGCCCACTTCGCTGCGCACCGCGTCGATCGCCTTCATCGAGTTCGACAGCACCGTGCCATCCACCACGATCCGGCCCTTCTGGTAGCCTTCCAGATGGTTGATGCAACGGATCAGCGTCGATTTGCCGGACCCCGACGGCCCGCACAGCACGATCTTCTCGCCGCGCCGGACCGACAGGTTGATGTTCGTCAGCGCCTGGAACGCGCCATACCATTTCTCCACCCCTTCCATATGGATGAGGGGAGCTTCACCCTGAGCGTGTGACATGCCGCGTTCCAGGCTATCGCGCTACGAAACGGTGAACGGCACGCCGTCAACCGAGGCCGGGAACTTCGGCGGCGCCATCTTCATCCACTTCTGATACGGCGCCACCAGCGAGCCATTGGCAACGATCTGGTCGATGAACGCGTTCAGCGCGGTGTTCATCTCCTTGTCGCCCAGCCGCCCGCAGGCGCCGTTGTAGAGGCGGGTGAACTCCAGCTTGTCCTCGAATATGCCCGGCTTCTGCGCATCCAGCCGCTGCACGTAGAACATGTTGCCGCCCACCGCATCCACCTGGCCCGACAGCATCGCCTGGATGGTCGCGGCATCATCGTCGAACCGGCGGATGGTGGTGCCGGACGGCGCATGCTGGGTGATCTGGGTATCCTGCACCGAGGAGCGCGGCACGCCGATCACCAGCTTGCCCATGTCCGCATCGGTCTTCACCACCGTGGCCTTCGGCGCGGTGAGGGTGATGTAGTTGGCCACATACGGCTTGCTGAACTGCACCGCCTTGGCGCGGTCCGGCAGCATCGCCATGGTGGCGAACAGCACATCCACCCGCCCGGTGGTCAGCGCCGGAATGCGGTTGGCCACCGCCAGCGGGCTGAACTCGGCCTGCACGCCGAGGAACGCCGCGAACATCCGGCCGATATCGCCATCGAACCCGTCCTGCACGCCCGCGGTGTTGACGAAGCCGAACGGCGGGTTGTCGCCCTGGATGCCGATGATCACTTTGCCGCGCTTCTTGATGTCGGCGATGGTATCGGCACGGGCGGCGCCCGGCAGGATGGAGGCGCCCAGCGCGAGGCTGGCGGCGCCGAGCAAGTGGCGGCGGGTAAGGCTGGTCATGGCGTGGTCTCCCTGGTGGTGTTTGCGGGGTGTCATCACCGCGTCGCCGCGGCGAATTTCGCCTCCAGCCGGGCGCTCAACAGCGACAGCGGCCAGCAGAGGCAAAAATAGATCGCACCCACCACGCCGAACACGAGGATGGGTTCGAAAATCTGGTTCGAGACAATCTGCCCGGCCCGCGCCAGCTCGATGAAGCCGACGATGGCGGCCAGCGACGTGCCCTTGATGAGCTGCACCAGGTAGCCAACCGTGGCCGGCTGGGCGATACGGAAGGCCTGCGGCAACACGATATCGCGCATCCGCTGCCCGTAATGCAGCCCCAGCGCGCTCGCCGCCTCATCCTGCCCGCGCGGCACCGCCTCGATGGCGCCACGCCAGATATCGCCGAGGAAGGCGCTCGCATTGAGCGTGAACCCGATCGCCACCGCCACCCAGGCCGGCAGCTTCAGCCCGAGCAGCGCCAGCCCGTAATACGCCACGAACAACTGCATCAGCAGCGGCGTGCCCTGGAACACCGCGATATAGCCCGCCATCGCCCGCCGCACCGCCGCATACGGCGCCGTGCGCCCCAGCGCCACCAGCAGCCCGAACACCCCACCCCCGGCAAACGCGACAGCCGACAGCAGCAGGGTCCATTTCAGGCCCTCGAGCAGGAACAGGAACTCCGCCGCGCCGAAACCCTTGGACATGCCCGCCGCCCCTATCGCGTCGGGTAGCTGAAGTTGCGGCGCGAAATCAGCGCGAACCCGCTCATCAGCAGCCAGGACATCGCCAAGTACAGCCCGGTGATGGTGAAATACACCTCGAAACTGCGGAAAGTATCGCTCTCGATCCGCTGCGCCACCGAGGTCAATTCATACGCCGCCACCGACGAACAAATCGACGAGGTCAGCGTCAACATGATGAACTGCCCGGTCAACGCCGGATAAATCGCCCGCAACGCCGGCTTGAGGATGATCAGCCGAAACACCTGCGCCGGATGCAGCCCCAGCGCCAACCCCGCCTCGGTCTGCCCGCGCGGGATGGACTGCACGCCGCCGCGGATGATCTCGATCGCGTAGGCCCCGCCATTCACCCCCAGCGCGATAATCGCCGTCACCGTCGGGTTCAGCTTCAACCCCAGTCCGGGCAGCGCGAAAAACAGGAAGAATATCTGCACCAGGAACGGCGTGTTGCGGATGATCTCGATGAACGCGATCGTCGCGATCCGCACCGGCGCCATCGCCGACCCCCGCGTCACCACGCCCAGCACCCCGATCACCAGCGCCAGCGCAATCCCCGCCACCGCCAGCCCGAGCGTGCCCAGGCACCCCCACAGCAACAGCGGCATGGCATCGAAGACAACGCTGAAATCGAGTGTCGGACCCATCGTCGCTCCCTGCCCACGCGCTTCTCACCGGAAGCTGTTCATTCCCGCCGCCAACTGGTGCCGGCAGCCTTGACCCGGCTTTTAAGTAAGCGCTTAATTCAAGTCAAGCGCGCCGTCGAACCAGCTTTGAACCACGGCCCAACCATGGGAAAAGGCGACATGGACGACATCCCCGCCGCCCCGCCCCGCCGCTCGCGTGACCCGGCCGCTACCCAGCGCGCCATCCTCGATGCCGCCCTCATCGAATTCTCCGACAACGGCCTCAGCGGCGCCCGGGTTGACGCCATTGCGGCGCGCACCGGCACCAACGTGCGGATGATCTACTACTACTTCGGCTCCAAGGACGGCCTGTACCGCGCCGTCCTCGAACAATGCTACGCCGCCATGCGCGCCGCCGAGGCCGCCCTGCGCCTTGATGCCCTACCCCCCGCCGAAGCCATCCGCCGCATGACCGAGTTCGTGTTTGACTATCACGCCGCCGACCCTCGCTTCGCCCGCCTGGTCAGCATCGAGAACATCCACCGCGCCGAACACATCGCCCGCTCCGGCACCATGCAGGGCCTCAACGTCACCGTCATCACCACCATCGCCGGCATCCTGGCGCGCGGCCAGGCCGAAGGCCTGTTCCGCACCGACGCCGACCCCATCGGCGTCCACCTGCTGATCACCGGCTTCTGCTTCTTCCGCGTCGCCAACCGCTACACCCTCGGCACCATCTTCGGCAAAGACCCCCTCGCCCCCGAACTGCGCGACAACCACCGCCGCATGGCCGTCGAATCCGTCCTCGGCTACCTCCAGACCCTCCCGGCCTAGCCCCATGCCGATACCCCCCGATCGCGCCGTGCCCTACCCCGCCAGCCCGCCCGCCCGCGTGCTGGCCCTGCCGCTGGCGTTCGGACGCAGCCTGCTGGCGCCGTTCGAAACCATCGACACCGCCGCCCTCGGCATCGCCCTGCTGGCACTGGCCGCCGGCATCGCCGTCTACGCCCTGATCCCCGAACAACCCAGCCGAACCGCCGCCTTCGTCGCCGAGCAGGTGCAGGGGTTCGGCATCGCCGATTCCGCGCCGCTGCGCATGGCCCTGATGGCCTTCTGCGCCATGCTGGCCCTGGCAAGCGTCGTCCGCCGCGTGCTGGGCTGGCCACGCATCGCCATTCCGCCCCGGCTGCTGCCCTGGACCGCCTGCCTCGCCGCCCTCGCGGTGCTGGCGATCCAGTTCAACCTGCTCGACAGCCAGCCGCAGCCCTCGCTCGAACCCGAGATGCGCTGGGTCACCTGGGTCTGGCTCACCCTCGCCACCGGCCTCGCCATCTTCATCCTCGGCCCGCGCCTGCCCACCCCCGCCATCCTCGCCACCGCCGCCGCCGGCGTGCTGCTGATGCTGCTCCCCGCCGCCTCCCCGCTGATGCTGCGCACCACCCCCGCCACCCTGCCGTGGATCGACGCCCACCTCACCGCCATGTTCGCCGGCGGCGAAATGCTCGCCGCCAGCTACCGCTTCCTCGCCGACGTCCCGCTGTCCTACGGCCTGTTCGTGCAACTCGCCGTCACCGCCGCCGTCCGCGCCGGCATCGCGCCGGACCTCGGCGACCTCGTGCGCAGCCTGCAAATCTCCCAGGCCGTCACGCTGGCACTATTCCTGCTCGCAGCCTGGCAAGCCACCCGCGGCGCTGCCCTGCGCGCCCGCGCGCTCCTCCTGCTCATGATGGTCCTCGTCGCCCTGCCCTTCCTCTCCACCGGCAGCCTCGCGGTGCAGTTCCCCAACCAGTCCGGCCTGCGCTTCCTCCTGTTCCCCATCGCCGCCCTCGTCCTGCTCGGCCTGCGCTCCCCCCCCCTGCCGCGCATCTCCGCCATCGCCGGCGCCGTCGCCATGCTCGCCCTGCTGCACAACCTCGAAACCGGGGTGGCGACCACCATGGGCCTCGGCCTCGCCTGGCTGATCCGCGTGCGCACCACCGGATGGCGGCAATGGACCGCGGCCCTCGCCGCCGTGATCGCCGCCGCCGCCTTGGTCGCGCTGGCCACCCTGCTGGCCTTCCGCCTCGCGGTGGGCATCTGGCCGGACCTTGCCCTGCAATCTGGCACCACCTACGCCGAACTCTTCGCCGGCGGCTTCGGCGGCCTGCGCCCCTCCTTCCGCCTCATCGTCCTGGTCGTGTTCGGCCACGCCGCCTACGCCGTCGCCCGCGGCATGGCCGCCCTGCTCCGCACCAATGACACAAGGGTGGACCCCTTCAGCGCCGGCCTCGGCGGCATCATCATCGCCTGGGCCCCCTACTACGCCAACCGCCCGCACGACTGGAACCTGTGGGTCACCCTGCTGCTCTACGTGCTCCTCCTCGCCCCCCTCGTCGCCCGCCACTGGCGCCACACCGGCCTGATGACCATCGTCATCGTGCTCGTCGCCCTCCCCATCCCCCTGGCGATCGGCCTGATGAACCAGTCGTACCAGAAGCTGATCAGCGACGAGACAGTGGAACCCGGCTGCCTCGCCGGCCTCTCCCTCCCCGCGCCCATCTGCGCCGAACAGCGCGAACGCACCGCCGAACTCCGCCGCGCCGCCGCCCCCGGCGATATCCTGTGGATCACCGCCTATACCTACGCCACCCTGCGCGACAGCCGCCTGAAACCCTTCATGCCCCCGCTCAACATCTTCCTCGCCATCCGCACCGAGCGCGAACTCACCACCATCGCCGGCCAGATCGCCGCCGCCCGGCCACGCGCCCTCCTGCTGGACGGCGGCGGCCCCGGCGTGCTGCGTGACTCCGTGCCCGCCCCGGAACGCGCGCTGCATGAGCGCGTCGCACGCCAGGCTGGTTTCGAGCGCTGTGCCCTGGTACCGTTGCGGCGCTGGGACGCCTGGCTGCCAACCGGCACCTGCACCGAGACGTCGGCCCCGGTCCAGGCGTTGCGCACGCGGCTCACCGGCGGCTAGATCAACGGCAGGCCGGCGGAGGTTGCAACGGCGATGGGCGATACGAACAAGGCCAAACCCCGCCATCGAGATGGCCCCCGCATGAGCCTCCGCAGCGAACCCCTCGCCACCCGCCTGCGCGCCCACGCCCTGCGCATGACCTTCGCCTCCCGCGCCTCCCATATCGGCTCCTGCCTCTCCATGGCCGATATCCTCGCCGTCCTCTACGCCGGCATCCTCCGCCTCGACCCCGCCACCCCCGACTGGCCCGAACGCGACCGCCTGGTGGTCTCCAAGGGCCACGCCGCCGCCATCCTCTACGCCGCCTTGGCCGAGCGCGGCTTCCTGCCCATCGGCGAACTCGCCGAATACGGCACCAACGGCAGCCGCCTGTCCGGCCACGTCACCCGCACCGTCCCCGGCGTCGAGGTCTCCACCGGCTCCCTCGGCCACGGACTGCCCATCGCCACCGGCATGGCCCTCGCCGCGCAGCGCGCCGGCGCCGCCTGGCGCAGCTTCTGCATCCTCTCCGATGGCGAACTGGACGAAGGCTCCAACTGGGAGGCCGTGCAACTCGCGCAACACCTCGGCCTCGACAACCTCATCGCCATCGTCGACTACAACAAGATGCAAAGCTTCGGCACCGTCGCCGCCATCAGTGACCTGCATCCCCTGGCCGACAAGTTCCGCGCCTTCAACTGGGGCGTCCACGAACTCGACGGCCACGACCACGCCGCCCTGCACGCCGCCCTCACCGCCCCGCCGCCCCGCCCCGGCCGCCCCACCGTGCTGGTCGCCCACACGGTGAAGGGCAAGGGCGTCTCCTTCATGGAAAACCAGCTCCTCTGGCATTACCGCAACCCGGACGCCGCCCAGCTCGCCGCCGCCCTGGCCGAAATCGGAGCGACCTGATGCGCACCGAAACCATCGACGCCCTGACCGCCTACGCCCGCGCCCACCCCGACGTGATGCTGCTCACCGCCGATCTCGGCTACTCCGTGCTCGAACGCTTCGCCGAGGCGCTGCCCGCCCAGTACTGCAACGTCGGCGTCTGCGAACAGGCGATGACCGGGGTCGCCGCAGGCCTCGCGCTGTCCGGCCACCGGGTGATCACCTACTCCATCGCCAACTTCCCCACCCTGCGCTGCCTCGAGCAGGTCCGTAACGACATCTGCTACCACAACCTGCCCGTCACCATCCTCGCCGTCGGCGGCGGCCTCGCCTACGGTTCGCAGGGCTACACCCACCACGGCGTGGAAGACCTCGGCATCATGGCGATGCTGCCCAACATGGCCGTCGCCAGCCCCGCCGACCCCACCGAGGCCGAAACCCTGCTGCCGCAACTGCTCGAACGCCGCCGCCCCGCCTACCTCCGCCTCGGCCGCGCCGGCGAACAACGCCTGCACCCGCCCGGCACCCCGGTGCCCCTCGGCCCCGCCCTGCGCCTGCGCACCGGCCACGACATCGCCCTCCTCGCCACCGGCCCCATCCTCGGCCGCGCCCTCGCCGCCGCCGACGCCCTCGCCGCCACCGGCCTCTCCGCCAGCGTCTACAGCTTCCCCACCATCCTCCCGCTCGACACCGCCACCATCCGCGAAGCCGCCCGCACCCACCCGGCCATACTCACCCTGGAGGAACACAGCACCCAGGGCGGCTTCGGCTCCCGCGTCGCCGAGGCGCTCCTCCTCGCCGGCCTCGCCCCCCGCTTCGCCAAGTACGGCATCACCGAAGCCCTGCTCGGCCGCATCGGCACCCAGGACTGGCTGCTCGACCAGCTCGGCAGCGTCGAGGACCACGCGAGGGCCCTGCTGTGAAACTCTTCATCACCGGCGCCGGCGGCTTCATCGGCGCCGCCACCGTCCGCGCCGCCCTCGCCGCCGGCCACACCGTCACCGCCACCCTGCGCCCGCAGGATAGCGCCCCCCGCCTGCGCGATCTCGCCGGCCGCTTCACCCCCTGCCTGCTGGACCTGCGGGACACCACCGCCGTCCGCGCCGCCCTCGCCGCCCACCGGCCCGACGCCGTGCTGCACCTCGCCTGGTCCGGCGTCGCCAACACCGAACGCTTCGACCGCGCCCAGTACGTCGACAACGTCGAACCCGCCGGCAACCTCGTCGAGGCCGCGGCCGCCGCCGGCACCACCATCTTCATCGGCCTCGGCAGCCAGGGCGAATACGGCGCCGGCAACCCCATGCGCGAGGACAGCCTGCCCACCCCCACCACCCTCTACGGCGCCGCCAAGGTCGCCACCCTGTTCCTCACCCGCCAACTCGCCATGCAGGCCGGCATGCGCTTCGCCTGGCTCCGCCTGTTCTCCACCTACGGCCCCGAAGACAACCCCGGCTGGCTCATCCCCATGCTGATCACCGAAATGCTCGCCGGCCGCCGCCCCCGCCTCACCCTGGGCACCCAGCGCTGGGACTGGCTGCACGTGGATGACGTCGCCCGCAGCCTCCTCGCCGTCGCCACCTGTGAAACAGCAACCGGCGTCTTCAACCTCGGCTCCGGCCACGCCGTCACCGTGCGCTCCGTGGTCGAACGCATCGCCCACCTCGCCGCCCCCACGATGGACCTCGTCTACGGCGAAATCCCCTTCCGCCCCGACCAGGTGATGCACCTCCAAGCCGACATCTCCCACCTCGTCCACGCCACCGGCTGGCAGCCGCGCATACCCATCGAAGATGGCCTCGCCGACCTCGTCGCCTGGCACCGCACCACCGCGCAGGCCCCGACATGACCGGCGACACCCGCGAGGAACGCCCCTTCACCCGCGACGTGGAAGCCCACGGCGGCTACCTCTACACCACCGGCCAAAGCTGGTCCGCCCACACCGCCATCGCGCGCCAGACCGAAGCCGTGCTGCAAATGGCCGACTTCACCGGCAAACGCGTCATCGACATCGGCTGCGGCGACGGCGCCACCACGCTTGACCTGTTCGACCGCACCCACCCCGCCCTGATCGAGGCGATCGACCCCGCCGCCCCAGCCGTCGAGGTCGGCCAATCCCGCACCGCCGGCCGCCCGGTAACCTTTCACGTCGGCTCCGCCTACGCCCTGCCCTGGCCCGACCAATCCTTCGACATCGCCCACCTGCGCGGCGTCCTGCACCACATGGACGATCCCCAACGCGCCCTGCGTGAAGCCGCCCGCGTCGCCCGCCAGGTGGTGGTCCTCGAACCCAACGGCCTCAACCCGGTGCTGAAGCTGCTGGAGAAACTCTCGCCCTACCACCGCGCCCACGGCGAGCGATCGTTCCTCCCCGCCACCCTGCGCCGCTGGATGCGCGATGCCGGGCTCCACCTCGCCGCCACCGAATACTGCTGCCTGGTCCCCTATTTCTGCCCCGAACCGCTGGCCCGCGCCCTCAAGCGCCTCGAACCCCTCGTCGAAGCCACCCCCCTGCTGCGCCAGATCGGCTGCGGCGCCTACGTGCTGTGCGGCGACCGCGCGCCATGACCGCCCCCGCCGAAGCCTTCAAACCCATCCCCGTCCGGCGTGACGCCAGCCCCCTCGGCCGCGCCCTCTTCGCCCTCCGCCTCCTGGCCGACCTCCAGCTCCTCACCTGCGTCCGCTTCCTGCGCCCCCATCTCGCCCGCACCCACGGCACCCTGCTCGATGTCGGCTGCGGCGAAATGCCCTTCCGCGACCTCCTCGCCCCCGGCACAACCTATATCGGCATCGACATCCCCACCGCCGGCGACTTCGGCATGCGCACCCGCCTCGACATCACCCCCTTTGACGGCCGTACCATCCCCTTCCCGGACGCCAGCTTCGAACACGTCCTGTGCACCGAAGTCCTGGAACACGCCGAGGACCCCGCCGTCCTGGTCGCCGAAATCCACCGCGTCCTGCGCCCGGGCGGCACCCTGCTCGCCACCATCCCCTTCTCCGCCCGCGTCCATCACGCCCCGCACGACTATCAGCGCTTCACCCGCTACGGCCTGCAACGCCTGTTCGCTGATTTCCCCACCCTCGCCATCACCGAACGCGGGGACGATCTCGCGGTGATCGCCAACAAACTCATCGTGGTCTGCGCCCGCCTCGCCCGCCCCACCCGCCTGCCCCTGCTGCTGCTCGCCGCCCCCTTCGCTCTGCTCGCCCTCGCCATCGCGCACCTGTCACTCTGGCGCGGCTGGGGCGGCCAGGCTGACCCGCTCGGTTACGCCGTCCTGGCCCGGAAGGCCTGACCCTCATGTCGAAAATCGCCATCCGCGACGAAGCCGGCTTCAACCAGATCTTCGCCCCCGTCGGCTCCACCCCGCTGCGCTCCCGCCGCCGCGCCGACTGGTTCGTCGAACAGGCCCGCCGCACCTCCGCCCGCCGCGTGCTGGAAATCGGCTGCGGCACCGGCGAAACCGCCGCCCACATCGCCGCCCACAGCACCGCCGAGGTGATCGCGGTCGACATCAGCCCCGCCTTCATCGAAACCGCCCGCGCCCGCCACCAGGCGCCCAACCTGCGCTTCGAACGCTGCGATCTCCTGGAGGACGACAGCCGCCCCCTCGGCCAGTTCGGCCTCGTCTGCGGCAACGGCATCCTCCATCACCTCGTCACCCGGCTTGACGCGGTGCTGCGCGCCCTGCGCCAGGCCACCACCCCCACCGGCGGCCTGGCCTTCATCGAACCGAACCTCCTCAACCCCTTCTGCGCCTTCATCTTCGGCACCAGCATCGGCCGCCGCTGGGCCCACCTCGACCCAGACGAAATGGCCTTCACCGCCGGCCAACTCCGCCGCGCCCTCGCCACGGCCGGCTGGCACGGCATCGACGTCGCCACCCGCGATTTCCTGCTCCCCGGCCTCCCCCACGCCGTTGTCCCGGCCGTCCTGGCGGTCGAACCCGCCCTCCAGGCCACCGCCCTCACGCGCTGGCTCGCCCAATCCCACTTCATCACCGCGAGGGCCTGACCCGATGGCACGCATCTCCATCATCTCGCCCTGCTACAACGAGGAGGAAAACGTCGAGGCCTGCCACGCCGCCGTCCTGGCCCTGTTCGCCCCCGGCGCCCCGCTCGCCCACCACGAGCGCGAACACATCTTCTCCGACAACTGCTCCACCGACGGCACCGTCGCCATCCTGCGCCGCCTCGCCGCCGCCGACCCCGCGGTGAAAGTGGTGCTCAACGCCCGCAACTTCGGCCCCTTCCGCTCCAACTTCAACGCCCTGCGCTACGCCACCGGTGACGGCGTGCTGGTCTTCCTCCCGGTCGACCTCCAGGACCCGCCCGAAATGATCCCCGAAATGGTGAAGCACTGGGAATCCGGCATCGAGGTCGTCGCCGGCGCCCGCGCCAACCGCGAGGAAACCTTCGCGCTGCGCCTCTGCCGCGGCATCTTCTACCGCATCGTCAACACCATCTCGGACTTCGACATCCCCGAGAACGTCGGCGAATTCCAGTTCATCGACCGCAAGGTGTGGGCGGTCGTGGTCGCCCACCAGGACCAGTACCCCTACATCCGCGGCATCATCGCCTCCGCCGGCTTCCGCCGCCTCATCCTGCCCTACACCTGGCGCGCCCGCCGCCGCGGCATCAGCAAAAACAACCTCGTCCGCCTCATCGACCAGGCGATGAACGGCATCTTCGCCTTCTCCTCGGTCCCCATGCGCATCGCCAGTTTCCTCGGCTTCGGCATCGCCGCCGTCGCCCTGCTCTACGCCGCCGGCCTCTTGGCGATGGCCCTGCTCGGCGCCAACACCGGCCCCGCCGGCACCGCCACCACCATCATCGCCCTTTTCTTCTTCTCCGGCGTGCAACTGATGTTCATCGGCATCCTCGGCGAATACATCACCTCCATCCACCGGCAAGTCCGCGGCGGCCCCATCGTGGTCGAACGCGAACGCATCAATCTCCCGCCCGCCCCCAATCCCTGAAGCCGCCAGCCCTCAGCCCGGCCAGCCCGGCACGGCGATTTCGCGCCGTTGCGCCGCGGCCGCACGGGCGGCCTCGATGCAGGCAACCAGCGCGCCGGCCTCCGCGCCACCCACCGGCACCGGCGTGCCATCGAGGATCGCCGCGCGCATCGCCTGCCATTCCCGTTCCAGCCCGCGCAGCAGCCAGTCCGGTTCGGTTGAGTTGGGCAGCGCCGTCCACCGCCCGCCCTGCCCGATGGCAACGCCGGTCTCAAGGTCGAGCCGCAGCGAGCCGCCCTCGCAGGCCAGTTCGGTGTCGTTGATCATGGTGGTGTCCCGGTAGCCCACGCTGGCGAGGGTCGCGAGCGCACCCCCGGCAAGGCGCAGCAGCAGCAGGTCGGCATCCGGCACCGCCTGATCATGGAACAGGTTGCCCGACATCGCGGCAACCGCCTCCACCGGCGCGTCCATCAGCCACACCAGCCGGTCAAGCGCGTGGATGCCGGCGGTGAGCAGCATGCCACCGCCGGTCTCGGGCGCCAGGTGCCAGGCGCGGCGATTGGGCTCCATCCAGCGCTTGGTCATCGCACTGCGCCCGAACAGCGGCCGGCCCAGAGTGCCGGCCGCCACTATCTCGCGGGCGGAAAGGCAGGGGCGAACGAAGCGCATCACATGCGCCACCAGCAGCCGCACCCCGGCGGCCTCGGCGGCGGCGGCCATGGCAACGCATTCGGCCAGGCTGGGTGCCATCGGCTTCTCCACCAGCACATGCTTGCTGGCCTGGGCGGCGGCGATGGCCACCGGAGCATGCAGATGGTGCGGCGTGGCAACCAGCACGACATCCACCGCCGCATCGTCGAGCAATTGCCGCCAGTCCTCGCACGGGCGCCCGCCATGGACGGCGGCGAAAGCGGCGGCCGAGGCGGGGTCACCGGAGGCCACGGCAACCAGCCGCAGATCCGGCACGGCGGCCAGGGCGCGAGCATGCATGGCGGCGAAATGCCCCGCCCCGGCAATGGCGACGCCGATCATCGTGCAGCCTCCTGATGGTGCCACGCGGAGCGTCGCATGTTGACAGATATCAGACAAGCGGACAACACTCCGCCATGCCCGGAAAAACCCTCGCGACGCTACGCCGGCCGAAGTCGCTGCACGTGTCGGTGCAGGAGAGCCTGAAGGCCTACATCCTCGATAACCGGCTCCCCCCCGGCCAGCCGCTGCCGCCCGAGGGCGATCTCGCCACCCAGCTCGGCGTCAGCCGCAGTTCCGTCCGCGAGGCCATCCGCGCCCTCGAATCCCTCGGCATCGTCGAAAGCCGGCGCGGCATCGGCGTGTTCGTCGCCGCCTTCTCGTTCGCCCCTCTGCTCGACAACCTCGCCTTCGGCATGCGCGACGCGCTGCGCGAAATCAGCGAGGTGCTGCAAATCCGCCGCGCGCTGGAAGTCGCGCTGATCGGCGAGATCGTGCGCCTGGCCAACGATACCGATATCGCCGGGCTGCGCCGGATCACCGAGCGCATGCGCCTCCGCGCCGGATGCGGCGAGTCCTTCGCGCAGGAGGACCAGCAGTTCCACCAGGCGCTGTTCCGCGGCCTCGGCAACGTCACGCTGCTGCATCTGCTGGATGTGTTCTGGCTCGCCTTCTTCAAGGCGTCGAACGACCTCACACTGGCCAACCCCGACCCGATGGCCACCTGGCGTGACCATGACGCCATCGTCGATGCCCTCGCCGCCCGGGACGTGGCGGCGGCGCGCACCCGGCTTGACCAGCACTACGACGGGATCGCCCGGCTGCTCGCCAACCCGTCCCCCCTCCCCGCCGATAAGGAAACGGTATGATGCTCCGCAGAACGGTCACCAAACTGGCGCTGTCCGCGCCGCTGCTCGCCGCCACCGGCCGTGGCGCCCTGGCGCAGGATGCCAGCACCATCTCGGGCGGCTTCGATGTCGGCCCCGGCGGCATGCCCGGCAACTTCAATCCGATGACCGCCACCGCCGGCTTCACCTGGCTGAGCCTCTACCTCGAGCCGCTGGTGATCTATGACGCCAAGCTGGAGGCCGTGGTGGGCGCCCTGGCATCCACCTATCAGGTCAGCCCCGACCAGACCGCCTACACCTTCCGCCTCGCCGACGCCCGCTGGCACGATGGCCAGGCCTTCACCTCGGCCGACGTGCGCTTCACCATCGAACTGGCGAAAAACGCCGCCAGCGGCTCCAACTTCGCCGCCCGGCTGGCCGCGATCACGGCGGTGGAAACCCCGGACGCGCACACCGCGGTGCTGAAGCTGTCCGCCCCCAACGCGGCGCTGCTCGACACCCTGACCAAGGTGATGATGCTCCCGGCGCACGCGCTGTCCGCCATCCCCACCGCCGACCTGCCGCGCCACGCCTGGTGGTCCACCACGCCCATCGGCACCGGCCCGTTCAAGTTCAACCGCTACGTCAACGGCCAGTACGTGGCCCTGGTGGCCAACCCCGACTACCGGGGCGGCAAGCCCAAGGTTGACCGGGTGGTGAACCGTTATTTCGAAAACACCGCCGGCGCCGTGGCGGCGCTGCGCTCGGGCGAGATCCAGTTCAGCTACGTCGAGTCCGACGATGTCGCGACCTTCCAGAACAACCCCGCCTTCCGCATCATCGAAGGCAATTCCTATGTGGTGAACTACCTGGGGTTCAACCAGGAAGTCCCGGTGTGGAAGGATGTGCGGGTGCGCCGCGCGGTGATGCACGCGATCGACCGCGCCGCGATCATCAAGTCCCTCTACGGCGGTGCGGCGCTGCCGGCCGATTGCGGCTACGTCTCCCCCGCCCTGGTGCCGCCCGGGATCGATGCCTACGCGCATGATCCGGCCCGCGCCAAGGCGCTGCTGGCGGAAGCCGGCTGGGCGCAGATCAACGGCAGCAAGCCGATCACCCTGCTGACCTACTACAACACGCCGCTGGCCGCGAACGTGATGGCCGCCATCCAGGCGATGCTGGCCGAAGTGGGCATCAACGTGGTGCCGCGCATCGTCGATGTGCCCACCTACAACAGCATCGTCTATGCCGCCACGCCGGACTGGAACAGCTTCGCCATGGTCTACGCCGGGCTGCAGAACGGGCCAGACCCCAGCATCATCAACATCGGCCTCAACGAGAAACAGCTGCCGCCCGCGGGCGCCAACATCATGCGCGTGCGCATGCCGAAGCTGACCGCTGCGTTCGATGCCGCCCTGGGCGAGACCGACGGGTCCAAGCGTGCGCAGCGCTACCAGGACGTATGCCGGGTGATGAACGCCGACCTGCCCTGGGGCACTCTGTGGGTCACCAGCCGCTACGGCGTCGCCTCCACCAGGCTGAAGGACTTCACCTGGATCCCGGCCCCCGCCGGCGGCCCCTACGAGGCGCATCCGGAACGCTGGGCCCTCGCCCGCTAGCCCGATCGCCCGAAGCCGGCAGGTCGGAAACCATGAACCACGCGACCAGGCAAGGCGCTGGCACCGGATCGGAACGGCCCTCCGTTCCGGTCCCGCGCTAGCGGGCGGGCGGCATGCCGCGCACTTTGCGCTACACGGCACGACGCCTGCTCGCCGGCGCGGCGATGCTGCTGGCCCTCAGCGCGCTGGTGTTCCTCCTGCTGCGCGCCGCACCGGGCGATCCGGTCGATGCCTACGTGAACCCCTCCGTCGCGATGTCCCCGCAGGACATGGCGATGCTGCGGGAACGCCTGGGGCTCGACCGGCCGCTGCCGGTGCAATATTTCGCCTGGCTGCGCCAGGCCGTCACCGGCGATCTCGGTTTCTCCTTGCAAGGCACCGGCGAGGCGGTACTGCCGCTGGTGCTCTCCCGGCTCGGCCCGACCATGCTGCTGATGGCCTCCGGCCTGCTGCTGGCGATCGGCCTGGGCATCGCCGGCGGCGTGGTGGGCGCGGTGCGGCGCAACGGCGCGGCCGACCTGTCACTCTCGGTCATCGCCTTTCTCGGCATCTCCAGCCCGGCCTTCCTCACCGCCCTGCTGGGGCTCTATCTGTTCTCGGTGCGCCTGCGCATCGCTCCCTCCGGCGGCATGCTTACCGCCGGGGCGGCGTTCTCGCTGACCGACCTGCTCGCGCATCTCGCGCTGCCGGCGCTGCTGCTGTCGATCGGGCACACCGCCCTGATCATGCGCTACACCCGCGCCTCCATGCTGGAGGTACTGAACCAGGACTATGTGCGCACCGCCCGTGCCAAGGGCGCGCGCGAGTTCTCGGTCATCGCCCGCCACGCCCTGCGCAACGCCCTCCTGCCGGTGGTCACCCTGATCGGTTCCACCATCGGCGTCGCGATCGGCGGCGCGGTGTTCATCGAGAGCGTCTTCAACTGGCCCGGCATGGGCCTCCTGATGGTCACCGCGGTGCGGGCGCGTGACTACCCGGTGATCATGGGCGCGGCGCTGATCATCGGCGGCTTCGTCATCCTGCTCAACCTGCTGACCGATCTCGCCTACGCGGTGATCGATCCGCGCATCAAGGTGGGTTGAGATGGCCGCCCCGAAACGCAGCGCCGGGCCAACCCGCCGCGCCTTGCAACGCTTCGTGCGCAACCGCGCCGCCCTCGCCGGACTTGCCCTGCTGGTGCCGCTGCTGCTGCTGGTCGCGAGCTATCCGCTGTGGCTGTCCTACGGGCCGAACAGCGTGGACCTGCTGGCCCGCAACGCACCGCCCGGCATGCGCCACCTGCTCGGTACCGACGGCGTCGGCCGCGACGTGCTGGCGCGGCTGATGCAGGGCGGCCGCACGTCCCTGACGGTGGCATCCCTGTCGGTATCGATCTCCCTGGCGATCGGCTTCCTGGTCGGCGCGCTCGCCGCCTTCGGCGGGCGATGGTCGGACGCCGCCAGCATGCGCTTCGTTGACCTGGCGATGACGCTGCCGCCGGTGATCCTGCTGCTGGTGCTGGCCTCCATCACCGGAACCGGGCTGTGGCCCACCGTGTGGGTCATCGCGCTGCTGTCCTGGCCGGTGCTGGCGCGGATGGTGCGGGCGCGCCTGCTGGAAGTGCGCGAGCGCGATTTCGTGGTGGCGGCACGCGGCATGGGCGCCGGCGTGTTCCACCTGCTGTTCCGCCACGGCCTGCCCAACAGCGTCGATATCCTGGTGGTCTACGCCACGTTGCAGATCGCCAACGCGATCCTGCTCGAGGCCGGGCTGTCCTTCCTCGGCCTCGGCATCCCGCCGCCCGAGGCAAGCTGGGGCAACATGATGAACGCGGCACAATCCACCGTGGTGCTGGAGCACTACGTCTGGCTGTGGATGTGCCCCGGCGCCGCGCTCGTGCTGGCCGTTCTGGCAATCAACTTCGTGGGTGACGGGCTGCGCGATGCCTTCGATCCACGTTCCGGTCTCAACTGATGGAAACCCCGAAAATGTCCGCATTCCATGGCGTGATCCCGCCCGTCGTCGTGCCGCTCACCACCGATTTCCAGGTGGACTGGCCAAGCTACACGCGGGTGCTCGAACACCTGCTGGCCGGCGGCGTGCACGGCCTGTTCGTGCTCGGCTCCACCAGCGAGGTGGTCTTCCATGACGAGGCAACGCGCCGGCGCATCGTGGCGCATTCGGTGCAGGTAGCCAACGGCCGCGTGCCGGTGCTGGCCGGCGTGATCGACCCGGCGACTGACCGCGTGATCGGCCACGCCAAGGCGGCCCAGGCCGAGGGCGCCAACGCGCTGGTGGTAACGGCACCGTTCTACACCCGCACCAGCCCCGCCGAGATCGAGGAGCATTTCCGCTACGTGCGCGATGCGGTCGATATCCCCGTCGTCGCCTACGACATCCCGGTCTGCGTCCACACCAAGCTCGAACGCAAGCTGATCTCCACCCTGGCGCGGGACGGCGTGATCGCCGGGCTGAAGGACTCGAGCGGCGACGACGGCAATTTCCGCTACGTGCTGCACGACCTCGCCGACCGGCCGGACATCTCGCTGATGACCGGCTCCGAAATCGTGGTCGACTCGGTGCTGGCGATGGGCGCGCACGGCGTGGTGCCCGGCCTCGGCAATGTCGATCCCGCCGGCTACGTCCGCCTGTGGGACGCCGCCCAACGCGGTGACTGGGCAGCGGCCAAGCGCGAGCAGGAACGCCTGTGCCGCCTGTTCGAGATCGTCTGGCAGGGCGTGCCGCGCACCAGCGCCGGGGCCTCCGGCGTCGGCGGCTTCAAAACGGCGATGCGGCGCCTGGGGGTGATCGCCACCAACGTGATGGCGCGGCCGCAGCGCAGCCTGAATGACGAGGAGGCGGCGCGCATCGAAGCCATCATCCGCGCCGCGGGCCTGCTGGGCTGAGGCCATGCACCCCGTTCTCGATGCCCGCGGCATGCGCACCGTGTTCCGCACCACGGCCGGCGAGGTCGTCGCCATCGAGGACGTCGATCTCGCCGTGCCGGCCGGCGGCACGCTGGCGCTGGTGGGTGAGAGCGGGTCAGGCAAGTCGGTCGCCAGCCTGTCGCTGATCGGCCTGCTGCCGAAAGGCCTCGGGCGGATGACCGCCGGCGCCGTGATGTTCGCAGCCCCCGGCGAAACGCCGCGCGATCTCGCCACCCTCGATGCCGAGGCGCTACGCCAGGTGCGCGGCGCGGCAATCGGCACCGTGTTCCAGGAGCCGATGACCAGCCTCAACCCGGTGTTCACCGTGGGCGACCAGGTGGGCGAACCATTGCGCATCCATCGCGGCATGAGCAACCAGGCGGCAATGGCCGAGGCGGCGCGGCTGCTGGACCAGGTCGGCATCCCCGATCCGGCGCAGCGGGTGCGCCAATATCCGCATGAGCTGTCCGGCGGCATGCGCCAGCGGGTAACCATCGCGATGGCGCTCGCCTGCGGCCCATCCCTGCTGATCGCCGATGAGCCCACCACGGCGCTCGATGTCACCATCCAGGCCCAAATCCTCGACCTGCTGCAACGGCTGCAGCGCGAACGCGGCATGGCGATGCTGTTCGTCACCCACAACCTCGGCGTGGTGGCCGAGGTGGCTGACCGGATGACGGTGATGTACGCCGGCCGGGTGGTGGAAAGCGGCACGGTGGCGGCGGTGTTCCGCGCCCCGCGCCACCCCTACACGGTGGGACTGATGGCGGCGATGCCACGCCTCGGCCGCGCCGCGGCTCTGCGCCGCGCCGGGCTGGCGCTGCCAACCATCCCAGGCACCGTGCCCGGCATCGCCGACCGCCCGCCCGGATGCCCCTTCGCGCCACGCTGCGCGCTGGCCGAGGCGTCATGCCGCGTCGCCGTACCGGCCCTCGACACGGTGGCCGAAGGCCATCTCAGCCGATGCCTGCGCTGGCGGGAGCTGCCGGCATGACCTCCCCCCTGCTCTCGGTGCGCGGCCTGGCCAAGCACTACGGCGCCGGCGCCCGGCGGCTCCGCATCGTCGACGATATTTCCTTCGACATCGGCACCGGCGAGGTGGTCGGCCTGGTCGGCGAGTCCGGCAGCGGCAAAACCACAATCGCCCGCGCGGCGCTGCGCCTGATCGAACCAACCGCCGGCTCGGTGGTGTTCGACGGCACCGAACTCACCACCCTCGGCCCGGCTGCGATGCGACGGATGCGGGCGCGGATGCAGTACGTATTCCAGGACCCCTACGCCAGCCTGTCGCCGCGGATGACGGTGGGCGAAATTCTCACCGAGGGGCTGCGCATCCAGGGGATCGGCCCGCAGGCGGCACGAATGGAGCGGGCACGAACCGCGCTGATCCAGGTGGAAATGCCGCCCGACGCGCTCGACCGCTACGCGCACGAGTTTTCCGGCGGCCAACGCCAGCGCATCGGCATCGCCCGCGCCCTGGCACTCGCACCAGCCCTGCTGGTCGCCGACGAACCGGTCTCGGCGCTGGACGTCTCGATCCAGGCCCAGGTGATCAACCTGCTGCGGGACCTGCAACGCCGGCTCGGCCTGTCGATGCTGTTCATCTCCCACGATCTCGCGGTAGTCGAATATCTCTGCGATCGGGTGATCGTGCTGTATCTCGGCCGCATCATGGAGATGGCATCCAGCGAAACCCTCTACGCCACGCCGGCACACCCCTACACCAGCGCACTCCTGGCCGCGGTACCACACCCCGACCCAGCCCAGCGCGGCAGAAGAACACCCCTCCAAGGCGACGTCCCCAGCGCAGCCGCCCCACCCTCCGGCTGCGTCTTCCGCACCCGCTGCCCCCACGCCCTCCCCACCTGCGCCGCCACGGTCCCGCCACTACGCGAACTGTCACCAGGTCACTGGAAAGCCTGCATCCGCGACGACCTGCCCCAACCCGCCACCCCCTAATACCAAGGCTCCGAGAGTATGACTCCGGAGGGATTCCGCGACGCGGTGCTGGTGTGATTCACTATCGGGCGACCGATGGAGGTTCGCCATGCCGCTTGCGCTCCGTGCTGACTTTGATGCCGCTGCCCTACGGATGGCCGCGCGACGAAGCAAGAATGCGGCGCAGGCGCGACGTCTGCTGGCGCTAGCTGCGGTCTACGATGGCGGGACGCGCAGCGAAGCGGCCCAGATCGGCGGCGTGACGCGGCAAATCGTCCGTGACTGGGTGGTGAAGTTCAACGCGACCGGCCCTGATGGTCTGATCGACCGCAAGCCGCCTGGCCAGCCTGCGCTGCTGAACGACAACCATCGCGCGGCGCTGGCGGCGATGATCGAAAGCGGGCCAATTCCGGCCGTGCATGGTGTGGTGCGCTGGCGGATTGTCGATCTCTGCCAGTGGGTCTGGGGACGAGTTCCGGATCAGCATCGCGCGGCAAACATTGAGCCGGGAACTGCGCAAGTTAGGTTACCGCAAGCTCTCCGCACGGCCGCGCCATCATGCGCAGGCGGTGGGGGCGATTGAGGATTTTAAAAAAGTCTCCCCGCCCGTCTGGACGCGATCGCGCAGGACAAAGGCATCGCACCCGGCGACATAGAGGTCTGGTTCGGCGACGAAGCCCGGATCGGCCAGAAGAACAAGATCACCCGCCGCTGGGCGCGGCGCGGCACCCGGCCGTCCGCTCCGCGCGACCAGCGCACGGCCTCGACCTATATCTTCGGCGCCATCTGCCCCAGGGAGGGCAAGGCGGTCGGGCTGATCCTGCCCTGGTGCAATATTGCGGCGATGAACCTGCACCTCGGGAATCGAACTCAGTCAACGTCTTGCCGCCGATCATCGCCGGGTGATCAGTCAGCTATCGTCTCCCCCAGGCTCTTCCGAGCGCCAACAATGGTTTTCAGGATCGTGGCCTGGGGATCGAACCCGGCATGGGCACAGTGGTTTTCACGGTCGCCGCCAGCATCGGGGTGCTGATCTTCCCTGCCGTCCCAGGAGGGTTGTTGTGCCTCCCAGGACGATGGGGTTGATGACGGCGGCAACAATGCTGCCATGCTCGATCAAGCGTCTTCGCGCAGCTTCAGCCGTGTGTAGGACTGGATCACCTGCCCCTTGAGGTTTCGGACTTCGACCGGCTTGCCGTCATCGTCCTTCAGCCAACCCTTGGACGACCTTGATGACCTCGATCCAGGTATCCCTGAACAATGGCCGCAGCGCATTCATGATCAGATGATCGGTTGGGACGCTCATGCCAACGATGCCCAACGCTTCGACAAGCCGCTGATCGAAGTCGGGCGGGACAATCATCTTCGTCATGGCAGCCAAGCTGTTTCGAATGCCTTCGATCTCAATTTTGAAATCCGTCAGCAGATCACGGTCATCAATGGCACCGGCAAGACCATAGAGCCGAACGCTCTGCCGACCGATCTCGCGATCCTTCCAGGCCGAGAATGCGATCACGCACTTTCTGATGTCGATGAAGACCGGCTCGGGCGGTGACCCACCATCACCTGCGATCTGCCCCGCAAGCTTCCGCCGAGCGTCGTCCAGCCGTCGTTGAGCGTCCCGGTCGATCTCGACCCAACGGATCAACGCAGCGTGGTCGAGAACCTTCGATCCGAGGGTGGCGGTGATCGTTCCCTTGCCGACGATGGGGCGAAGGTTTTTGGGGACGACCCGCCGGTATTGCAGGAAGCCCGACTTCGGGTGGTGGCGGAGATGAAAAATGGACTCCACTTTGTCTCACCGGGTTGGATCACGCTTCGTGTTCCAAACCCCCGGTGAATTACTGTCTAACCTATTGAAAAGATTAGCAAATCTTGGCGGAGAGGGTGTCCGCTGACTAGATAATAAAATCAATATGTTATGGAGAGGAAGGCGATTTGTCCCACCCTCTATCCCCTCCCATCGGCGGCGGTAGGGCGCGAACGGGGGCGGCTGACTATGGCCAATCTACCCCCGCGCAAGTAGGTTTGTCACAGTGCTCCCATGCCATTCCCCGCCCCGTGCCGTGCGGATGCCACGGGCGTTCAGGGCCTCGGCGATGGCGCGAACCGTCACCACCCCGGCGGCTTGAAGCTGGCGAACCACCGGCAGCACGTTGGCGGCGAAAGCATCGGCGGCAGCCTTGCCGGCGGCGGCACCCTTGGCTTGTGCCTCGGCGAGGTTGGTAGGGTTGCCCAGCTTCGCCCCATGGGCCTTCTTAGCGGCCAAAGCAACGCGGGTGCGGTCGGCGATCATGGCGCGCTCTTTCTGCGCCAGGGCGGCATAGATATGGATCATGAACGGGTCAGCATCGGCCCCGAGTTCGGCGACGATGAACGGCACGCGCTGCGCCATAAGCCCAGCGATGAACGATACATCGCGGGAGAGCCTGTCCAGCTTGGCCACCACCACGGCAGCCTTTGACTTGCGGGCCAGGGCGAGGGCGTCCCGCAGCATAGGGCGGCGGTCCAACGCATCGGAACCCTTGCCGGTTTCCACCTCCACAAACTCGCCCAGCACCTCCAAGCCCTCGGCGGCAACGAACCGCCCCACCGCCTCGCGCTGCGCCTCAATGCCCAAGCCGGACTTGCCTTGACGGTCGGTCGAAACCCGGAGGTAGATGACAACCTGTTGCATGGCGAGGCTCCCGAATGGCGATGAACATACTCTATACGTTCATATAGATTTTGGTCAAGCGGCTTTGTTCGCAGGGAGCCGCATCCATTCGTGATAGATTGCCAGCAGCGGCGATAATTGGGGTTGGTCATGTTCAGCGATATTGGGCCGATTGCGGCGGCTCTCACAGGAATAGCGATTGGCTGGGGTTGGGGGCAAAGGCGGGAACGGAAACGCATCTATGCGTGCGAGATTCACAACCTATGGCTCCGGATAGACGAATTGGAGGATCAAGCGGCCAAGATTGATGAATTGCGTTGGGCCATTCCTCCCGACATGACGGAAGCCGATATCATCGGTATTTGCCAGGAATACGCCGCCTATCGGCAACGGTGGTATGAGATATTCGGACGCGACCCAAGCGGCTTGGATCACCCTTGCAAAACCTTCCAAGAGTGGCGCCCAAGGCATGCCACCGGCAGCTAAACCGCCTCTAGGTCCTATTCATATTCCTCCCCCCGCATAACTGTCAATCAGCGTTGAATAGTTTCCAGGTAACAGCGTCCAAAAGTTTCCAGTTGGTCAGCCTGATTTTGCCTGTTTTTTGCGTTGCTTGAAGCGGAAAGAATCGTTCCCGGTTTCAAGGATGTCGCAGTGATGGGTGATG
>CAIMWH010000213.1 GCA_903845065.1 uncultured Rhodospirillales bacterium | reverse complement strand
GGAGTGGATCGCGGAACCCATCTGGGCCAGCGGCTGTGTGCCGCACCAACAGGCCGGACACACGACCGCTCTCGCACCAGGTCAGATTTCTTCCGTCTGACACCTTGCATCGGGGGGGCCGTCCACACACGACCTACGGGTTGCTCGGCTATCGGCGAGAAGGTCGACTAGCTCGACGCTTTGTACTGCGCGACGCACCATAGCCCCTCCGTCGGGGACGATTGTCGTCCCGTCCGGGTCCGGTCTTTGCCTTCGATTTATTGTCGTTCTGCTGAGCGGTCAGATGATCTTCGTCATCGCCATCTGTCGGTTTCACGTCGAGCTCCTCAGATTTGGAACAAGTATCCTCAGATCGGGCAGACGCCGCTGGCGCATTGGAGGTGTACGAGGTCGACGGCTTCGTGCATGTCGGCGTCGTCGATTCCGGTGACGATTTCGGCGAATTTTTCGGCGGTGACGTCTTCTTCGGGGAGGTATTCGTAGCCGAGTTCGTGGTCGGGGCGGCTGGGGAGGATGGCGCAGCAGCGGATTTCGGGTTGCTGGTCGAGCACGAGGTCTCGGAAGGCGGCGAGGTCGTGTTGGTCGGTGAAGATTTTCAGGGTGTAGCTGACCTGGTTGCCGCGTTCGGCGCCGATCC
Organism: uncultured Rhodospirillales bacterium; assembly: GCA_903845065.1. Taxonomy (GTDB): domain Bacteria; phylum Pseudomonadota; class Alphaproteobacteria; order Acetobacterales; family Acetobacteraceae; genus CAIYPH01. The sequence continues at coordinate 2,481 of CAIMWH010000213.1, read as the reverse complement.
AGTGGCGTTCGAGGAGGCGTAGCCAGGCGAATTGTTGGGCGGGGGTGGCTTCGGTGGCGGTGACGGTGCGGTCGGCGAGGCCGAGGCGCAGGAGGAGGGGGACGGTGGGGAAGCCGACGACGGTCATGCCCGGGAAGGTTTTGAGGGTCTTCATCGGGTAGCCGCGGGCGTCATAGCGGGCGAGGAGGGGGTCGGCTTCGGGGGGGAACTGGCCGGTGGCTTCGTCGCGGACGCCTTTGAACTGGACCCAGCGCATGTAGTGGCGGCGGGCGGGGAGGTGGGCGCCTTCGGTGAGGGCGAAGAGTTTGGAGGTGGTGCCGGCGGGTTTGACGGTGGTGACGGTGGTGGGTTTGGCCTGGCCGCGTTCGGCGGCGTAGGCGAGGGCTTCGTCCTTGGCGGCGTTGGAGAAGGATTCGATTTTGGCCCAGAATTCGGCCGAGCGGGATTCGTCCAGCATGTCGTTGAAGTCGAGCCCGAAGCGCATCCAGGCGTATTCGTGCAGGCCGGTGGGGCCGATGCCGATGCGGTTGGTGCGGCGGACTTCCTCGGCGTAGAGGGCATCCATGGTGTTGGCGCGGATGAGGAAGCGGACGCCGAGGCGGACGCTGTCTTCGATGCGGGCGTCCCAGAGTTCGGCCACGTCGGGCGGGACGTCTCCGGGGATGATGGTGTCGAAGGGGACGGGGCAGGCGAGGACGGGGGCGTAGTCGGCGATGACGCAGTAGCCGCCGGTGACGTGGAGCGCGATTTCGCCGCAGGGGTTGGTGGTCATGGGGAAGCGGGTGGCGGCGGCGCGGCGGGCGACTTCGGCGAGGAGGGGGGAGGCGGCGTCTACCCGGTAGCGGGCGGAGCGGAAATCGCGGCCGTCTTCGTGGACGGGCTTGTTCCAGGCGCTGCCGGTGCGGTGGTCTTCGAGTTTGTCGCCGTTGATGAAGCCGGGTTCGCCGTTGATGAAGGCGCAGCGGACGGCTTCGTCGAAGACTTCGCGGGCGTGGCGGGTGAGGGCGTCTTCGTTGCTGCCGTTGCGGATGCGGTTCCAGAAATCGGCATCGACCATGACGGAGTGGTTGGCGGTCCAGAGGCCGCCTTCGGTTTTGCAGCGGATGAAGCGGAGGACGCCGGGGTCCCGCCAGGATTTGGTGGCCATGCGGGCGGCGCGGCGGGCGCCGCCGACCTGGACTTCGACGGAGAAGTGATGGTCAACCATCAGCGCCTGTTCCCAGGGGGCGACGGTGCCGGCGCGGGCGGGGTCGATGACCTGTGCGCGGATGTTGAGGAAGGCGCGCAGGAGGGAGATGGGGCCGGAGGCGGGGCGGCCCTGCATGCCGCGGATGGGGGCGCCGGCGCGGCGGATGTCGGACAGGTCAAGCACCAGGGTGCGGTCGCGTTCGCGCTTGAACGTCATCGCCTCGAGGATTTCGGCGGCTTTGGCCCAGCCTTCGCGGCTGTCCTCGATGCGGTGGATGGTGGAGCCTTCGGGGGCGTCGTTGGGGTCGGCCAGCATGTTGTCGAAGAGGAAGGCGCGGACCTTGGCGATGTCGGCGGTGGCGGGATCGCTGCCCCAGGGGAGCAGGTTCATGTCGACGCCGAGCTGGGTGAGGGCGGGGGCTTCGTGGGGGTAGTCGGGGTGGAAGGGGGAGAGGTGGAGCTTGAGGTCGGGCGCCTGGGCCCAGTCGGTGGCCATCAGGCTGTCGTCATAGGCACGGCCGACGCCGGAGCCGTTGAGGAGGAGGTAGAATTTGGCGAAGGAGGCGATGGCGGTGGCGCAGTTGGTGAAGACCTCCATGTTGCGGGTGGTCTGGCCGGAATCGCCGTGCTGGAGGTGGCGGCCGGAGGTGATCAGGGCGCCCGTCGCGATGGCGTTGCGCAGGCGGGCGCGTTCCTGGATCTCGGCGGCGGTGAGGTCGGGGCCGATGAGGGACATGTTGCCGGCGGCGACGCGGTCGGCGACGCGGCCGAAGCTTTCGTCATCCTCGGGGCGGAAGACGGTGCGGCGGGCGACGGCGAGGCCCATGCCGGCATCGAGCGGGCGCGGGGGCAGGGGGACGTCACCGAAGGACGCGCCGGGGGCCGGGCGCAGCTTGCTGCGGGTAGAAGTGGTGGCCAAGAAACCGTCCATAGCGTCCTCACGAATCGTGCGGCGGGCAAGATATGCGGAAACCTCCCTCGTTGGAATACCACATCTAGTGTTCGCGCTGGTGTTCTGGCGCTAGTCGGGGGGGTGCAGGCGGGGGATGGCTTCGCGCAGGGTGGCGGCCAGGAAGTCGGTTACGGCGCGAATCCGGGGGGTGTGGCGGATGTCATTATGCACGGCCAGCCACAGTTCCCGCGGCGGTGGCGGGGTGGGCGCGGGGAGGCGGACGAGGCCATCGGTGTCTCCGATGTAGCGGGCCAGGCAGGCGATTCCGATGCCGTGCAGGGCTGCCGCGCGTTGGGCGGCGCGGGCGTTGGTGCGTAGGGCGGGGCGGGCGTTGGGGAGGG
>CAIMWH010000212.1 GCA_903845065.1 uncultured Rhodospirillales bacterium | reverse complement strand
TCGTTGTAAATCCTCCTTCCCCCCCCCTCCCCCCAACAATCCCCTTGAACCGGACCCCCGCCCCGATCTAGGACTATATTCATGAACCCCGCGCCCTTCCCCCCCGCGCTCCTCGCGGCCGAACTGCGCGCCACCGCCCCGGGCCTTGCCCGCCGCCTCGCCCCCATCCTCTTCGCCCTCGCCGCCCTCATCGCCCGCGCCTTCCTGCGCGATCCCCGCCGCGTCGGCCTCATCCGCCCGCTCTGGTCCCGTCTCACCCGCGCCGCCGGTCGCTTCGAGCGCCTCATGGCCCGCCTCGCCGCCGGCACCAGGCCGCGCCAGCACAAAGCCAATGGCCACTCCGGCCCCGCCCCCACGTCTTTCCCCTCCCGCCACGCCTGGCTCATCCACGACATCCGCCCGGATCTGCGCCACGAGGCCGCCATCTGCGCCGCCCAGCTCCAGGCCCTCCTGTCCGAGCCCCAAAACGCCGCCCTCCTCGCCGCCGCGCCCACCGCCGCCGGCATCCTCCGCCCCCTCTGCCGCATGCTCGGCATCCGCGTGGCCAGCGTCCCCCCGCTCCACCCGCCCGCGCCCCAACGTGAGGCCACGCCTCACACCCCCCAACCCGAGCCACCCAACCCCCACCCGCCCGAACCCGCGTCGGTCTGGCATACCCAAGAGCCCTCGCTCTGTGGCCGCCTGCGCACCCGCTGGCCCTTCCGCCAAACAAAACCCGACTGAACGACACAGCCGAATCACACTCTATACGTTACGATATAATAACTAAACAGCCAAACCCCCATTCACCTCCGCACAACCCTCGCCTGTCAAACTCTGCCCCCACCATCCCTCCCCCCGCCACACCGCACTTGCGTACATAAAGATATCCTTATATAGCCCCGCCCAACCGCAGGAGCGCACGACATGACCGACTACAAGGTAAAAGACATCTCCCTCGCCGCATGGGGCGCGAAAGAAATCTCGATGGCCGAGGACGAAATGCCCGGTCTGATGGCCATCCGCGCCGAATACGGCCCCACCAAGCCCCTCGCCGGCGCCCGCATCGTCGGCTGCCTGCACATGACCATCCAGACCGCCGTGCTCATCCAGACCCTGGAACACCTCGGCGCCACCGTCCGCTGGTCCTCCTGCAACATTTTCTCGACGCAGGATCACGCCGCCGCCGCCATCGCCGCCACCGGCACCCCCGTCTTCGCCTGGAAGGGCATGAACGAGGAGGAATTCTGGTGGTGCATCGAGCAGACCCTGCGCGGCCCTGACGGCTGGACCCCCAACATGATCCTCGATGACGGCGGGGACGTTACCGCCATCATGCACTCCAAATACCCCGAAATGCTGAAGGACGTCCGCGGCATCTCCGAGGAAACCACCACCGGCGTGCATCGCCTGTGGGAAATGGCCAAGGCCGGCACCCTCCTCGTCCCCGCCATCAACGTCAATGACAGCGTCACCAAGTCGAAGTTCGACAACCTCTACGGCTGCCGCGAATCCCTGGTGGACGCCATCCGCCGCGGGACGGACGTGATGATGGCCGGCAAGGTCGCCGTCGTGAACGGCTTCGGCGATGTCGGCAAAGGCTCCGCCGCCTCGCTCCGCCAGGCCGGCTGCCGCGTGATGGTCACCGAGGTCGATCCCATCTGCGCCCTCCAGGCCGCCATGGAAGGCTACCAGGTCGTCACCATGGATGACGCCGCCCCCCATGCGGACATCTTCGTCACCGCCACCGGCAACGTCGATGTGATCACGCTGGATCACATGCGCGCCATGAAGCACCGCGCCATCGTCTGCAACATCGGCCACTTCGACAGCGAAATCCAGGTCGACGCGCTCCGCAACTACACCTGGGACAACGTGAAGCCCCAGGTCGACGAAGTCGTCTTCCCCGACGGCAAGCGCATGATCCAGCTCTCCGAAGGCCGCCTGGTGAACCTCGGCAACGCGACCGGCCACCCGTCCTTCGTGATGTCGGCGTCCTTCACCAACCAGACCCTCGCCCAGCTCGAACTCTGGCAGGCCCCGGCCGGCAAGTACGAGCGTCAGGTCTACACCCTGCCCAAGCACCTGGACGAAAAAGTCGCCGCCCTGCACCTCGCCAAGGTCGGCGCCACCCTCACCAAGCTCTCCCCCAAGCAGGCCGAATACATCGGCATGCCGGTGACCGGCCCCTTCAAGCACGACCTCTACCGCTACTAGGCTCTACAGGCCTGCCATACCAAAGGCGGGGGGCCATGCTCCCCGCCTTTTTTGTGCCTTCGTTTACCTTCACTTCAACGTCATGAAGCTATCATCGACCGGACAAGGCGAAACACGAAGTTGTTCGTCACAAACAGCTCCAAAATCGGGCAATCTATCCCCGTGGAGCAACCATCCCATGATGACCGACCAAGTGCCGTTCAACCCCGACATGGCCTGCACCCTCGCAGTCCGCCATCACCTCGCCCACCACGCTGCGGCCGGCATGGAAGCTGACCTCCTGTTTCTCGAACGCTGGGAAATGTCCCCCGCCCCCGGCGCCGGCCCCGCCCTCCGCGTCGCCCAGATCCGCCGTGCCAACCCCGAACTCGCCGCCGCCATCCGTGCCGAAGTCGCCGCAGGCCTACGAGACAGCTGAAAATCCCCGGATCAACCGCCGTCCGGGCTGCTCCACAAACCGATGCAACCCCTCCGCCATCACCACCAGCACCCCATAAAACACCACCCCACTCGGCAACGGCGCCACGATGCCGAACACCGTCTCGCCATACCCGGCCAGCAGCGTGCGCAACGGGATCAACCCGACATGCAGCAGATAAATCGCATACGACAACACCCCAAGCCGATGCATCACCGCTGACGCCAACCCGCGCCCCAACCAGCCCCCACCCTCCGCCAACGCGATAACCAACAGCGGAAACAACCCCACCACCACCAGGTCCATCCCGAACCCCATCAACCCCACCACCCCCACCGCAATCCCCGGCCCCACCACGGGATGTCCCAAAACCCCCCGAACGCAAGCCACCCCCCACGCCCGATACGCCACCAACCCCACCACAAACTCCGCCAGACACCGCAACACCGGCCGCAAATCCCCCGGATAGGACACATCCAACGGCCCCATCAACGGCAGCACCACCGGCACCGGATTGCTGATCGCCGACAAAACCCCCCCGGCCAGCACCGTCACCACCACGCCCCGCAGCCGCCCCATGGCCAACACCAACAGCCCCGGAAACAGCAGATACGCCCCCCACTCCGTACTGATCGACCAAGCCGGCCCAACAATACTGAACGTCACCCCCCACGCCTGAACCATCCCGAGATTAACCGCCAGCACCGGCCCCAACCGGCTGAAATGATGGTCCTCCACCACCCCAAGCCACAGCGCCAACGCAGTCGCCACGGTCACCACCGCATACAACGGATAAATCCGTGCAATCCGAGCCACCAGAAACCGCTTCATCGCCCGCCCCAACGGCATCTCCGCAAACATCGCCCCATAGGACAACGCCATCACGAAGCCGCTGAGCACGAAAAACAAATCCACCCACAAATAGAAGTGCCCCACCAGCCCATTGAGCATCGGAAATGTCGTCCGATCCGTGTGGTAGATCGCCACCAAAACCGCCGCCACCCCACGCAACCCCGTGAGTGCCCGCAGTTCCGCCTTCACCGCCGTACCGACCGAACACACCCGATCGCCACGGACTCCACCACATCCCGCCATCCCGGCCGATACGCCCCCGCCAACCGCGACGCCCCACCCCATCCCCAAATCAACCACGGATGCCCGGACCGAACCGCTGCCCGCACACTCCTCCACCAGGCCCGCCCCGCGATACCCGCAATCCGCTCCCGATCCACCCCCGCCAAATCCGCCCCACCGAACCCCCCAAGCAACGTCTCCAGCACCTCCCCCAACCGCCGCAACGTCACCCCATCTCTAACCGGCTGCCGATCCGACAAATGCCGAACCACCAACATGGCCGCCCCCTCCGCCCCCTCCCCCAGCCACGGCCGATACGCCTCGGCCAGCACCTGTGCGGCGGCCCGGTTCAACGCGGCCGGCTCGGCATGCGAGGTGTTGGAGGCATGATACCGATACGTCGTCAGCACCCCATCGAGCCGCGCGATTTCCCCCACCCCCAACATCCGATGATAGAAATCGAAATCATCGGCCAACTGGTAGTCCGTGCGCATGAACCCCCCGAGCCGATGCACCGCCTCGGCGCGAAACATCACCGAGGACCAGGTCAACGGATTATCCGTCAGCAACTGCCACCGCATCGCCACCGGATCACCCTCGCGCGGATGATCGGGCGGCTTGATCCGGCCATTGTCGTCGATGCGGATTTCCGTCCCCACCAGCACCACCCCGGGATGCTGGTCGAGATACGCCACCTGCTCCGCCAACCGGCCAGGATCAGCCAGGTCATCATGATCCAGTGCCGCGACATACGCCCCCCGAGCCGCCGCAAACCCCAGGTTCCGGGCTGCCACGATGCCCCCATTGGCGGCTGGCTGGAGCAGTCGAAGACGTGGATCGGAATACCGGGCGATCACCCCGGCGGTATCATCCGTCGAGCCATCATCCACGATCAACAACTCGAAATCCGCGAAGCTCTGCGCCAACACGCTCTCGATGCTCGCCCCGATGAAGGCGGCGCCGTTGTAGGTGGTCATCAATACGGTGACACGGGGTAAGGGCATGAACCCGTTGTCCCCCCGTAAGCTCGCGGCTTCAAGCGGGTTTTCTTGCACCGAACCTCCGGCGGTGGCACACGGAGCCCGCAATCTGACGGCGCACCGGAGGCGGCAATGGCGGTAAACAAGGTTTATGCGGATGCAACGGCGGCACTGGCCGACCTGCTGCATGACGGGATGACCATCATGGCCGGCGGCTTCGGCCTGTGCGGCATCCCCGGCGTGCTGATCGAGGCCATCCGCGCCTCCGGCGTCAAGGACCTCGTTTGCATCAGCAACAACGCCGGCGTGGACGATGCCGGCCTCGGCATCCTGCTGCAGACCCGCCAGATCCGCAAAATGATCAGCTCCTACGTCGGCGAAAACGCCACCTTCGCCAAGCAGTTCCTCGCCGGCGAGCTTGAGATCGAGTTCAACCCGCAAGGCACGCTGGCCGAGCGCATCCGCGCCGGCGGCGCCGGCATCCCGGCCTTCTTCACCAAAACCGGCGTCGGCACCCAGATCGCCGAAGGCAAGGACGTGCGCGAGTTCGATGGCGAACACTACGTGATGGAGCGCGGCCTGTTCGCCGATCTCGCCGTGGTCCACGCCTGGAAAGCCGATACCGAGGGCAACCTCGTCTATCGAAAAACCGCGCGCAACTTCAACCCCATCATGGCAACCGCCGCGAAGATGACGGTGGCGCAGGTGGAACACCTGGTCGAGCCCGGCGAGATCGACGCCGACCACATCATCACGCCCGGCATTTTCGTGAAGCGCATCGTCCATGTCGGCGATGTCGCGAAACGGATCGAGCAGCGCACCGTGCGCAAGCGCGCGGCCTGATAAAAGCGGCAGCGAAGCGCGAGCGTTCTACTCTTTACGGAGCAAAGACCATGGCCTGGACACGTGACGAAATGGCCGCCCGCGCGGCCCGCGAAATCGAAGACGGGTTCTACGTGAACCTCGGCATCGGCATTCCCACTTTGGTGGCCAACCACATCCCGGACGGCATCACCGTGCAACTCCACAGCGAAAACGGCATGCTCGGCACCGGCCCCTTTCCCTTCGAGGGCGAGGAAGATGCCGACCTCATCAACGCCGGCAAACAAACCGTCACCCAGATCCCCACCACCAGCTTCTTCGATAGCGCGGCCAGCTTCGCCATGGTGCGCGGCGGCCACATCAACATCTCCATCCTCGGCGCCCTCCAGGTGGCCGAAAACGGCGATCTGGCGAACTGGATGATCCCGGGCAAGATGGTCAAGGGCATGGGCGGCGCGATGGACCTCGTCGCCGGCGTCAAGCGCGTGGTGGTGCTGATGGAACACACCGCCGGCGGCAAGCCCAAGCTGCTCACCCGCTGCAACCTGCCGCTCACCGGCGCCGGCGTGGTGGACATGGTGGTGACCGATCTCGGCGTGTTCAAAACCGGCCGCAATGGCACCGTGCTCACCCTTCTGGAAACCGCCCCGGGCGTGAGCCTGGAAGACATCCGCGCCAATACCGAGGCCGCCTTCGTGCTCTCCCCCGGCTTCAAGGCCGCGGCATAAGGATCAGCGCCCGCTCGGCCTCGGCCAAAGCGGGCGTCGGTTTCTCGGCCAGGATGACGGTGGCGCCGAAATAGAGCGCCCCGAGCGGCAGGGCCTCCGCCGCGCCGCCCATCCACAGCACCCGGTCATCCGGCCGGGTATTGCGTTGGATGACATGAAAAATCGCGAGGTCGATGGCATCGGTGCGGGCCAGCGTTTCGCCCACCCAGGCCGGGAGGGCGTCATGGTGCCACGCCTCACGCCGGCCATCGGCCCGCAGCATCACCAGTGCCTCGCCTTCTGACGCCGGCAAACCCGCCGGCCAGCCCATGAAATCCGCCATCGCGGCGTCGAATTCCGCGCTCCGGCCCGCCGCCCACGCCTTCACGCGCGCCGGATCGGCGTCCACCATCCGCCCGCTGGCGCGCAGCCACTCGATGAAAACCGCGAGGTTGCTGGCAGCCATCCCCTCATCGGCCGGGTGCCATGCGACAGCGCTCATGCGTTTCCCTCATTTCCGGCCTTGATGACTGTCCGGTGGGAGGCTATACGCCCCCGACCCGCTTCCCAAGGCGGGCCGAGAGAATGTGTGGGGCCATAGCTCAGTTGGGAGAGCGCCTGAATGGCATTCAGGAGGTCGTCGGTTCGATCCCGATTGGCTCCACCATCTCCCCCTTATGCAGCCCCCTTCCGCAAACGAACTTCCGCCGCCACCGCGGCCGCGAACGCGTCGAGCGTCTGCTTGGCATCGGCCTCGGTATGGGCGGTCGAAACGTAATACTTGCCGTCGCTCTTCAGGATGCCGTGCTGGCGCAGCACCTGGTTGAAGCGCTTCGAAGTGGCCGCATCACCACGCATCACGCCGCGATAGTCGTGGATTTCGCCATCGGTGAAAATCACATCGAACATGACGGGATGACCCAGCACCTGGCCGGGAATCCCGGCGGTCCGCAGCATATCGTTCATGCCGTCCATCAGGCCCTGGCCGGTCGCGTAGGCCCGTTCATAGGCACCGGGGCGCCGCAGCACCTCCATCGTCGCCAGGCCCGCCACGGCGGCCACAGGGTTGCCAGACAGGGTGCCGATCTGGGTCATGAAGTTCTCCCCGGCCTTCTCCCGGTCGAACAACGCCATGATATCGGCCCGTCCGGCGATCGCGGACAGCGGGAACCCGCCCCCGATGATCTTGCCCATGGTGCAGATATCCGGCGTGATCCCGTAGAACTCCTGTGCCCCGCCATAGGCGAAGCGGAACCCGGTCACCACCTCGTCGAAAATCAACGGAATCCCAAGCTGGGCCGTCACCTCGCGGAGCGCGGCAAGGAACCCCGGCACCGGCGGGATCAGCCGCTGGAACGGCTCCACGATCACGCCCCCGAGTTCATCGGCATACTCGCGGATCATCTTCACCGCGGTATCGGTATCGTTGAACGGCGCCACCACCACTTCGCTCTGCACGCTGCGCGGAATACCAGGCGAATCCGGCACCGCGACGGGGAAGTTGGCGAGCTGCTTCGGCGCCAGGCTCATCAGCCCATAGTCACTCATGCCGTGATAGCCACCCTCGAACTTGAGGATCTTGTCGCGCTTGCGGAAGGCCCGGACCAGCCGCATGGCATAGGCATCGGCCTCCGTGCCCGAGGACGCGAACCGCACCTGCTCGGCACACGGCACGGCGCGAACGATCTCCTCGGCGAGCAGAATTCCGTGCTCGTTGTTGGCGAAGAAGGTGGTGCCACGGGTCACCTGCTCCTGCACGGCGGCCACCACATCGGGGTGGCAATGGCCGATGAACATCGGGCCGGAGCCCAGCAGGTAATCGACGTATTCGTTGCCGCTGACATCCCACACATGGCTGCCACGGCCCTCATGGATCACCACGTCGGTGGTGACATTGCCGAAGCCGCCACCCGGCAGAACGCGCTTGGCGATCTCCACAAGCTCGAGTTCGCGGGCGCTACGGGTCTGGTCGGGCATCGTCGGCAATCCCTGTCTGGCTGAAGGAGTGAACCTCATCACTCATCAGCCACGGGCGCAAGATTTTGCTGCCGGCGAAACCGGCGCGCTACTCCTCGTGGCGCCAGAACAGCCTGGCCGGGCGCGGCAGGTCCCGCCACAAGTCGGCGAAGGGTTGCAGATAGGCCGCGATCAGCCCGGGATGCGGCTGCGGCATGTCGTCGCGAACGCCATAACGGATGTCCTGGTGCGAATCAGGCAGCACCAGGGTGCCGAACATCCAGTCCCACACCGCGAGGTAGCCCCCCATGTTCTTGTCCCAGTGCTGCCGGGCCACGCTGTGATGGATCTGATGCGTGGCCGGGCTGACGAACACGCGGTTGAGCCGATCCCCCCACGAGATCGGCACATGGGCATGGAACAACTGATCCCCGGCGATGGCGAACAGGGCCCCCACCAACTCCATCCCGAGCAACGTCATCGCCGGCGCGGTGCCAACGAAGAAATACAGCGCGGGCGCCATCACCAGCGAAACCGCCGCGTTGCGGAACACCGGCAACAGGATGGTCTCCACCGGATGCACCCGTCCCGCCACCAGCGGCGTCAGCACCTCGGCCGAATGATGCACCTTGTGGAACGCCCACAGGGCCGGAACCGTGTGGGCCAGGTAATGCCAAACCCAGTAGCCGAAATCCGACAGCACGGCATGAACCACCGTGTAGCCAAGGATGGTCCACCACGCCCATTCCAGGGACTGCGGTGGCGGCCCGAACACGGCGACCATCACCGTCATCAGATAGATGGTGAAGAACACCCCGGTGAAGCGCCACATGATGTTGATCCCGGGGGAGATGAAATAATTCACCAGGTTCAACTGGATGTCCGTCACCGTCGAGCGATGGGTGAAGAACCCGGCCGGGAAACAGAACCGCAGGAACCCGCCCCCCCACCGTGCCCGCCAATCCGGCCGCAGCGTATAGGCGATCGCCAAAACCCCGAGCGAGGTCAACCCGCTCACCCAGTAGTAGCGGCCCCCCCCATCGAAGAACGACACATCCACGAAGGACTGGAGGCGGCGGAAAAACCACGCCAGCCACGGCCAGTCGGCGAGAAAATCAACCGGCAGGATATCAAATGTTGAATTCATTGCGGCAATACCGCCCCGATTTGAAAATACCATCCGCAGCCTAGCCACCGCGGGAGGGTGCCGTCCAGCGTCGACAATGGTACACACCCCCGTCCGGCGCTCGCGCCCATGAGAGGAGATACCCATGCGACACCTGTTCCTGGCCGCGGCCCTGTTCGCCGCTGCCCCGGCCATCGCGCAAACCCCGGCCGTCACGGTGGAAAATCCGTGGGCCCGTGCCACCACGCCGAGCGCCAAGGCCGGCGGCATCTTCCTCACCCTGCACGGCAGCGCGGCGGCGGATCGCCTGGTCTCAGCCGCAACCCCGGTGGCCGGCATGGCCGAAATTCATCGCACCGTCGAGCAGGACGGCGTGATGAAAATGCTGCCCATCGATGGGATTGACGTGGCCCCCGGCGCCACCGTCGAATTCAAGCCCGGCGGCCTGCACATCATGCTGATGGGCCTCAAGCAGCAACTGAAGCCCGGCGATACCTTCCCGGTGACGCTGACCTTCGCCAAGGCCCCGCCGATCACCGCCACCGTCACCGTGGGCGCGGCCGGCGCCGCGGGCCCGGCGATGGGCATGCATCAGATGCACATGACGCCGAAGCCCTGAACCGCGGAACCGGGGGGAAGCACCGCTCCCCCCCCCCTCGCCGTCAGATCGCGACGCGAACCCCGAGTTCCACCACCCGGTCGCTCGGAATACGGAAGAACTCGGTGGCCGAGACCGCATTGCGGGCCAGCACCAGGAATATCCACATCCGCCACATCGGCATCTTCGGCGCCGCGGCGGCCACCAGCGTATCCCGGCCAAGGAAGTAGCTGGCCTGCATCGGATCAACGGTCACCCCGGCGGCCTGCAACCCGGCGAGATCGCGCGGCAGGTTCGGGCTTTCCATGAACCCGTAGCGGATCAACACCCGGTGAATACCGGGCGAAAGCTGCACCACTTCGCTGCGCTCGGCGGCTGGCACCTCCGGGAAGTCCACGTTCTGCACCGTCACGAACAGCACCTGCTCATGCAACACCTTGTTGTGCTTGAGGTTGTGCAGCAGGGCGCCGGGCACATAATCCGGGTTACCGGTGAGGAAAACCGCCATCCCAGGCACCCGCACGGTGCGCGATTGCGGCAGCCGGTTGAGGAACGAGGTCAGCGGCAGGCTGTCCTGCTTCCAGCGATCCAGCAGCAGATCCCGCCCACGTTTCCATGAGGTCATCATCGCCATCACCGACAGCCCGAGCGCCAGTGGCACCCAGCCACCCTCGGGGATCTTGAGAGCGTTGGCAGCGAAGAACACGATATCGACCAGGAAGAACCCGCCGAAAACCGCAATCGCGGTCGCGCGGGACCATTTGAAGCGGCGGCGGAACACCACCAGGGCGAGGGCGCAGGTGCAGAGGAAGGTACCTGTTACCGCGATGCCGTAGGCGGCGGCCAGGTTGTCGGAGGTGCGGAAGGCAAATACCAGCACGATCACGCCGACCAGCAGGGCGGCGTTGATCTGCGGCACATAGATCTGGCCTTCCTCGGTCGCCGAGGTATGCCGGATGGTCATGCGCGGCAGGAAGCCGAGTTGCACGCACTGCCGGGTCATCGAGTAGGCGCCCGAAATCACCGCCTGGCTGGCGATCACGGTGGCCGCGGTGGCCAGCACCACCATCGGCAACTGGGTCCATGACGGACCGAGCAGGAAGAACGGGTTCTCCACCGCCTTCGGATTGGTCAGCACCAGGGCGCCCTGGCCGAAATAGTTGAGCATCAGGCAGGGCAGCACGAAATACAGCCACGCCAGACGGATGGGCCGAGCGCCGAAATGCCCCATGTCAGCATACAGCGCCTCGGCCCCGGTCACCGCCAGCACCACCGAGCCAAGCGCGACGAAGGCCACCCATTTATAATGAATGAGAATGCCGATGGCGTAGGTGGGCGAGAGGGCGAGGAGCACGTGCGGATGGTGGGCCACCGAGATGGCGCCAAGCAGCCCGATGGCCCCGAAGAACACCACCATGATCGGTCCGAACAGCACGCCAACGCTGTGGGTGCCGCGATACTGGATCAGGAACAGGCCCACGATGATCACCACCGAGGCGGGCAGCACGAACTCGGCGAGTTGCGGCGCCGCCACCTCGAGCCCCTCGACGGCGGAAAGCACCGAGATCGCCGGCGTGATGATGCCGTCACCGAAGAACAGGCACGCCCCGCAAATCCCGATCAGCGCCAGGCCGTTGCGCAACGCCGGACTCGCCACGTCACGCTGGGCGAGCGCCATCAGGGAAAGAATACCGCCTTCGCCCCGGTTGTCGGCCCGCAGCACCAGCATCACATACTTGAGCGTGACGACGAGGATCAGCGCCCAGAAAATCAGCGAGAGGATGCCAAGAACCTCCCAGGCCTCGGTGCCGTGGCCTTTGAAATGCTCCATGCTTGCCTTGAAGGCATACAATGGACTGGTACCGATATCGCCGTAGACCACGCCGAGAACGCCGAGCAGAGCTGGGAACCTGATCTTGTCGTGCGTTTTGCCTGCCTCGGCTGATGCCGTCGCCATGCTACCGCTCCATGTCATTGCCGACGCGAGAGGTCCCTGCGGCGGGCGGCGCTCGATACGCTGGCCCGGGGCGGCATGCAAGCGGTTCGGCGCTCAGCCCCGCGCGCCGAAAATGGCCGACCCGACACGCACATGGGTTGCGCCCTGGGCGACCGCTATCTCGTAGTCGCCCGACATACCCATGGATACGATAGGCAGCCCATGCCGGGCGGCCCGATCGGCGAGCCAGGCGAAGTGCGGTGCCGGGTCCTCATCGGCCGGCGGGATGCACATCAGGCCGGCCAGCGCGGTGCCGAAGCGGGCCCGGCAATCGGCCACGAAGCCATCCGTATCGGCACGGGAAATCCCTGATTTCTGCGGCTCATCCCCGATATTCACCTGGATCAGCAACTGCGGCGTGCGCCCCTCGCGGGTGATGGCATCCGCGATGGCATCGGCCAGGCGGGCGCGATCGAGGGTCTCGATCACATCGCCGACGCGCACCGCGTCCCGCGCCTTGTTGGTCTGCAGGCCCCCGATGATGTGCAGCCGCATGTCGGGATGCGCGGCACGCAGGTCGGGAAACTTGGTTTGCGCCTCCTGCACCCGGTTCTCGCCGAAATGCTGCTGCCCGGCCGCCATCGCCGCCAGCACTGCCTCGACCGGATGGGTTTTCGACACCGCCACCAGCGTGACCGCATCGGCGGCACGCCCGGCCCGCACCGCGGCTGCGGCGATGCGGTCCTGCACACGGCGGAGATTGTCGGCGACCAGGGGGTAGCTATTGTCCATGACGATCCGCTTCGCGACGTTTGCCGGGGATGAGAATGGACGACAGGCTTGCCGCATGGGGCCGCGCGGTCAAGTCCGCCCAGCCCGGAACCGGGCGCAAGGCGGGGTTGCCGCCGCTGTGGCTGTTCACCGATTGGGCCCGCATCGGCGATCCGGTGGCGGTGGCGCGGCGGCTGCCGGCCGGATTGTGCGGCGTGGTGTTCCGCGATGACAGCCGGGCGGACCGGGAAGCGGTGGGGCGGCGGCTGGCGCAGGTATGCCGGGCGCGGCGCCTCATGCTGGTGGTGGCGGGAGACTGGCGCCTGGCCGCCGCCCTGGGTGCCGGCCTGCACCTGCGCGGCGGCCGGCGCCCGCCATGCAGCCGGCGCTTCCCCATGGTGACCAGTTCGGCGCACGGCCTGGCCGATATCCACCGTGCCCGCCGTGCCGGTGCCCGCCTGGTATTCCTCTCCCCCGCATTCCCCACCGAGAGCCACCCCGGCGCCCCCGCCCTCGGCGCCGTCCGCTGGGCGGCGATGGCGCGTGGCGGCGGCGTGGCCGCGCTCGGCGGCGTCAGCGGCGCGGTGGTGCGTCGGCTGTCCCTGGCCGGGTGCCGTGCCGTCGGGGCGATCGGCGCCCTCGCCTAGGTGTTGCGCGAATGCATGTGGCAAAACCGCCACAGTGTTTCGGAAATGCCATAGCGACCTCAGTTCTTGAATTGTGAGTTGGCGGTAAGCCGTTCATTAGAGAGGACAGGTCTGGCGGCCCCACCCGTTTGGGGACCATGCCCTGGGGGACCGGGGCAAGGTTCGGTGGGAACGGGGCGGGGCCTGCAAACAAGGAGGACTAAATGCGTAGTTATCTTCTGGCTTCCGCAGCCCTGCTCGGCCTCGTTGCCGTCAGCACTGCCCAGGCCGCCACTTTCGGTACGACTGACCCGAGCCGTAACTCTTCGGCTTTCAACGCGACGCAGACCAAGCCGGAGCCCGGCAAGATCATCGTCCGTCTCGGCGGCTTGGTTGCCGTTGACGTCGGCGCCATCGGCTCCACCTCGGACAAGTCGTCCGTTACCGGTGCGAAACTCCAGCCCTACGGCATCGCTGGCTACTTCCGTCTGTACTTCGGCGTCGACGGCAAGCTGACCAATGGCATGATCTACGGTGCCAACAGCGAAATGCGCACCAACTTCGCTGGCGGCGCTCCGGGCGGCTACAACGGCGCGATCGCTGCTGGCTCGGCCGGCGTCGGCAACGCTTCTGCCAACTCGACCGCTTCGCTCTGGTACACCCGTCGCGCCTATGTCTACATCGGTGGCGACAGCTGGGGCCTCGTGCGTATCGGCCAGGGTGACGGCCCGATCTCGCTGTTCACCGGTAACGGCATCACCACTGGTGAAGCGTACGATACCGGACAGTGGGATGGTGACATCTGCGACTTCATCTCGGCCGGCTGCTTGTCCTGGGCCTTCCTTGACGTTGGCAACGAATACGACAGCGCCAAGATCACCTACCTCTCGCCGGTGTTCGGCGGCCTGCAGCTCGGCGTTTCGTTCGCGCCGTCGTCTGCCGCCCTCTCGGGCATTGACGGACAGACCGCCATCGGTGGTGGCTCGGCCCGTCAGTCGGCTTCGGTTGTTGCTTCGGACCTTCAGCGTCCCCGCAACATCTACGAAATCGCCGCTCGCTGGCAGGGTAACCTCGGCCCGGTGGCCGTTGACACCATGGCCGCCTACTACGGCTCCGGCGTTGTCACCCCGGCTTCGGGTGCGGCGATCGCTGCCGGCGTGACCAAGGTCTACGGCATGGGTCTGTTCGATGCCGGCCTGTCGCTGACGTACATGGGCGCTTCGGTGTTCGGCCACGTCAACACCGGTCACGGCAACGGCCAGGCTGGCACCCCGCAGGTGCAGCTCGCTTCGGGCCGCAAGAAGGACCAGATGGGCTACATTGTTGGCGCGCAGTACAGCAACGGCCCGTACACGGTCGGCACGTCGTACTACTCGCTGGATAGCCAGGGCGCCAACGGCGGCACGGGCAACCGGTCGGAGAAGGGCTTTGACATCGGTGGCCAGTACACCGTCGTTCCGGGCCTCGACTTCTTCCTTGAGTACATCTACGGCCTGCGTCACCAGAACGGTGTGAACTTCGTTGACGGCGGCGCCGGCGCAGCCACTGCCAACAACAAGATCACCACCAACGCCCTGCTCGCCACCATGCTGGTTCGCTGGTAAGGTTTGGCTACACGGCGTGACTTGACTTGAGAGCGGCGGGGCTTCGGCCCCGCCGTTTTCTTTTGTACGAACTGTCACGCGTGACGTGCTGCCACGCGAGCCCGGAGCGCACGATCTTCCTCCCCCGAATTCGCGCACCAGGCTGCGCCACGAACGCATGTGGCAAAACCGCCACAGTGTTTCGAAAATGCCATGCCGACCTCAGTTCGGGAATTGCGAGGTGCCGGCCGGCTGTACAATAGTATCCTCCGGTCTGGCGGCCCCACTCGTTTGGGGACCATGTTCTGGGCGAACCAGGGCTGGTTTCGGTGGGAACGGGGCGGGGCCTGCAAAAGAAAAGGAGGATTAAATGCGTAACTACCTTCTGGCATCCGCAGCCCTGCTCGGCCTCGTTGCCGTCAGCACGGCCCAGGCCGCCACGTTCGCTACGTCTGACCCGAGCCGTAATTCTTCAGCGTTCAATGCGACGCAGACCAAGCCGGAGCCCGGCAAGATCATCGTCCGTCTCGGCGGCTTGGTTGCCGTTGACGTCGGCGCCATCGGCTCCACCTCGGACAAGTCGTCCGTTACCGGTGCGAAACTCCAGCCCTACGGCATCGCTG
>CAIMWH010000211.1 GCA_903845065.1 uncultured Rhodospirillales bacterium | reverse complement strand
TGTCGCTGGCCAATGCGCTGCACTCCATCACGCTGAACAATCTCGGCGTCAATGATGGGCTGAACGTGCTGTTCCAGGTGACGGACACCACGACGTCCAGCAGCGCGACGTTCGGCGAGCACATCACCGCCCCGTGCTACCACACCGGCACCCGGATCGCGGTTCCGGCTGGTGAAGTGGCGGTGGAGACGTTGCAGATCGGTGACCTGGTGATGACGGCGACGGGGGTTGCCCGGCCGATCAAGTGGGTTGGGCGTCGCGCCTACACCGCTGCTGTCGCCGCCGCGAACCCGCATGTTCGTCCGGTGCTGATCCGTCAGGACGCGGTGGCCGCTGGGATGCCGCATCGTGACCTGATTGTTTCCCCGATGCATGCGCTGTTCATCGACGATGTGTTCGTGCCGGCCGCCGCGCTGGTGAACGGGGTGTCGATCGTGCGCCTCGAAGAACTGGCCCCGGTGTCCTACGTCCATATCGAAATGGACCAGCATGACGTGGTGTTCGCCGAGGGGCTGCCGGCCGAGACGTTTGTTGACGACAACAGCCGCCTGATGTTCGACAACGCCGACGAGTTCTACGCCCTGTATGGCGCCGATCGCGGCTGCATGGCCTTCAGCGGCGCTCGCGTCGAGGAAGGGGTGCAGCTTGAAGCCATCCGTCGCCGCATCGCCGCCCGCGCTGGCATCAGCCAAATCGCCGGGACCGGCGCGCTGCGCGGCAATGTCGAGCGGATCGAAGATGGCGTGCTGGTCGGCTGGGTTGCCGACACGACCAGCGCGACCCCGGTTGAGCTCGACGTGGTGGCCGACGGCGAGATCATCGGCCGTGCGGTGGCCAACCGTTATCGCGCCGACCTTGACGTGCATGGCATCAACGGGGGCCGCGCCGGCTTCTCGATGAGCCTGCCCGCCGCGGTGACCGAGCTCTCGCAGGTGTCGATCCGTCGGGCTGCCGATGGTGCCCGCATCGGCGCGCCGGTGGCCGTGACCGTCGACTGATCCATCCGATAGACGGGCGCCCCGCTTGGTGGCGCCGGGACGAGAACAGGGGTATGTCGTTCGCGGAAAGTCCGCGCGGCATGCTCCTTTTTTGTGGCCGCCGCGCCGGCCCGGGGGGGGGATGCGTGATGGAGGCAGAGGAGCAGCTTGCCGGGTGGCAGGCGGTGGCGACGCTGTATCATCGGTTTTTCACCGGGCTGCTGCTCAGCGTGGTCAGCCGGCGTGGGGCGGCGGATGCGGGGGCGTTTACCGAGGCGCTGTTTCGCCGGCAGCATCAGGCGAAGTTTCTGCCGGGGATTGCCAAGCTGGGGCTGGCGGAGGAGCCGGATGCGGTGAAGGCCGCGGGATACCACTATCTCGCCAACCGGATCGGCGGCGTGAAGGTGGAGTTCATGCGGGAGAGCGATCGCAAGGCGTGGGTGCATTTCGTGCCGCCGCGGTGGATTTATGACGGGGTGGCGATTTGCGGCATTCCCAGCGAGGTGAGCCGGGGGGTGCTGCGCGGGTGGTATGCGCGCAATGGGGTGAGCCTGGGCAATTCGCGGTTGGGGTTTGTCTGCACATCGCAGACCGCCGACGGGCAAGCCGGTTTGACCGGGTATTTTCGGGAGTACGACGTGCCACTCGAACCGGCGGATCGGCTGCGGTTTGCGCCGGGGGAGATGGCGCCGCGCTTCGATCCGGCGGCGGCGCCGGTGCTGGATGGCGCCGCCTGGACGCCGTTGCGGCTGGCGAAGGCCAATCGGACATATGCGATGGACTATATTCGCACCGGGCTGCCGATCCTGGCGGAATTGTTTGGCCCGGCGGATGCGGCCCATCTGGCACGGACCACCGGGCGGCTGGTTGGCATGCAGTATTATGATGAGATTGCCGGGCAGTTGGGCGGGGTGGCGCCGGGGGCGGCTGGATTCGCGGCGATGGTGGCGCGGTTGGCGGCGGGGCAGGACGATGAGTGTACTATCGAGTCCCTGGGCGAGACCGCGCGGGTTCGGCAGACGACCTGGCGGCTGATGCGGGGGGTGGCGGGGCTGCCGGACAGTGTGTTCGACGGCTGGCACGGGCTGCTGGAGGGGTTGCTGGCGGTGCATGACCGGTTCCTGCGGCTGGAAAACCGTGGCCGGCGCGATCGGGGCGATGCGGCGTTCGTGTGGGATGTGCTGCCCCGCCTGCCCTCCCCGGTGTTCTGAACCACCCGCCGCCTTGCGCGCGTGGCCGCAAGCGGGCAACGTCCGCCGCACCGGCAAAGCGGCGTTGACCGCTGGCTGCGCCTCGAATGATCCGGAGAAAACGATGACCGACCCCATCCTTGTAGAAATCACCCGCGGCGCCCTTGTCGAGTCGGCGCATCGTGGCGCGGCCGCCGTGGTGGATGCCGCCGGCGCCGTGGTGTTCAGCACCGGCGATATCGACGCGGCGATTTTTCCGCGCTCGGCGGTGAAGTCGATCCAGGCGTTGCCGCTGGTGGAAACCGGCGCGGCGGCGCGGCTGGGGCTGTCGGACGCGGAGATCGCGCTGGCCTGTTCGTCGCACAACGGCGAGGTGATCCATACGGAGACGGCGAGTTCGATGCTGGCGAAGGCCGGGCGCGACGGCGGCACGCTGGAGTGTGGCTGGCACTGGCCGAGCCATGATGCTTCGGCGCGGGGGCTGGCGGCCAAGGGGCTGGTGCCGAGCGCGCTGCACAACAACTGCTCGGGCAAGCATTCGGGGTTTGTCTGCCTGTCCTGCGACGGCGGGCACGATCCGAAGGGGTATATCGGGCCGGATCATCCGGCGATGCGCCAGGTGACGGCGGCGTTGGCGGAGATGACGGGCACGGTGCTGGACGCGCGCAATCGGGGCACCGATGGGTGTTCGATCCCGACGTTCGCCATTCCGCTGCGCGGGTTGGCGCATGCGTTCGCGCGCTATGGCACGGGCAATGGGATGGCGCCCGATCGGGCGGCGGCGGCGGCGAAGATCCGCGCCGCGGTGACGGTCAATCCGATGATGGTGGCCGGGACCGGGCGGTTCGACACCAAGATGATCGAGGCGATGGGCGCGCGGGTGTTCTGCAAGGGCGGGGCCGAGGGGGTGTTCTGCGCCAGCCTGCCGGAACTCGGCTACGGCATCGCGGTGAAGTGCGACGACGGCGCGGGGCGGGCGGCGCAGGTGGCGGGTGCCGCGTTGATCGAGCGCCTGTTGCGGCCCGAGGGGGCGGCGGGCGAGGCGGTGGCGGCGCTGGCGCGGCCGGCGATCACCAATTGGAATCGGATTCATGTCGGCGACATGCGGCCTGCCGCGGCGTTGGGCTGAGCCGCCGGGTTAACCGGGGTTTCATCACCCCGTGACTACGCTAGATTACGCCCTAACCAACACCTCAAGGGAGGCTCGCCTATGAAGACCAGTCGGCTATTGATGGGGCTCGGCGTTGCGGCATTTGCCGCCGCTGCCATGCCCGCGCGTGCGGAAGTCGTGTTCAAGTGGGCCAATGACGGCGACGTGCGAGCGATGGACCCCAATACGCTCGACGAAACCGTGCAGAATTCGTTCCTTGGCAACATCTATGAGCCGTTGGTGCGGCGCAACCGCAAGCTGGAAGCGGAGCCGGGCCTGGCGGTGAGCTATGAGCAGTCCGGGCCGGCGACGTGGCGGTTCCATCTGCGGCCGGGCGTGAAGTGGCAGGACGGGACGGCGTTCAGCGCCGATGACGTGCTGTTCTCGTTCAAGCGCATCACCTCGAAGACCTCGCAGACCAGCGGCAACGTGACGACCGTGGCCGGCGTTCGCAAGATCGACGACCTGACGGTGGAGTTCGACACGAAGGGGCCGGACCCCATTCTGCCGAGCGAGTTCACCAACTTCCCGATGCTGCCGAAGCATTGGATGGAGGCGAATAATTCGGCCGAGCCGGTGATTATCGGGCAGGGCGAGAACTATGCGCTGCGCAATGCGATGGGCACCGGGGCGTTCAAGCTGGTGGCGCGCGAGCCGGACCGCAAGAACGTGCTGGAGAAGAACCCGGGCTGGTGGGACAAGCCGGAGCACAACCTGGACCGGGTTGAATTCACGGTGATTTCGTCGGCCGCCACCCGTGTTGCCGCCCTGCTTTCGGGCGAGATGGACATGATCTACTCGGTGCCGCCGCAGGATATCGATCGGATCAAGCAGGCGCCGGGGATCAAGGTGATCCAGGGGCCGGAACTGCGCACGATCTACCTGGGCATGGACCAGGCGCGGGATGAACTGCTGTTTTCCAACGTGAAGGGCAAGAATCCGTTCAAGGACCTGCGGGTTCGCCAGGCCTTCGCGCTCGCCATCGATGAGGACGCCATTGTCAGCCGCGTGATGCGTGGGCAGGGGCGTTCGACGTGGATGATGTGGGGGCCGGGGGTGAACGGCTACAATGCCGCGCTGGACGTTCGGCCGAAGGTGGATATCGCCAAGGCGAAGGCGCTGCTGGCCGAGGCCGGCTATCCGAATGGCTTCGAGGTGACGCTGGATTGCTCGAACGACCGCTATATCGCGGATGAGCAGATCTGCGTGGCGCTTTCGGCGATGTATGCGCGCATCGGGGTGAAGGTGAATGTGTTCGCCCGCACCAAGGTGAAGTTCTTCGCCGAGATCGCGTATCCGGACTACAAGACCAGCTTCTACATGCTGGGCTGGACCCCGAGCACCTATGACGCGGATAACGTGATCCGCGATCATATCGTCTCGCGCAGCAAGAAGCTGTCGGTGGGCAATGCGACCGGGTATTCGAACGCGCGGATCGACGAGCTTGAGGTGATGATCGCCCAGGAACTCGACCAGAAGAAGCGCCAGGGCTACATCGACGAGGTGACGAAGCTGTTGCAGGCGGATGTGGGTTACATCCCGCTGCATCAGCAGGGCATCACCTGGGCGGCGCGGGACAACATCGCGCTGACGCAGCCGGCGGACAACTCGTTCCCGATGCGCTGGGTGACGAAGAAGTGAGCTAAACCCTTCGCGGGTAAAAGTTTTTTGTTTCTTTTTCGCTGGGAAGCAAGCGCCTCTTTTTGAAAAAAGAAGCAAAAACTTTTATCCGTTGAAGGGGCGGGCTATAGAGCGCGTATGAGCCAGACATTGACCCTGGACGCCGCCGGCGAGATCGCCCGGCGGCGTACCTTTGCCATCATCTCCCATCCTGACGCCGGCAAGACCACGCTGACCGAGCACTTGTTGCGCGCCGGCGGGGCTATCCAGTTGGCCGGCAACGTGCGCGCCAAGGGCGAGCGGCGGCGGACGCGGTCAGACTGGATGGGGATCGAGCGCGATCGCGGGATTTCGGTTGTCACCTCGGTGATGACGTTCGAATACAAGGGCTGCGTTTTCAATCTGTTGGATACGCCGGGCCATGAGGACTTCTCCGAGGATACCTATCGGACGCTGACGGCGGTGGATGCCGCGGTGATGGTGATCGATGCGGCGAAGGGGATCGAGGCGCGGACGCGCAAGCTGTTCGAGATTTGCCGGATGCGGGATATCCCGATCCTGACGTTCATCAACAAGATGGATCGCGAGGCGCAGGACCCGTTTGCCCTGCTCGATGAGGTGTCCTCGGCGCTGGCGCTGGATACGGCGCCGGTGACGTGGCCGGTGGGGCGGGCGGCGGAGTTTGCCGGGACGTATGATATGCGCAAGCATACGTATCACCTCACCAGCGAGTTACCGCAGTCCGACCGGCGGTTGATCGCGGTGGCGGAGGAGATCGATCTGGCGCGGGCGGCGTTGCCGGAATTCGATGAGGCTTCGTTCTATGCCGGGCATTTGACGCCGGTGTTTTTCGGCAGCGCGATCAAGCATATCGGGGTTTCGGACCTGCTGGACGGGCTGGCGGAGTATGGGCCCAAGCCGCGGGCGCAGCCGGCGGATACGCGGGTGGTGGAGGCGAGCGAGCCGGGGTTGACCGCGCTGGTGTTCAAGATCCAGGCCAATATGGACCCCAATCATCGCGACCGGATTGCGTTTGCCCGGGTGTGTTCGGGGCGGCTGGTGCGCGGGATGCGGCTGAAGCAGGTGCGGACGGGGAAGATCATCCCGCTGCATGCGCCACAGTTCTTCTTTGCCCGCGAGCGTGAGATCGCCGACGAGGCGTTTGCCGGCGATGTGGTGGGGATTCCCAACCATGGCACGCTGCGGATCGGCGATACGTTGAGCGAGAACGAGGATATCAACTTCGTCGGCGTGCCGTATTTCGCGCCGGAAATCCTCCGCCGGGTGCGGCTGGATGATGCGATGAAGGCGAAGAAGCTGCGCCAGGCGTTGCAGGAGCTGGCCGAGGAGGGCGTGGTGCAGTTGTTCCGGCCGCGCGACGGGGCGCCGCCGATGGTGGGCGTGGTGGGGACATTGCAGTTGGACGTGCTGGTCTCGCGACTGGGGGCGGAATACGGGGTGAAGATCGGATTCGAGGAGACGCCGTTCCAGTTGGCGCGGTGGGTGTCGGGCGATAAGATCAAGGTGGAGCGGTTCGCGGAAAGCCAGCGCAACGCGATGGCGGACGATGTGGATGGGGACCCGGTGTTCCTGGCTACTTCGAACTTCATGATGCGGCGGACGACCGAGTTGAACCCTGATCTTGTTTTTCGCGATATCAAGGACTTCCGGGCGGATAAAACCACGGCGTGAAGCGTTTCGATTGATCCTGATCATGGCGGGCGGGGCCTGAATGGCCCACGTATTGTCCGTAAAACGTCAGGAGACGTCGACTATGACCAAGCACACCGTCAAGCGCCTTTGGGTTGTCATCGCGGATGGGGAACACGCTCGGGTGGTCAAGCCGACCGCCGCGAAGGGGCAGTTCACCACCGTTGTGAGTTTCGATTCGATCAGTGCCCACCAGCGTTCGTCCGACATGGGGACGGATCGGCCGGGCAAGGTGCATGAGAGCGCCACGACGACGCGGCGTGCCATCACGCCACGCTCGGACCCGCATGCCAATGCCAAGCTGCATTTCATCAAGGAAGTGGCTGATTACATCGACAAGCATGCCGAGCGGCATGAGTTCGATCAGCTTGTGCTGTGTGCGCCGCCGCATGCGCTGCATGATTTGCGCGAGGCGCTCGGCAAGGGCGCCAATGCGATGGTGATCGGGTCGCTCAACAAGGATTTCGTCAAGCTGCCGGATCATGACCTGATGGGCCATCTCGACGATTGGTGGGTGGCGCCGGGCCACGAGACGGTCTGAGAGCGGATTGCCGCTGCTGACGCCCGGTGCAGGCCGGGCGTCAGGGGTGGCTGTCCTGGACGTCCTTGATGGCTTCCAGCACGACGTGCGGGTCCGCCGGGGTGGACATGGCGCGGGCGGTGCTGTCGGAGCGGTTGTTGATCAGCGGGTTGTCGCGGCGGGCTTCCTCGAGCAGGTCGATGATCTTGGAGACTTTCTGATCATTCAGGATGGCCAGTTCGAGCACGAGTTGGCCGCGATGGCTGGCGAGTTGCTCCTGGCGGCGCTGGGTGGTGAGGATGAGCACCGCGATATAGAGGCCGATGACGGGGATCGCGGCCTGCAGCCAGTCGAACGGCGGCGGATCGGGCGGCAGGAGGCCGGCGTGGGCGGCCAGTCCGTTGGCGAGCAGCCAGAGCGCGATGCCGCCGGTGAGCCAGGCGAGGAAGGCGGGCAGGCCGATCATGGCGGTCAGCCGGTCCATGGCGTGCTGCAACCGGCCGGTTTCGAGGAAATGTGCCGAATTGATCTGGGCGGTCGCTTGCGCCGGGGTGGGCGGCGGGGGCTCGTTCATGATGTGCGACGTCCGTATGGTACGGACAGGTGGGCATGTGGATGGCCCACCACAAGGCCGCGGGGCGCGCTGGTGCGGGTTGCGGCGTTATCCGGTAGGCTCGCGGGAAACCAGGGGAGCCGTGCCATGTCCGCCACGACCGTTCATCATGCCGCCAGCGATGCCTTTGTGGGCGGGTTGCGGGCGTTTTTCGAATATCGCGATCTCGGGGTTGCCGGGGCATCCGGCGGAAAGATGGGGGCGCATGTTATTCGCGCCGCACCTGGCACCGGGGCCAAGCCGGAGTGGCATACGCATGATCTCGCATTCCAGATGGTCTATGTGCTGAAGGGCTGGGTGGAGTTCGAGTACGAGGATGCCGGGTTCGTGCGGCTGGAGGCGGGATCGTCGGTGTATCAGCCGCCCGGCATTCGCCATCGCGAGGTGCGGCACAGCGATGACGTGGAGATGCTGGAAATTACCTCCCCGGCGGAGTTTGTCACCACTGTGGTTCCCGCGCCGTAGGCGTTTCAGGCGGTGCGGCGGGTGCGGCGCCAGCGGGCCAGGGCGGCGATGGCGGTGCCGAGGAGGGCCATGGAGCCGGGTTCGGGGACGGAGACCTCGCCCTGCATCGACACGCCGTCCAGCAGGGAGAACGGCGGTTGGCCGGCGGGGGTGCCAACGGCGAGGAAGGACACGGTTTCGGTGGTGGCGGTGGCGGTGAAGGTCATGGCTTCGGAGACCCAGCCGGTGAAGCCGTGGTTGGCGTTGTCGACCACCGCGGTGCTGTGGGTTTCGCTGCCCAGGCTGACCTGCCACTGCTCGGTGGTGGCGCCGCTGTAGCCGGATTGCTGGGCGCCGGCCCACAGGAACGACAGGGTGTAGGCGTCACCGACGACGAGGTTGTGGATGGTCTGCTCGATCGGAGCGACGCCATAGGCGCCGTCGGCCGCGACGAAGTTGCCGCCATCCGGACTTGAGGCGGACAGGCCGTTGGCGGCGCCGTTGCCGGGGCCCCAGATCGAGAGGCTGCCGTACTGGCCGACCACGCCGGTGGTGTCGGCGGCGCCGGCGGGGAAGAGGAAGTTGTAGCCCGTCGAGGTCCAGCCGGTGACGATGGTGGTGACGCCGAGTTGGCCGCCGTTGACGGTCGCGCGTTCGAAACTGCCGTTGGTGATGAGGTCGATGGTGCCGGCGTGGGCTTGGGCGGCAAGCATCGTGCCGAGCAGGGCGGCGGCGGTTCTGTTGAATTTCAAGAGCATGACGCGGGTCCTTCGGCTTCTCGCAACACGGGGTCTAGATACCGGGGAGCGCAGCAAGAAGTGTGCCGGGCATTTTGCGAGGCAAAGCGCGAAGGGAGGGGTTCTTTTTTTGAAAAAAGAACCAAAAAACGTCTATCCAATGGCTTCGCCGCTCTCCACAGGAGGGGCGAAGCCATTGGATAAAAAGGTTTTTGCTTCTTTTTCTAAAAAGAAGCGCTTGCTTATGCGAGGCGCCCGTGACGGCGCATGATCTCTTGCAGGCGATCGAGCGGGATTGCGTGGGAGATGCGGCCCTGCTGGCCGGTCATGGTTTCGGCCGCGGTCATCGCGTTGAGGATGGCTTCCTCGGTGGCTTCGGCGGCGGCTTCGAAGAGGGCGGTCATGCCCGGGGGGGCGATCATGTGGACGGGGCTGACGGGGGCGTCGGCGCCGATGCGGTTGGCGGTGGAGAAGGCGAGGAAGATGTCGCCGCTGCCGTTGCCGCCGATGCCGCCGACCCAGGCGAGGCCGGTGGTGGCGCGGCGGGCCAGGCGCTGGCACTGGATGGGCAGGAGGGGGGCGTTGGTGGCGAGGACGACGATGATGGAGCCGGCTTCGCCGGGGTTGGCGCGGTAGGAGGGGACTTCGTCGGTGGTGATTTCGCGGCCGACGGGGACGCCATCGACGCGCAGCAGGCCGCGTTCGCCGTAGTTGGCCTGGACGAAGGCGCCGACGGTGTATGCTGTGCCGTCGACGGTGACGACGCGCGATGCGGTGCCGCTGCCGCCCTTGAATTCGTGGCAGTTCATGCCGGTGCCGCCGCCGACGTTGCCTTCGGCGATGGGGCCGGAGGTGGCGGCGTCCATGGCGGCGAGGGCGAGTTCGGTGGTGACGGGTAAGGAGGCGCTGTCGGACAGCCAGCCATCGTAGGTTTCGGCGGCGACGGGGAGGTGCCAGGGCTGGGGCGCGTTGTCACGCACGGCGAGGGCGCAGATGGCGTCACGGACCAGGCCGACGGAGTAGGTGTTGGTGATGCAGATCGGCGCGCTGATCAGGCCCTGTTCGGCGATCCAGGCGAGGCCGGTCATCTCGCCGTTGCCGTTGAAGGAGTGGGCGCCGGCGAAGACCCAGTTGGACCAGATATCGTCGCCGGCGGGCCAGATGGCGGTGACGCCGGTGCGCACGACGGTGGGTTGGTCATGGATCATGTTGGCGTAGCCGACCTTCACGCCGGGGACGTCGGTGATGGCGTTCCAGGGGCCGGTGGGGAGGCGGCCGGTGGTGATGCCGAGGTCACGCAGGCGGGCGCGCTTCATGCGGGTCGCTCCATTGCAAAGGGATACAACCCTCCCACGCTGGCGGGGGGATGGTCTATACCGGCGGCAACGCTTGAGGAGACGATCCGAATGAAACGCCGTACGTTTATTGCCGCCGCCGCGACCACGTTGGCGGCCCCTGCCCTCGCCCAGCCCAACCGGACGCTGGTGTTTGTGCCGCAGGCCAATCTCACCAGTCTTGATCCGATCTGGACGACGGCGACGGTGACGCGGAACTACGGGTTCATGGTGTTCGACACGTTGTTCGGGCTGGACGCCGCGCTGGAGCCTTCGCCGCAGATGGCGGAGGGGTTCACGGTGGAGGACGACGGCAAGCGGTGGACGATCAAGCTGCGCGATGGGCTGGTGTTCCATGACGGGAGCCGCGTGCTGGCGCGGGATTGCGTGGCGTCGCTGAAGCGGTGGATGCAGCGGGACGGGGTGGGACAGACGATCGCGGCGCGGATGGATGCGCTGGAGGCGCCGGACGATCGGACGCTGGTGTTCCGGTTGAGGAAGCCGTTCCCGTCCCTGCCCTTCGCGCTGGCCAAGACGCAGCCGAGCCCGCCGTTCATCATGCCGGAGCGGATTGCCAATTCGGTGGATGCCTCCAAGCAGATCAAGGAGGTGGTGGGCAGCGGGCCGTTCCGGTTCGAGGCCAAGGAGTATGACAGCGGGGCTTCGGCGGTGTTTACCAAGTTCGCCGAATACAAGCCGCGGGATGGCAAGCCGTCCTTCACCGCGGGAGCGAAGAATGTGCTGGTGGACCGGGTGGAGTGGAAGGTGATCCCCGATCCTTCGACGGCGAATAATGCGCTGCGGTCGGGTTCGGTGGATTGGCTTGAAATTCCGTTGCCGGATTTGATCGCGCAGTTGAAGGCGGATCGCAATGTGGTGGTGGATCGGCTTGATCCGTTCGGGTTGTATCCGGTGATGCGGCCGAACATGGCGGTGGCGCCGACGGATAACCGGCTGGTGCGGCGGGCGATCCTGGCGGCGATCAATCCGGTGGATGTGATGCAGTCCTTCATGGGGGATGACTCGGCGGCGTATACGGCGCCGATCGGGTTGTTCCTGAAGGGGACGCCGTATGAGAACGATGCCGGGATGGATGTGGTGGGGGGCCGCAAGTCCGACGCCGAGGTGAAGGCGATGTTGAAGGACGCGGGATATAACGGGGAGCGGGTGGTGCTGATGCATCCGACCGATCAGCCGTTCTATGACGCGATGAGCCAGGTTTGCGGGGCCCGCCTGAAGCAGGTCGGGTTCAATCTCGATGACCAGGCGATGGATTGGGGCACGGTGGTGCAGCGGCGGGCCAAGCGGGAGCCGTTGGACAAGGGGGGGTGGTCTCTGTTCTGCACCTCGTTCCCGGGGGCGGACTACGTCGATCCGCTGTCGGCACCCGGCATTCGCACCAATGGGGCGAAGGGGTGGTATGGGGCGCCGGAGATCCCGCGGATCGAGGCGTTGCGGGAGGCTTGGATTGATAGCGCCGATATGGCGGAGAAGAAGCGGCTGGCGCGGGAGATCCAGGCGGCGGTGTTCGAGGAGGCGTTGATTGTGCCGCTGGGGAATTACCGGCAGTCGGCGGCGTGGCGGAAGAACGTGACGGGGCATCTCAAGGGGCCGGTGCCGGTGTTCTGGAACGTGGCTAAGGGGTAGC
>CAIMWH010000210.1 GCA_903845065.1 uncultured Rhodospirillales bacterium | reverse complement strand
CCCGCACCCGGCGCATCGACCTCGCTGGCCGCATCGCCATCCCCGCCTTCAACGACAGCCACCAGCACCTTCTCCCCCTCGGCATCACCATGGGCCAGGTCAACCTGCGCGCCGAGGAAGTCACCACGCTGGACGAAATGCTCACCCGCATCCGCTCTGCTGCCCGCACCGCGCCCAAAGGCGCCTGGGTCCTCGGCCGCGGCTACGACCACACCAGGCTCGACATCCACCGCCACCCCACCGCCGACGAGCTGCAAGCCGCCGCGCCCGACAACCCCGTCTTCATCACCCGCGCCTGCGGCCATGTCGGCGTCGCCAACCGCGCCGCCTTCAGCAAGGCCGAAATCGGCCACAACACGCCCGATCCCGAGGGCGGCGCCTTCGAGCGCGCCGGCGGCCACCTCACCGGCCTGGTTCTCGAACGCGCCATGCGCAAAATCCGCGACCACATCCCCGGCCCCGATGACGCCGCCCTCATCGACGCCATCGAGCGCGCCGGCCGCCACATGAACGCCCAGGGCTTCACCGCCGTGATGGACGCCAATGTCGGCATGATCGCCGGCATGCGCGAAATCACCGCCTACCGCGCCGCCCACGCCGAGGGCCGCCTGCCGGTCCGCGTCTGGGCGTGCCTCGCCGGCAACCCCGAAGGCATCGCCGACGCTGCGTGGGACGCCGGCATCCGCCCCATGCAGGGCGACGACATGCTGCGCTGGGGCGCCATGAAGGTCTTCGCCGACGGCTCCGTCGGCGGCCGCACCGCCGCCATCAGCGCCCCGTACGAGGGCGGCGGCGGCACCGGCATGTTCATGTTCCCGCCCGATACCTTCAAGTCGCTGCTGCGCAAATACCACCGCCAGGGCTGGCAACTCGCGATCCACGCCATCGGCGACGCCGGCATCGAGATCACCCTGTCCGGCATGGAGGAGTCCGACTGCGCCGAATTCCCCCTCGCCGGCCGCCGCCACCGCATCGAGCACTGCGAGTTCATGGCCCACGGCCAGACCGCCCGCATGGTCGCCCGCGGCATCGAGGCCGTCCCCCAGGCGATCTTCCTCTACGAATTCGGCGACAACTACGTCGAGGCCCTCGGCCGCGCCCGCGCCCAGGCCAACAACCCCATGCGCACCTGGCTCGATGCCGGCCTCCACCCCGCCGCCGGCTCGGACGCCCCGGTTTCCAGCACCGACCCCTTCGTGAACATCGCGACGCAAGTCCTCCGCCGCACCAGCCGGGGCACCCTGCTCGGCGCCAACGAAGCCATCACCGTCGCCGAAGCCGTCCACGCCTACACCTGGTGCGGCGCCTACACCCAGTTCGCCGAAGACCGCCGCGGCCGCCTCGTCCCCGGCCAACTCGCCGACCTCGCCATCCTGGACCAGGACATCTTCGCCATCCCCCCCACCCAAATCGCCACCACCCGCGCCGATCTGACACTCCGGGGCGGCCGCGCCGTATTCGATCGACACGGCGCACTCAACGGATGAAGTTTTTTTGTTTCTTCGTTTTCAAACAAAGAAAGCCCTTCTTTTTTGAAAAAAAGAAGCAAAAAACTTTTGTCCGTTTACTTCGGGGTCAAAGCGCGCAACCGTGCGAAGAAATCGGCTATGCTCGTGCGAATGGCCCCCTCATTGGCCAGCCGCAGCCGCACAATCGCCACCGCGCTATCGGAAAACGTCGCCGTATACGCCGAACCAATGGTCTCCCGCAGCAGCACCCCGCCCGCCGCATCCTCCAACCGGTAGTTCACCAGCGCCGTCACCCGCAAATCCAGCCCGAACACCGGCTGGATCAACGACAGCAGGTTCGCGTCCGCCTGATACCGGCAATTCACCCCCAGCAACCCGTTCGCCCGCAGCGAACTCTCCAGCGCCTGCCGGAACGCCCGGTCATCCACCTGGGACATCAGGATCGGGTTGGTCTCCTGTCCGCCCGTCACGCTGCGCACGCAAATCGCCTCGGCGAACGCGGCAGGGAAGGGGCCCACACCGGCCTCCCGGCCCACGATCATATTAAGCGGTTCCGCCGGCGTGGCGCACGCCGCCAACGCCGCCAGGCCACCCACACCCACCAAACGCCACAAAAAGCGGGCGAAAAATGCCATCCTCGTACTCCTGAAATAGCCCCGCACCCAATCCGCCCACTATCGCCCCTCGCGCGGCGAACGCAATTCCCCATGTCCGCCCTGGACCGAAGCCGTCCCCTGCGCAACACTACCCCCAGGGAACAGGAGTGCGCATGACCACCACGCTGATCCGCGACGCCGCCTTCGTCATCGCCTGGGACCCCAGCGCGAAAGCCCACGCCTACCTGCCCGGCGGTGACGTCGCCTTCGAGGACGGCACCATCCGCTTCGTCGGCCGCAACTATGACGGCCCCGCCGACACCATCATCGATGGCCGCAACTTCATGGTCATGCCGGGGTTGGTCAACATCCACTCCCACCCCTCGTCGGAGCCCATGAACAAGGGCTTCACCGACGAGGTCGGCTCCCCCGGCTTCTACAACTCCTCCCTCTACGAATACCTCCCCGTCTTCCGCGCCCAGGGTGACGAGGTGGCCGCCTGCGTCCGCGTCGCCCTCTCCGAACTCCTGCTCTCCGGCGTCACCACCCTGGCCGACCTGTCCATGGCCCACCCCGGCTGGCTCGACCTGCTGGCCGAATCAGGCATGCGCGTCTGCGTCGCCCCGATGTTCCGCTCCGCCCGCTGGTTCACCAAGAACGGCCACGTGGTCGAATACGCGTGGGACGAAAAAGCCGGCGAAAAAGCCATGATGGAGGCCTTCTCCCTCATCCAGCGCGCCGAACAACACCCCTCCGGCCGGCTGTTCGGCATGGTCGTCCCCGCCCAGATCGACACCTGCTCCGAAACCCTCTTGCGTGACTCCTCCGCCGAAGCCAAGGCCCGCGGCCTCTCCTGGCAAATCCACGCCGCCCAGTCCGTCAGCGAATTCCACGAAATCACCCGCCGCCACGGCCACACCCCCATCGGCTGGCTCAACCACCTCGGCCTGCTCAACGAACGCGCCATCGTCGGCCACGGCATCTTCCTCGATGACCACCCCTCCACCCCGTGGCACACCCAGGATGACATCGGCATCCTCGCCGAAACCGGCACCACCGTGGCCCACTGCCCCACCGTCTTCGCCCGCCGCGGCATCACCCTGAAAGACCTCGGCCGCTACCGCCGCGCCGGCGTCAACCTCGGCATCGGCACCGGCACCTATCCGCACAACATGCTCGATGAAATGCGCCTGGCTGCCTATCTCGCGCGCACCCAGGCCACCAACCCGCGCACCCTGACCTCCAACCACCTCTTCGAAGCCGTCACCACCGGCGGCGCCCGCGCCCTCGGCCGCGACGACATCGGCCGCCTCGCCCCATCCTGCCGCGCCGACATGGTCCTGGTGGACGTCACCAACCCCCGCATGCAACCCGCCCGGGACCCCCTGCGCAGCCTCATCTACGCCGCCGGGGACCGCGCCGTGCACACCGTCATCGTCGATGGCCACACCGTGGTGGAGGACGGCAAGCTCCTCACCATGGATTACAAAGCCGCGGCCCAAGCCTTGCATGAGGCACAAAAGCGCGTCATGGCTGACGTGCCCCGCCACGACTGGGACCACCGCTCCGCCGACCAGCTCAGCCCACCCACCTTCCGAACGATGTGAGAAGCATGACCGACCTGTTGTCCATCGAAGGCCTGCGCACCGAGTTCCGAACCGCCAACGGCGGCGTCGCCGCGGTGGATGGCGTCTCCCTCTCCGTCGCCAAGGGCCGCACCCTCGGCATCGTCGGCGAATCGGGCTGCGGCAAATCCATGCTGTCGCTGTCCGTCATGCGCCTGGTCCCCCAACCCGGCCGCATCACCGCCGGCCGCGTCATGTTCGACGGCCAGGACCTGCTGACGCTGCCCCCCGCCGCAATGCGTGACATCCGCGGCAACCGCATCGCGATGATCTTCCAGGAGCCGATGACCAGCCTCAACCCGGTCTTCACCGTCGGCGACCAGATCACCGAAGCCATGCGCGCCCATGACCGCACCGCCTCCAACGGCGCGCTGAAGGCCAAGGCCATCCAGGCCCTCAACCGCGTCCGCATCCCCTCGCCCGAGCGCCGCTTCGACGAATACCCCCACCAGATGTCCGGCGGCATGCGCCAGCGCGTCATGATCGCGATGGCGATCAGCTGCGAGCCGAAGCTCATCATCGCGGACGAGCCCACGACCGCCCTCGATGTGACGATCCAGGCGCAGATCATGGAGCTCCTCAAGAGCATCCAGCAGCGGACCGGCGCGTCGCTCATGCTCATCACCCATGACCTCGGGGTCATCGCCGAGATGGTCGACGACGTGATCGTCAT
>CAIMWH010000209.1 GCA_903845065.1 uncultured Rhodospirillales bacterium | reverse complement strand
CGCCGTCTCTTTGTGCAACCTTCATCTACCCGCGCGTGATCTCTTCCCGCAGCACATAGCGCTGCAACTTGCCCGTCGCGGTCTTGGGCAGGGCGTTGCGATACACCACAAGGCGGGGATACTTGTACGGCGCGATGGTGGCTTTTACGTAGTTCTGCAACGTCTCGGTGAGGGCCGCATCGCCCACCACGCCCGGCGCCGGGACCACCACGGCGGTGACCAGCATGCCGCGCGACGGGTCCGGGATGCCCACCACGGCGCATTCAGCGACTGCGGGGTGCTGCAACAGCACGGTTTCCACCTCGGGCCCGGCGATGTTGTAGCCGGCGGAGACGATCATATCGTCGTTGCGGGCCTGGTACCAGAAATAGCCTTCGTCATCGCGCACGAAACTGTCGCCGGTGACGTTCCAGCCGTTCTGCACGTAGACCAGTTGGCGCGGGTCATCCATGTAGCGGCACCCGGTCGGGCCCCGCACGGCAAGGCGCCCGGCCGTTCCGTCCGGCACCGGATTACCGGCTTCGTCGATGATGCGGGCCTCATAGCCCGGCACCACCAGGCCGGTGGAGCCGGCCTTGGCCAGGTCCGCTGGCGCGCCGATGAAGATGTGCAGCATCTCGGTGGAGCCGATGCCGTCCATCATGGCGATGCCGGTGGCGAGTTTCCACGCCACGAAGGTGGTGCGCGGCAAATGCTCGCCGGCCGAGATGCAGGCGCGCAGGCTGGAGAAATCCTTGCCCTCCATTTTGCTGAGCAGCACCCGATAGGCGGTGGGCGCCGTCACGCTGACGGTCGGGCGCAGGCGGGGGATGGCCTCCAGCAGATCATCCGGCCCGGCGCGCTCCAGCAGCACCGCCGAGGCGCCCACCCGGAGCGGGAACAGCAGCAGGCCGCCGAGGCCGAAGGTGAAGGCCAGCGGCGGGGAGCCGATGAAGCGATCGGCGGCCGTCGGGCGCAGCACGTGCTTGCCGTAGCTGTCGCACACCGCGAGCAGGTCGCGATGGACGTGCATCGCGCCCTTGGGCTCGCCGGTGGTGCCCGAGGTGAAGGCGACCAGGCAGACATCCTCGGCCGCGGTGTCGGCGGCGGCGAACTGGTCACTCTCGGCCGCCATCAGCGCCTCAAGCCCGTCCTTCGCGTCGGCGCCGTAGACCACCACGCGTTGCAGGGACGGCGCGAGCGGCCGGGCGGCCTCCAGGTCGGCGGCCAGTCGCGCGTCGCACAGGGCCACGGAAACCCGCGCCTTGGTCATCGGATAGGCGATCTCACGCGCCCGCAGCATCGGCATCGTCGGCACCGCAACCGCGCCGGCCTTGATGACGGCCAGAATGCAGGCCGCCAGCATCGGCGAGTTGAAGCCGCGCAGCAGCACCGCCTGGCCCGGCACCACGCCGAGTTCGCGCACCAGCACATTGCAGATACGGTTCACCCGGGCGGTGAATTCGGCATAGCTC
This sequence comes from uncultured Rhodospirillales bacterium, assembly GCA_903845065.1. Lineage (GTDB taxonomy): Bacteria > Pseudomonadota > Alphaproteobacteria > Acetobacterales > Acetobacteraceae > CAIYPH01. The sequence continues at coordinate 20,727 of CAIMWH010000209.1, read as the reverse complement.
CAGACGAAATCGGCGCCGAGCACGCAGGGCGCGTCACCGTGGCCGCGCGCGGTCCAGACATCGAGCAACTCGGCCACCGCGTTGAGGCGGGCGGGGTACTGCAGATCCGGCAGGGTGAACACCATCTCGGGCCACTGCGGGCGCGGCGGCAGCGCCTGGGCCACGAAATCGTCGCGCTTCGCCATCGCAATCCCCCTCGATCAATTGCTTCAAGCCTAAAGTTTTTCGTGCCCCCCGGTCAACCATGCTCGGGGGTGGTCAGCGCATGCCCCGGCGCCATAGGCTGCCCGCAACAGGAGCCCCGCATGACCGAAAACACCCCCAGCCTCGATACCGAAGAAATCCTCGCCGGCATTCGTGCCTGGGTGGAGATCGAAAGCCCGACCACGGACGCCGCCGCGGTGAACCGCATGGCCGACCGCGTGACCGCCGACTATGCCGCCATCGGCGCCCGCGTCGAACGCCTGCCGGGGCGGGACGGGTTCGGCGATCATCTGCTGGTCACCTCGCCGTGGGGCGATCCGGACGCGCCCGGCATCCTGGTGCTGAGCCATATCGACACCGTGCATGACCTTGGCATCATCGACAGCAAGCTGCCGTTCCGCGTGGAGGGCGATATCGCCTATGGGCCTGGCATCTACGACATGAAGGGCGGCGCCTACCTGGCCCTCGCCGCCATGCGCCACCTCGTGCGCGTCGGGCGCACCACCCAGCTTCCGATCCGCCATCTGCTGGTCTCCGAGGAGGAGGTGGGCAGCCCGACGTCGCGCGAATATATCGAGCGCGAGGCGCGCCGCGCGGTGGCGGTGCTGGTGACCGAGCCGGCGCGCGAGGGCGGCCGCATCGTCACCGCGCGCAAGGGGGCCGCCCGGTTCGATCTCACCGTGCGCGGCGTGCTCGCCCATTCCGGCGCGCGCCATCAGGACGGCCGCTCCGCCATCAAGGAACTCGCCCGGCAAATTCTCGATATCGAGGCGATGACCAACTACGACACCGGGCTCACCCTCAATGTCGGCGTGATCTCGGGCGGCACCCGGCCCAACGTGGTGCCGGACGAGGCGCACGCGGCGATCGACATGCGGGTGCCCAACCCCGCCATCGCCGAGGAGGCCATCGCGCGGATGCTGGCGCTGAAGCCGTACGACCCGGACTGCACGCTCGAAATCAAGGGCGGGCTCAATCGGCCCGGCTACGAGAAAGGCGCGGCGATCAGCGGCATCTTCGAGGTGGCGAAATCCATCGCGGCGGACATCGGCTTCGAACTCAAGGACATCGCCACCGGCGGCGGCAGCGATGGCAACTTCACCGCCGCCCTGGCGCCGACGCTGGATGGCCTCGGGGTGGATGGAAAGGGGGGCCATACGCACTACGAGCAGCTCTATGTCAGCTCCATCGTGCCACGGGCGCGGTTGATGCTGGGGTTGTTCGAGGCCTATGGGAAAGGGCGGTAGCGCTTCTTTTTGAAAAAAGAAGCAAAAACTTTTTATCCCAATGGCTTCGCCCCTCTCCTTGGGGAACGGCGAAGCCATCGTGGAAAAGTTTTTTGGTTCTTTTTTTTCAAAAAAGAACTGCTTGCCGTTCGCTGATAACTACCCAAACCGCTCGATCCGATACCAGGGATTAACCGCCGTGCCATGCAACAGCGCATCCGCGGTGATCCGCCCGGAAATCGGGCCGAGTGTGTAGCCATTCGCGGTGATGGCGTTGAAGTAGCCCGGCAGCCCCGGCACGTCGCCCAGCAGCGGGGCGCGATCGAGTGCGGTGTTGATGCCGGTCCAGCTGCGGATGATGTTCAGGCCGCGCAGTGCCGGCAGCGCCTGGGCGGCGACCCAGAGGTTGCCCTGGAGGTTGCGCCGGAGGTTGCGGGTGCGGCCATCCTTCGGATCGAAGCTGCCGAACCAGCCGCCGCCGATCAGCAGGCCGCCGCTGTCCTGCTGCTTGAGCGAGAGGTGGCGCCCGGCCATGGCAACGAGCCCCTCGACCATGCGCGGCGCCGGTTCGGTGACGATCACCTGTTGGACGGTGCCGGTGACCGGGAGGTCGAGCCCGACCATGGCTCCGATGATGGCACCCCAGGGACCGGCGCAGTTCACCACGCGGCCGGCGTGGACGTCCCCCTGGCTGGTGTGGATCACCCAGCCGGTGCCGTCGCGTTCGAGGGCGGAGACTTCGGCGCCTTTAAGCAGGCGGGCGCCCTTGGCCTGGGCGAGGCGGGCGAGGGCCATGGTGCCGCGCAGGGGATCGATGCGGCCTTCACCGGGGCAGAACACGGCGCCGGCCATGCGGTCGGAGAGATGGGGGGCGATGCTGCGGAGTTCGTTGGCGCCAATGATTTCGGTGTTCACCCCGTAGCGGCGTTCGAGGGCGACCTTGCCGCGCAGCCATTCGAGGGTTTCGGGCGACTCGGCGAGCACCAGGCCGCCGGGGGTGGAGATGCCGAGGGTTTCGCCGGCGTCGGCGGCGATTTCCTGCCATAGGGCGATGCTTTGCGGACCGAGCGGTAACGTGTGGGCGGCCTGCCCGCCGTCGTCCGGGGTGCCGGGGATGCCGAAATCGTAGGGGATGAGCTGGACGTGCAGGCTGCCGGCGTTGGCGGTGGAGGCGGCGAGGCCGGCTTCGTCGCGGTCGATCACCAGGACGTCGGCGCCTTCGCGGGCGAGGAAGTAGGCGGTGGAGAGGCCCACGGCGCCGCCGCCGATGATGGCGATGTCGGCGCGGCGTGTGGTGGGATTGGGCACCACGGGCACGCGGCGCTGGTTGGGTGTGGGGGCGATGAGGAGGGGCGCCTCGAATTCGCCGACCTCGAACATCAGGGGCGCCGCCGGGACGGGTTTTACCGGCACGCGGGGGGCGGCGAAGGCCTCGGCGGTGGGGGCGTCCGGGCACAGGCGGGCGATGGTGGTGGCGCAGAAGCGGGCCTGGCAGCGGCCCATGCCGGCGCGGGTGGCGCGCTTGATGGCGGCGATGGAGACCAGGCCGTTGGCGATTTCGGCGCGGATGCGCCCGGCAGTGACCTCTTCGCAGCGGCAGACGATGGTGGTGTCGGCGAGCAGATTGGGGCCGGGGGGGAGGAACAGGGTCCAGAGCGCGTCTTGGAAGGTCTGGGCGCGGGCGACCTGTTGGGCGAGTTCCGGTTCGATGGGGGCGGCGAGGCCGAGGTCCCGCGCGGCGGCGCGGCCGGCGATGCGGCCCTTGGCGAGGGCGATGCGGGAGCCGCCGAGGCTGGCGCCGTCGCCCACCGCGAACACCCCCTCGCGGGCGGTGCGGCCCTCGGCGTCGGCGATGGTGGCGAGGTGGCCGAGGCCGCTGTCAACGAAGCAATGCGGGATATCGAGCGCGCGGGCAAGGCCGGTTTCGGGCTGGAAGCCCATGTTGATGGCGACCACGTCGGCGGCGATGATCTGCTCGCCGTCGGGGGTGACGATGCGCGCCTGGGTGACGCGGCCGTCGCCTTCGAGGGCGATGATTTTGCTGCCCCACAGCAGTTTCACCCCGGCGGCGCGCAGCACGGTCATGTAGCCGAAGCCCTGGCGGGCGAGGCCGGGGGCGGTGCGCAGCATGGTCCAGGCTTCGCGGAGGCCGGCGAGGCCGGGGAACGGCGCGGCCTCGATCACGGCGGCGACCTGCACGCCGCCCTGGATGAGTTCGGCGGCGAGTTGCAGGTTGAGCGGCCCGTTGCCGGCGACCAGCACGCGCTCGCCGGGGGCGACGCGCTGGCCGCGGGCGAGGGTTTGCAGGGCGCCGGTGGTCATCACGCCGGGCAGGGTCCAGCCGGGCAGCGGCACCGGGCGTTCGTGGGCGCCCGGGGCGAGGATGAGGCGGCGGGGGCGGAAGGTGACGGCGGCGCCATCCACGATGGCGGCGACCTCGTCGGCGGCGAACGCGCCCCACACGGTGACGCCGGTGAGGATGGTGACGCCGGCTTGCAACGCGCGGTCCCGCAGGGTGGCGCCTTCGCGGAATTGGGGATCGGGCGTGGTGTCGGCGTGGCTGGGGGCGAGGGGCTTGTGGTACTGGCCGCCCGGCGCGTCCCGCTCATCCAGCACGATGGTGCGGGCGCCGGCTTCGGCGGTGGCCAGCGCGGCGGACAGGCCGGCGGGGCCGGCGCCGACCACCAGCACGTCGCATGCGCGGTCTTCGGCGTCCTCGCCGGCGGGGAAGTCGGTCAAGACGGGAGACTCGGGCGGACCGCCCTGCACCACCATGCCCTCGCGCGCCTTTTCGATGCAGGCGCGGCGGCCGGGGCGGCCATCGACGGTGACCACGCAATCGAAGCAGGCGCCCATGCCGCAATGCAGGCCGCGCGGGGCATCCGTTGCCGTATGGCGCAGGGTGAGTTGCCCGGCGGCGGACAGCGCGGCGGCGATGGTTTCACCCTCGATGGCGTGGATTTCGGTGCCCTCGAAGGTGAAGCGCAGCGGGTTCCCGACGGGGCGGATGGTGGGGTGGGTCAGGCGCATGCGAATTCCTTGCGGGCGGCGGGTAAATCGGTTGCACTGCGGCACGCGAGGCTGCCACAGCCTCCCCACAACACAAGAGGCGATGACGATGACGTTCGACCTGGTGATACGCGGCGGCACGGTGGTCACCGGGACGGATACGGTTCGCGCCGATGTGGCGGTGCGCGATGGGCGGATCGCGGCGATCGGGACGGGGCTGGAAGGCACGCGCAAGCTGGATGCCGGCGGGTTGCTGGTGCTGCCCGGCGGGGTGGATACGCATTGCCACATCGAGCAGTTGCAGGAGGGCGGCGGGGCCGACGAGGAAAGCTGGTCCAGCGGGTCCACCGCGTGTTTGGCCGGTGGTACCACCTCGGTGGTGACGTTCTCCACCCAGTTCAAGGGCCATGGGATCCTGGAGCCGCTGGCGGAGTATCGTCGGCGGGCGGCCAAGGCGATGGTGGATTATTCGTTCCATCAGATCATCACCGATGCGTCGGACGAAGTGATCTGGCAGGAAATCCCCGAAGTGGTGGCCTCCGGCGTGCGTAGCCTCAAGGTGTTCCTCACCTATGATCCGCTGCATCTCGATGACCGCGCCTATATCCGGGTGCTGGCGGCGGCGCGGCGTGCGGGTGCCATCGTGACGGTGCATTGCGAGAACTACGAGGCGATCAACTGGCGCACCGAGGCGCTGCTGAAGGCCGGGCGGACGGCGCCGATGTATCACGCGTGGTCGCGCCCGAAGATGATCGAGCGGGAGGCGACGCACCGGGCGATCGCGCTGGCGGAGATGGTGGACCAGCCGATCCAGATTTTCCACGTCTCGTGCGCCGAGGTGGCGGCCGAGGTGGCGGCGGCGCAGGCGCGCGGGCTGAAGGTGTGGGGCGAGACGTGTCCGCAGTATTTCGTGCTCACGGCGGGGCACATGGATCGGCCGGGGTTCGAGGGCGCCAAGTTCATGTGCAGCCCGGCCCCGCGCACCGAGGCGGACCAGGCGCTGCTATGGCAGGAAATCCGCCGCGGCACGCTCGACGTGGTGTCCTCCGACCATTCGGGCTGGTGCTTCGATGGCACGCGCGGCAAGAAGGTGAACGGGGCGGACGCCAATTTCCGCGATATCCCGAACGGGGTGCCCGGCCTGATGGCGCGGCTGCCGATCATTTTCTCCGAGGGGGTGTCGAAGGGGCGGATCGACCTCAACACCTTCGTACGGATCACCGCGACCAACCCGGCCAAGCTGTTTGGGCTGTATCCGCGCAAGGGCAGCATCGCGCCGGGGTTCGATGCAGATATGGTGCTGTGGGACCCCAACAAGCGCACCACGTTGACCAACGATCACATGCAGCATGTCATCGACTACACGCCCTACGAGGGCCTGGAGGTGACCGGCTGGCCGGTGGCGACGGTGCGGCGGGGCGAGGTGGTGATGCGTGACGGCAAGGTGCAGGCACCCGAGGGCTCCGGGCAGTTCCTGGCGCGCGGGCCGTACGACATGATCCGCCCGCGCGGCGTGTTGCCAGATGGGTTTGACGCGGCGGAATTCGCGTGATGGTGAGCAGTTTGCGCGCCTCCGGGGGCAATCTGCTGGAGGATGTGCCGCGCCGGCTGGCCGACGAGGAGGTGCGGCCGTTGCTGACCACGCCGGATGTGGTGATCGAGCGCATCGTCTCGACCGGGCACGCCAGCCCGCCGGGGTTCTGGTACGACCAGGACGACGAGGAGTGGGTGTTGCTGGTGCAGGGCTCGGCCGCCTTGTGGGTGGCGGGCGAGCCCGAGCCGCGCCAGTTGGTGCCGGGGAGCTACGTGCATCTGCCCGCGCATTGCCGGCACCGGGTGGAAGCGACCTCAGTTGAGCCGCCCGCGGTGTGGCTCGCGGTGCATCACCGGGAAAGCGCGGCGTGAGCGCGCCGCTGCTCGCCGTTCGCGGCCTGACCCGCAGTTTCTATGGCGTGCATGCGTTGCGCGGGGTGGATTTCGACGTGGCGGCCGGCACCATCACCGCGCTGATCGGGCCGAACGGGGCAGGCAAGACCACGGCATTCCAGTGTATCACGGGCGTGGTGCCGCCCGACGGCGGGACGGTGGTGTTCGATGGGCAGGATATCACCGGATGGCGGGCGGACCGGGTGACGCGGGCCGGGCTGACGCGGACATTCCAGATCGCGCGCGGGATCGGGCGGCTGTCGGTGCTGGACAACCTGCTGCTGTATGCGGCCGATCAGCCCGGCGAGGGCGTGCTGGCGGCGCTGGCGGGGCGCGGGCGGGCGGCGGAGGAGGCGAGCCGGGTGCGGGCGCTGGAGATCGCGCGGCGGCTCAATCTGCTGCGGGTGGCCAACAACCCGGCCGCCGCGCTGTCGGGCGGGCAGAAAAAGCTGCTGGAGATCGGGCGGGCGCTGATGGCGGCGCCCAAGCTCATTCTGCTCGATGAGCCGATCGCGGGCGTCAACCCGACCCTGGCCGAGGAGATTGCCGATCATCTGCGCGGCTTGCGCGATGACGGGGTGAGCTTCCTGGTGATCGAGCATCACATGGACCTGATCGCCCGGCTGTGCGATCCGGTGATCGTGATGGCGGAGGGGCGGCGCTTGATGGAGGGCAGTTTCGCCGCGGTGGCCGCCGATCCCGGCGTGCAGGAGGCCTATATGGGACGGCGCAAATGGGCGTGAGCGCGGACCTGCTGTCCGCCTCCGGGATCGTCTGTGGCTACGGCGCGGCCGATGAAATCCTGAAGGGCGCGGCCCTTTCGGTGGCGCCGGGAGGGCTGGTGGCGATCATCGGGCCGAACGGGGCGGGCAAGTCCACGCTGCTGAAGGCGGTCGCCGGGATGCTGCGGCTGAAGGCGGGCTCGATCATGCTGGATGGGCGGGAGATCGGCGGCGCCTCGGCGCGGGATCGGGCGCGGGCGGGCGTGGCGTTCGTGCCGCAGGAGGCGAATATCTTCCCCACCATGACGGTGCGGGAGAACCTCGAAATGGGCGGGTTCCTGGAGCCGAAGGCGGCGGCGGGGCGGATCGAGGGCTTGTTCGGGCGGTTCCCCATGCTGGCGGAGAAGCGGCGGTCGGCGGCGCGCACGCTGTCGGGCGGGCAGCGGCAGATTTTGGCGATGGCGATGGCGCTGATGGTGCAGCCGCGCCTGTTGCTGCTCGATGAGCCCTCGGCCGGCCTGTCGCCCAAGGCGGCGGAGGCGTTGTTCGACAGCATCGCGGCGATCCATGCCGAGGGCACGGCGATTGCCATGGTGGAGCAGAACGCGCAGGAGGCGCTGATGATCGCCGATACCGGCGTGGTGCTGGTGGACGGACGGACGGCGCTGGTCGGCCCGGCACGGACGATGGCGGCGGACCCCGAGGTGCGGCGGATGTTTCTGGGAGGATGACCATGCGGTGGTTGTTGGTGGCGCTGTTGTTGGGGATCGCGCCGGCACGGGCGGCGGACCTGGTGATCGCGCGGGCGGCCGAGCAGTCCTCGGTTGATCCGCAGTTCGCCGGCACCGGGCCGAACGGCGATACCGCCACGGATATCTTCGACCGGTTAATCGAGAGCGATGGGCAGAACCAGTTGCGCCCGGCGCTGGCAACCGTGTGGCGGGCGGTGGACGCCACGACGTGGCGGATCACGCTGCGGCCGGGGGTGACGTTCCATGACGGCAGCCCGTTCACCGCGGAGGACGTGGTGTTCTCGGTGGCGCGGGCCAAGGCGATGCCGAATTCCCCGGCGCCGTTTTCGCGGGCGAGCAGAGGGGTGGTTTCGCTCACGGCGGTCGGGCCACTGGAACTTGAGGTGCGGACGGATGGACCGGTGCCGCGGCTGATCGAGCAGATCGGCGAGATCTACATTCTTTCGCACACCGGGGCGGCGGGGATGTCCACCGCCGATCTCAACGCCGGGCGCGGCATGATGGGGACCGGGCCATACCGGTTTCGCGGCTGGACACCGGCCAATCGGCTGGACCTGGAGCGCAACCCGGCGTTCTGGGGCGACAAGCCGGCGTGGGAGCGGGTGAGCCTGCGCTTCATCAAGCAGCCGGCCGCGCGGGTGGCGGCGTTGCTGGCGGGCGATGTGGATGTGATCGACCAGGTGCCGCCGGCGGACGCAAAGCAGATCGCGGGCCATGCGAAGACGTCATTGTTTTCCATCGCGGCGACCCGGCTGGTCTATCTCGCGGTAGACAGCGCGCGGGCGCAGAGCCCGTTTGTGACGGATATGGCCGGCAAGCCGCTCGACACCAATCCGCTGCGCGACGCCCGGGTGCGGCGCGCGCTCGGGCTGATGATCGACCGCAGCGCCCTGGCCGGGCGGCTGCTGGATGGCTCGGCGGAACCGGCGGGCCAGTTCGTGCCGGAGGGACTGGGCGGGTATGCGCCGGGCCTCGTGCCGCCGGCGGTGAATATTGCCGAGGCGAAGCGTCTGCTCGGCGCGGCCGGCTGGCCGCAGGGGTTCGGCATCACGCTGCATTCTTCGTCCGACCGGCTGCCGCAGGATGGCGCTGTGGCGCAGGCGCTGGGGCAGATGCTGCGCCGGGGTGGTCTGGCGGTGAACGGGGTGGTGGTGGAGCCCTACAATGTGTTCGCGCCGGCGGCATCCCGGCAGGCCTACAGCCTGTTCCTGTTCAGTTTCGGCACAACATCCTCAAGTTCGGCCGATGGGCTGACCAGCGTGCTGGCGACGTATGATCCGGCGCATGGGCTGGGGGCGTTCAACCGGGCGCGCTACAGCAACCCGGCGTTCGACGCGAAGCTGGGCGCGGCGCTGGGGGAGTTTGATGAGGCGCGCCGCAACGGCTTGCTGGCGGACGCCACCACCGTCGCGCTTGAGGATGCGGCGATCATTCCGTTGTATTGGCAGGTGGTGCACTGGGCGGCGCGCAAGGGGATCACCTACACCCCGCGGCGCGACGAGGCGACGGCGGCGCGCTACGCCCGGTAGCGGGTTCACCGGCGAGATCACGTGGCTTGCGTAATGACGCGCGATGACGTCAAAATGGAAGCGACAGCGAAATGTGGTGGGAGGCCGTCATAGAGGCGCGCAAATGGGCAAGGCTGTCCGGCCTGGTGCAGACCGCCGGGGAGACGGCCGCGCGTAGCGGGCCGCCGCGGGGCCTCGTCTATCATCTCGTGGTGCTGATCCTGATCGCGCTCGCCCCGGTCGGGCTGATCGGCGGCGTGGTGGTGGCGGACCGCACGTTGCAGTCGCAGCAGCGGTTTCGCGAACGGCTGATCGAGCGGGCGGCGGCGACATCCCATGCGCTGGATCGTGATATTGCGATCATCGGCAGCGCCCTGGCGGCGACGGCGGCGGCTCCCGGGGTGCGCCATTGGCCGGCCGGGCCGATCTGGGCGCCGGGCGCGGGTTCGGGCATCTATGTCCATGTTCCGACCGAGGCGGACCCGCCGCCGGCGGTGCGCCAGGTGTTCCGCGAGGCGCGCCCGGCGGTCGGCCGGTCGGTGCCGGGCGAGACCGGGGACAGGAGCGGCCCCGGGGGGCTCACGATCTATCAGCCGGTGATCGATGCCGGGACGGTGGTGGCGGTGATCGGCATGACGCTGACGCGGGCCGAGATCGATCACCTGCTCGCGGAGGACTCGGCGGGGCTGGCCGGGCCGGTGGCGATGGTCGATGCCGATGGCGAGGTGGTGGCGGGCGCGCGCGATACCGGGGCTATGCCCAGCGGCCGCGCGCCGGGCTGGCTGTTCGCGCCGCCGCGCGGGGGCCATGTCGACCCCATGCGCTACGGCAGTTGGCCCGACCGTCTGGCGCCCGGCGGCCTGGCAAAAGTGTGCGCGGTGAACCAGCCGAGCGCGCTGGCCTCCTGGCGGCTCGTGGTATGCGAGGATCGCGAGCACTACGACGGCTATTGGCGCGAGACGCTGGGCAGCAGCACGATGATCCTGCTCGCCTCGGTGGCGGTGGGCATCGTGTCGGCGATCGTGCTGGCGCAACGCCTCGCCCTGCCGATGCGGGTGCTGAGCGACTATGCCCGCGCGGTGAGCCGGGGCAAGACCCGGCCGGGCGAGTTGCCGCGTTCGACCGTGGTGGAATTCGAAGTGCTGCGGCTGCGCCTGGCAGAGGCCGAGGCGGTGCTGCGCCGGCGCGCGGTGGCCGAGCGGGTGGCACGGATGGACGCGCGCAATAGTGAACGTATGCTCTCCTCGGTGCTGGACGCCATGGGAGAAGCTATCCACGTGAAGGACTTCGACGGGCGCTATGTGATGACCAACGCGGCGGCGCGCTACTACCTTGGCGTGTCCGAGACGGCGGGTTTCGCGGTCGGCCGCCGGGTGGCGGATTTGTTCGAGCCCGCGACCGCGCAATCGATGACCGCACTGGACCGCGATGCCCTGGCCACCGATACCACCCAGGCGCTCGAAATCGTGCACTACATCGCCGGCATTCCGCGCCGCCTCGCGGTGACCAAGCGGGCGTGGCGGGACTACAACGGGCAGATCGCCGGGGTGGTGACGGTGGCGCGTGATGTGACGGAGGAGGCGGAGGCCGAGTCGCGGCTGCGCATGTTGCAGGCGGACCTGCTGCGGACCTCGCGGCTGTCGAGCATGTGGGGCGATGGCGACCGGGCTGGCGCACGAGGTGAACCAGCCGCTGGCGGCTGCCAGCAACTTCCTGGCCGCCGCGCTGAAAATGTTGGACCGGACGGACCTCGATGACCCCGATGTGCTGGAGGCGGCCCGGGCCGCCACGCGCGATGCCGCGGCGCAGACCTGCCGGGCCGGCGAGATCGTGCGCCGGTTGCGCGACTTCGTGGCCCGCGGCGAGGCCACGCTGCGCGCCGAGGACGTGGGCGACGTGCTCACCGAGGCCTGCGCGCTGGCCCGGGCGAATGGCGCCGACGAGCGGGCGCATCTCCAGGTGGTGGTGGCGGCGGATACCGGGGCGGTGATGATCGACCGGGTGCAGATGCAGCAGGTGCTGCTGAACCTGATCCGCAACGCCGCCGAGGCGATCGGGCCGGCCACCTCCGGGCGGATTACCCTGGCGGCGCGGCGGGATGATGACGGGCGGGTGGAGATCGCGGTCAGCGATACCGGGCCCGGCCCCGATCCGACGGTGGCGGGGCGGCTGTTCCTGCCATTCGTCAGCACCAAGCGGCATGGCATGGGGATCGGGTTGGCGATTTGCCACAGCATCGTGGAAGGGCATGGCGGGATGATCGAGTGTCTGCCGGCCCCCGAGGGTGGCGCCTGTTTCAGGATTGTGTTGCCGCCGGCCGCGGCGAATGGAAGAAGGGCCGCATGAAGCCTCCCCGCCCCCCCTCGGATGTGGTGCACATCGTCGACGATGACGAGGCAGTGCGCCGGTCGTTGTCGCTGCTGCTGTTCTCGTCCGGATACGATACCCAGACCCACGCTTCGGCGGAGGAATTCCTCGACGCGCTGCGGGTGATGGATGCGGCCTGCGTGATCGCCGATGTGCGGATGCCGGGCATGGATGGGGTGGGGATGCTGCACGAGATGCGCAATCGCGGCAGCAAGGTGCCGGTGATCATCGTGACCGGGCATGCCGATATCGCGCTCGCGGTGCGGGCGATGAAGCATGGCGCAGTGGATTTCAACGAGAAGCCCTACTCGGCGGCCGACATCCTGGCCGCCACCGCGAGCGCGCTGCGCCGCAATGAGGCCGAGCGCAAGCATCGCGCCGCCATGGCCGAGGCAGCGGCACGGATCGCCACCCTGACCGGGCGGGAGACCGAGGTGTTCATGAGCATGGTCGCGGGCTCGCAGAACAAGAACATCGCCCATGACCTCGGGATCAGCCCGCGCACGGTGGAGATCCATCGCGCCAACATCATGGAGAAGCTCGCCTGCCGCAACCTTGCCGATGTGGTGCGGCTGGCGCTGACGGCAGGCGTGAGCTCCAAGGTGCCCTGAACGGCGGGCTACTTGGAGCGCGGGTCCAGCGCGTCCCGCAGGCCATCGCCCACGAGGTTGAAGCTGAGCACGGCGAGGAAGATCGCCGCACCGGGGAACACCGCGAGCCACGGCGCCTGGGTGAGGAAGCGCTGCGCCGAATTCAGCATGCTGCCCCAGGACGGCGATGGCGGCTGCTGGCCGAGGCCGAGGAAGGACAGCGAGGCTTCGGCGATGATGGCCGCGGCGACCGCGAGGGTGGCCTGCACCATCACCGGGGGCACGATGTTGGGCAGTATGTGGCGCACCGCGACGCGCCAGGCCGGGTTGCCGAGGGCGCGCGCGGCCTCGACGTATTCGTTGGTGGCGGCATCGATGGTGGCGCCGCGCGAGATGCGCACGAACACCGGGGCGGCCGTCACGCCGATGGCGATCATGGCGTTCTGCAGGCTCGGGCCAAGAAAGGCGGCCATGGCGATGGCGAGGATGAGGAACGGGCAGGCTAGCATGGCATCCACCACGCGGCCGATCAGCGTATCGGTCCAGCCGCCGGCGAACCCCGCCAGCAGGCCGATGGGCACGCCGATACCGGCGGCGATGGTCACGGAGATGACACCGGCGGACATCGAGGCGCGGGCGCCGAAGATGACGCGGCTCAGCACGTCCCGTCCGTTTTCGTCGGTGCCCATCCAGTGCGCCCAGTCCGGCGCCTTGCGGATGAGGGTCCAACTGGTCTTGATCGGGTCGAACGGGGCCACCCAGGGGGCGAAGGCGGCGGCGATGATGAACATCGCCACCACCACCAGCGCCACCACCGCGGCCGGGCGGCGGCAGAAGCGGCGCCAGGCCAGCCGTGCCGGGCTGGCGGACACCACCATGGCGGCGGGCGGGCGGGCGGTGGCGGCCACGGTGGCGCTCATGCGCCCCTCAGCCGCGGGTTGATCAGCACATACAGCACATCGGCCACCAGGTTGAGTGTGACGTAGACGGTGGCGGTGACGAGCACGACGCCCTGCACCACCGGGTAGTCGCGATTGAACACCGCATCGACGATCAGCTTGCCGAAGCCGGGCACCGAAAACACCTGCTCGGTGAGCACCGCGCCAGACAGCAGCGTGCCGAGTTCGAGCGCGCCGAGGGTGACCACCGGGACAAGGGCGTTGCGCAGGGCGTGGCGCAGCACCACCGTCCATTCCCGCAGGCCCTTGGCGCGGGCGGTGCGCACATAGTCCTGCTCCAGGGCGGTGAGCATGGCGGAGCGGGTGTGGCGCATCAGCACGGCGGCGATGGCGTTGCCGAGCACGAAGGCCGGCATGATGGTGGTGGCGAGGGACTGGCGCCAGTCCTCGGCAAGGGAGACGTAGCCCGAGGGCGGCAGCCAGCCGAGTTGCACCGAGATCAGCAGGATCATCATGATCCCGAGCCAGAAATTCGGCGTGGAGAGCCCGGCGAGGCCGATGCCATTGGCGAGGTAGTCCAGGAAGCCGTTCTTGTTGACCGCCGAGATGATGCCCATCGGCACCCCGATCGACAGCGCGATGACGAAGGCCATCGAGCCGAGTTGCAGCGTGACCGGCAGTTTTTGCGCGATCAGCATAGAGACGGGCTGGCGGATGCGCCAGGAGAAGCCGAAATCGCCGGTGAGCACGTTGCCGATCCAGTGGAAATACTGGATCGGGAGGGGACGGTCGAGCCACAGTTCGGCGCGGATCTGCGCCAGCACCTGGGGATCGCGCTCCTCGCCTGCCAGGACGAGGGCGGGGTCCCCGGGCATCAACTGCTGGAGGCAGAAGACGTAGATGCTCACCAGCAGCAGGGTCGGGATGACCTGGGCGATGCGGATGCCGAGATGACCGCGCATGGGGCCGGTCCTACTTCGCCAGCGTGAGGCCCTGGGGCCGGATCATGCCGTCGGCAATCGGGGTGTAGCCTTCCAGCTTAGTGCTCATACCGGTGATCCACTTGTTGATGTAGAGGTACATCAGCGGCACGTCCTTCACGTTCTGGGCGGCGATCTTGCCGTACAAGTCGCGCCGGGCGGCGACATCCTGCACGGCGCGGGCGCCGTCGAGCCAGACGTCGACATCGGGGTTGCTGTAGGCGCTGACGTTCTGCGGGCCGCCAGTGTGGAGGAACACGTAGAGGTTGCCGTCGGCATCGGCGCGGCCGGACCAGCCAATGAGATGAACTGCGAAATCGCCACGGTCATCCGCATCGAGGGAGGCAGCGAATTCCATCGTGTGGACCTTGACGTCAAAGCCCGCCTCGGCGGCCATCGACTGCATCACCTCGCCCTCCTGCTGCTGGGTGGCGGAATTGGTGACGGTGAGGTCAACCACGACGGGGAGTTTCACCCCGGCTTCTGCGAGCAGCTTCTTGGCGGCGGCGATGTCACGGCCGGGGGCCGGCACACCTGCCGCATAGAACGGGCTCGCCGGCGGGATGGCCTGGGCGGAGGGGGTGAACATGCCGGCGTAGACGACCTGGACGAGGGCGGCGCGGTCGATCGACAGGGCGAAGGCCTGGCGGACCAGGGCGCTCTGGCCGATCGGGGTCTTGGCGCGGTCACCGTGGGCGACGTTGAAGGTAAGCGCCTGGTAGCCGAGGCCGTCATAGACGGCGAGTTTCAGCTTGGCGTTCTTCTTGACCGTCTCGACATCGGTCGGCGCGATGCGCTCGGCCATGTCAAGCGCGCCGGCCTGGAGGTTGGCGAGGCGGACGGAGGGATCGGTCACGGTGCGGTAGACGATGCGGCCGAGCTTGATGGCGGGCGCGTTCCAGTAGCCGTCGAAGCGCTCAAGCGTGATGTGGTCCTGGGCGACGCGTTCGACAAACTTGAAGGGCCCGGCGCAGACCGGCTTGAGAGAGAAGTCCTTGCCGGCGGCCTCGGCAGCCTTGGGGGAGACAATCATGCCGGCGCGATCGGTCAGCGCAGTGAGGAAGGGGGCCGAGGGGGCTTTCAGCACCATGCGCACGGTGAGCGGATCGACGATTTCGACGTGGTCGAGGGAGGAGATTTCGGCGCGGCGGCCGCTGCCCTGCATCGTGAGGTGGCGTTCCATGGTGTATTTCACCGCGGCGGCGTCCACATCGGTGCCGTCATGGAACTTCATGTTGGGGCGCAGCTTGAAGACCAGGGTCTTGCTGTCGGTCCAGGCGAAGCTTTCGGCGAGTTGGGGCACCACGTTGAGGTTGGCATCGAGATCGACAAGCTTGTCGCACAGGCCGGCGAATACGATGCGCCCGACAAAGGAGCGCGCCATGGTGGGGTCAAGTGCGTCCGCGTCGTCGGCGAGGCCGATGCGCAAGGTGGGCAGGTCCTGCGCGGCAAGTGGGCCAGAGGCGACGGTGGCGAGCAGAGCGGCGGCGATCAGCGAGCGGCGCATGGTGGGAACCCCCTTGGTTCGAGCGATTGGGCGGTAATGTGACAGCGACCCAGCAGACCGCAAGCCGGTTGCACGCAATAATCGCGCCATCAACTCCGGGCGGCGTCCGCGGCCGCGATGGCGGCGTCGATCGCCGCGCGGTCATGGATGCCGGCGGGGCTGTCGCGCCCGGCGAGGAAGGTGCGGAAGGTGGCGTAGCGGTCACGGCTGACGGCGAGCAGGCGGCGCATTTCGGCGAGTGGGTCCGGATGGTCGTCAGTGCGGATATCGAGGTCCGGGTACGGGTCTTTGGTGCAGATCTTGAGCGCGGCGGATTGTTTGCCGCGCTTGTCACCGCCGGCGGCTTCCCCGGCTTCGAGCGCGGTGAGCAGGCGTTCGGCCATGCTGCCGGTGCTCGCGGTCCAGGCGGCGAGGGTGGCGGCGACGACATCGGGGCCGGCGAGCATGTTGCCGGCGACGGACACATCATGTCCCGCGAGGTGTCCGGCCCAGGTGACGCATTGCGCGCCGGTATGCTGCGAGATGCGGCCTTGTGCATCCAGAATGTGCAACTGCCGCTGATCGCGCCCGCTATCGGCGGCCAGCAGGGCGGCGGACACATGTTCGGGCGGTTCGTGGGCGCGCAGGCGGGGCATGCCGTGCACGGCATACATCGGGTTGATCAGCGCCTGGGTGGCGAGCGCGCCGACACCGCCCTCCACATGAATGCAGATGGCGCCGACGGCGAAGAAACGGGTGGCTACGGCGGCACCAAGGGCGCCGGTGGCGGGATCGCGCACGAGAATGGACCATGTCATGCCGCGATCAGATCGCGTTCCGGCGCCCAGGGCAAGAGGTGGTGGCAGCGGACGATCTTGGGGGGCTGGTTATTCCACAACCAACGCGCCGGAGCCGCCGCAATGGGGGCAATACCGCGCGGAGCCGGGCGTTCGCATGAATTCGGCGGTTCGGCGTAGCATGGCGGCATGATGAAAACCGGGACTGTCCAGACTGATATCGTGCTGCTTGGCGCGGGCCACGCCCATGCCGAGGTGCTACGGCAATTCGCCATGCGGCCGGTGGCGGGGGTGCGGCTGACGCTGATCGCGCGCGAGGCGATGACGCCGTATTCGGGCATGCTGCCCGGGCTGATCCGCGGCGAGCACGATCATGACGCGGCGCACCTGGATTGCGCGCGGCTGGCGGCGGCGGCGGGGGCGCGACTGATCCTGGATGAGGCGACGGAGCTCGATCTCGCGGCGCGGGTGGTGGGGTTCGCGGGACGGCCGGGGGTTTCCTACGATCTGCTGTCGATCGATGTCGGCGGTGCGCCAGAGGCCGGGCAAGGCGGCACGCCGGTGAAGCCGATCGGGCGGTTTCTTGATCGGCTCGCGGCGCTGGAGGGGCGGATCGGGGCGGGCGGGCGGATCGCCGTGGTGGGGGGCGGGGCGAGCGGGGTGGAATTGGCAATCGCGCTGGCGCTGCGGTTGTGCGGGCGGGTGGCGATGGTGCTGGTGAATGGGGAGACGGTTCCGCTGGCGGCCGCACCGGCGGTGGTGCAGCGGGCGGCGCTGGCGGGGCTGGCGGCGGCGGGGGTGGAGGTGCGTAGCGGGGTTCGGGCGGGGGATTTCGCCGACGGCGTGCTGGCGCTGTCGGACGGGTCGGGGCTGGCGGTGGATGAGGTGCTGTGGGCGACGGGAGTGCGCGGGCCGGGGTTTCTGGCGGCGAGCGGTTTGGCGTGCGACGCGGCGGGGTGTGTGCGGGTGGACGCGACATTGCAGAGCGTGAGCCATCCCGGCGTGTTCGCGGCGGGGGATTGCGCGGCGGTGGCGGGGGCGGCGCGGCCGAAGGCGGGGGTCTGGGCGGTGCGGGCCGGGGCACCGCTGGCGGAGAATTTGCGGCGGGCGGCGGCGGGGCGGGCATTGCGGGCGTGGCGGCCGCAACGGGATGCGTTGGCGATACTCGGTCTGGGCAACGGGCGGGCGGTGGCCTGGCGTGGGCGGCTGGCGGTGGCGGGCGGTTGGGTGGCGCGGTGGAAATCGCGGATCGATCGGCGCTGGATGGCGATGTACCAGGCGTTGCGGCCGATGCCGATGGATGAGGATGCCATGCGCTGCGGCGGGTGCGGGGCGAAAATCGGGCCGGAGGGACTGCGCGCGGCGCTGGCGGGGCTGGCGCCGGGGCCGCGGGCGGACATCCCGCTCGGGATGGATGCGGGCGACGATGCGGCGGTGACGTTGCCGCCGGCGGGGATGGCGGTGGTGCAGAGCGTCGATCATTTTCGCGCGTTCATCGATGATCCCTATGTCTTCGGGCAGATCGCGGCGGCGCATGCGTTGTCGGACATCCATGCCATGGGCGCCCGGCCGTGGACGGCGATGGCGGTGGCCGGGGTGCCGTTCATGCGCGGGCGGAAAATGCAGGACGACCTGGCGGCGATGATGCAGGGAGCCGGCAAGGTGCTGGCGGCGGAGGGCTGCGCGCTGATCGGCGGACACAGCGGCGAGGCGGCGGAGGCGGCGCTGGGGTTCGCGGTGACGGGCCTGGTGCGGCCGGACGAGGTGTGGCGCAAGGCCGGACTGCGGGTGGGCGATGCCCTGGTGCTGACCAAGCCGCTCGGCACCGGGATCGTACTGGCGGCGGCGATGCGGGGCGAGGCGCGCGCGGAGTGGTTGCAGGCGGCGGTGGCCTCCATGGTGCGGGGCAACCGGAGGGCGGTGCCGGTGCTGCGGGCGCAGCGTGTGGTGGCGTGCACCGATGTCACCGGGTTCGGCCTCGGCGGCCATCTCGGGGAGATGCTGCGTGCGTCAGGGGTAGCGGCCGAAGTGGCGTTGGCGGGTTTGCCGGCGCTGCCGGGGGCACGCGAACTGGCGGCGCAAGGCGTGGCGTCAACGCTGGCGCCGGCCAATCTGGCGGGGCTCGATATTGCGACCGATATCAGTGCGGAGTTGCTGGTGGACCCGCAGACCTCTGGCGGTTTGCTGGCCGGCGTCGCGGATGGGCCGGCCTGCGTGGCGGCGCTGGCAGCGGCGGGGGTGGCGGCGTGGATAGTTGGACGGGTGGTGGCGGGGCCGGCGGGGCGGATATTGCTGGGCACTGGACCGGATTGAGCCGCGGCGGCATATCTGGCGGCAATTCAGGGAGATCGCCTCATGCGCAGCTACAGGATCGCATCCATTCCGGCCGACGGCATTGGCCCCGAGGTGATTTCGGCCGGGCTCGAAGTGCTCGAGGCGCTGGTGGCGCGGGATGGCGGGTTCAAGCTTGAGGTCGACCACTACGACTGGGGCTCCGCCTACTACCGCAAGCACGGCGTGTTCATGCCGGAGGGCTCGCTGGCGACGCTGAAGAAGGCCGACGCGATTTATTTCGGCGCGGTGGGGGCGGAGGATGTGCCGGACCATATCTCCCTGTGGGGCTTGCGGTTGCCGATCTGCCAGGGCTTCGACCAGTACGCCAATATCCGCCCGACGCGGGTGCTGCCGGGGGTGACCTCGCCGTTGCGCGATGTCGGGCCGGGCGATCTGGACTGGCTCATCGTGCGGGAGAACTCCGAAGGCGAGTATGCCGGTCACGGCGGGCGGGCGCATCGCGGGCTGCCGGAGGAGGTGGCGACCGAGGTGGCGATCTTCACCCGCGTCGGCGTGGAGCGCATTATGCGGTATGCCTTCGGGCAGGCGCAGAAGCGGGCGCGCAAGCATCTGACGGTGGTGACGAAGTCCAACGCGCAGAAGTTCGGCCTGGTGATGTGGGATGAGATCGCACTGGAGGTTTCGGCGGATTTCCCCGGTGTCACCTGGGACAAGGAACTGGTGGACGCGATGACGATGCGCATGGTGCGCAAGCCGCAGAGCATCGACACTGTGGTGGCGACCAACCTGCACGCCGATATCCTGTCCGATCTGGCGGCGGCGCTGGCCGGCAGCTTGGGCGTGGCGCCGACCGGCAACGTCGATCCGTCCCGCCGGTATCCCTCGATGTTCGAGCCCATCCATGGCTCGGCGTTCGATATCACCGGCAAGGGCATCGCCAATCCGGTGGCGAGTTTCTGGACCGCGGCGTTGATGCTGGAGCATCTCGGCGAGGCCCGGGCGGCGGCGGCGCTGATGGTGGCGGTGGAGCAGGTGTGCGCCGCCGGCGTGTTGACCCCCGATGTGGGCGGCAAGGCGACCACGAAGGAGGTGACGGCGGCGATGGTGGAGGCCATCAAGGGGAGTAATCTGGGGTAGGGTGTCGATCCGGCTTTTCGTGGTTCGGCTGGCGGTTTAAAAGATGTGACGTTTTGGAGACGGGCGATGGACATCAGGATTGCTGTTCTGGGCATTTTGAGCCTGGTTGCCGTGCCGGCGATGGCGCAACCGGCGGCGAATTCGGCGGCCGCGGTGCAGCAGGGTGGCGTGGCGAGCGGGGCTGCGAGCGCCAGCGCGGCGCATGCGCTGGCGGCGTCCGGCCAGGTGACGCTGGGGGTTTCCGCGGTGCCGCTGGCGGCCAGCCGGGTGGTGGCGGGCTCGGCCGCGGCGGCGAGCGGCACGGCGGCCAATGCCTCGATGAAGGCGGCGAGCGCGCCGTCGGGCGGGCCGTTGCCGGTGACCGACCAGACTATCACCGTGGTGCCGCCCGATCAGGCGTTGAAGCGGTGAGCGCGATGAGCGGCATCACTCGACGGAATTTCGGGCTGGCGCTTGGGGCGGCGGCAGTGGGCGCGGCGCCCGAGGCCCAGGCATCCGGATTCAGCAGTTCGAGCAGCGGGGCGACCGAGCCGGCGCGCTTCCCGCCCGAGAAGATCATTGGGTTCGCCAAGAAGATGGAGAAGACCATCGCCGCCAAGGGCGCGCGGGTGGCGATCGTCGGGCGCGTCGGCATCGCGCCGTCGGAGTTGCCGAAGGGGATGCATTTCTCCCACGTGGGCTTCGCGGTCTATTCGCAGATCACCACCGCGGACGGCAAGCAGGTGCCGGGATACGCGATGTACAACCTCTACCAGGATGACGCGCACCCCGATGTGAGTAGCCTGGTGCAGGATTTCCCGGCCGATTTCTTTGCCGCCGTCGAGGTTCT
>CAIMWH010000208.1 GCA_903845065.1 uncultured Rhodospirillales bacterium | reverse complement strand
AGGCGTGTTCCCACACGTCGCAGCCCAGCAGCACCTTGCCTTCGCCGGTGGCGAGCGGGTTGGAGCCGTTCGGGGTCTTGGTGCATTTCAGCTTGCCGTCGGTGCCGAGCACGAGCCAGGCCCAGCCGGAGCCGAACTGGGTGGTGGCGGCGGTCTTGAAGGCGTCCTTGAAGGCCTGGACCGAGCCGAAATCCTCGGTGATCTTGGCTTCGAGCTTGCCCGGGATGCCGCCGCCGGTGGGGGACATGTTGTTCCAGAACACGATGTGGTTCCAATGCTGGCCGGCATTGTTGAACACACCGGCCATGGAGGCGTCGGCGTGGGAGATCTTGACGATTTCCTCGAGCGACTTGCCCTGCAGGGCGGCGTTGGCGGCCACGAAGCCGTTCAGGGCGGTGACGTAGGCGTTGTGGTGCTTGCCGTGATGCAGCTCCAGGGTCTCCTGGCACATGCCGTTGGCGGCGAGGGCCGAGTGGGAATAAGGCAGGGCGGGGAGTTCGAAGGCCATGGGCGCATCTCCTAAAGTGGCGTTTCTCAGGCGTGTCTGACAGCTATGGCCGCGCACGGGGAAGGTCAAGCTTGCATGGTGCGACAAATCGCGCCAACCGGTGGGGATGAGCGATCTTTCTCCCCTCGGCGCGATGGTGCGCCGGCATGATCCGGACCGGTTTTTCACCGCGTTGTTCGCGCCGCCGGACAAGCGGGAGGCGTTGTTCCTGCTGTACGCGTTCAACCACGAGCTGGCGCGGGCGCGGGAGGTGGCGTCCGAGCCGACGCTGGCGGCGATTCGGTTGCAATGGTGGCGCGAGGTGGTGGAGGGCACGCGGCGGCGGCATGAGGTGGCGGGGCCGCTGGGGGAGGCGCTGGATTCGGGGGTGTTTGCGGCGGAGGAGCTGCTCGGGGTGATCGAGGGGCGCGAGGTGGAGTGCGAGCCGGGGATCGCGACGCTGGCGGAATTTCGCGCCTATGTGATGGCGACGGCGGGGGGGATCGCGGCGGTCGCGGGCGGGGTGCTGGGGGCGGATGCGGCGGTGCGGGAGCGGTTGCGGCTGCTGGGGGCGGCGTATGGGGTGGCGGGGGTGGTGCGCAGCGCGCCGGTGCTGGCGCATCAGGGGCGGCGGTTGTTGCCGGAGGATTGCGGGGTAGAGGCGGTGGTGGCGGAGGGCAGGCGGTTGCTGGGCCAGGGGCGCGGGCGGTTGGCGGGGGGGGTGATCGCGGCGGGGCTGACCGGGGTGCTGGCGCGGCGGGATTTCGCGCGGGGGGCGCCTTCGGGGCCGCGCGGGATAGGGGATCGGCTGGCGGTGATGTGGGCGGTGGCGGTGGGGCGGGTTTAGGCCCGCAGGGGGCGGAAGAAGGCGCGGATTTCTTCGGCGAGGAGGGCGGGTTGTTCCATGGCGGCGAAGTGGCCGCCGCGGGGCATGTCGGTCCAGCGGCGGATGTCGAACACGCGTTCGACGTAGCTGCGCGGGGGGTGGAGGATTTCCTTGGGGAAATGGGCGAACCCGACCGGGGGGAGGACGCGTTCGCCGGGGGCGAAGTGCAGGGGCGCGGCGCGGTTCTCCTTGTAGATGCGCAGGGAGGAGGTGATGTTGCCGCTGAACCAGTAGATGGCGATGTTGGCCAGCAGCGCGTCGAGGGGGATGGCGGTGGCGATGTCCCCGTTGCAGTCGGACCAGGTGCGGAATTTCTCGGTGATCCAGGCCGCGAGGGCGGCGGGCGAATCGGTAAGGCCGTAGCCGAGGGTTTGCGGCTTGGTGGACTGGATGGAGAAGTAGCCGCCCTCGCTGTCGCGCCAGCGCTGGGCGGAGGCGATGTAGGCGCGCTCGGCCTCGGTGAGGGGGGCGCCCTCGGCGGGTTGCAGGGAGGAGATCATGAAGTTGAGGTGGGCGCCGATGACGCGCTCGGGCAGGGTGCGGGCGAGCCAGATGGAGACGGCGGAACCCCAGTCCCCGCCCTGGACGCCGAAGCGGTGGTAGCCGAGGGCGGTCATCAGTTTGTCCCACATCGCGGCGATGGCCTTAGGGCCGCAGCCTGGCGCGGTGGGGCGGCCGGAGAAGCCGAAGCCGGGGAGCGAGGGGATCACCACATCGAAGGCGTCGGCGGGGTTTTCGGGGTGGGTGAGCAGGGGCAGGATGGCTTCCATCTCGACGAAGGAGCCGGGCCAGCCGTGGGTGAGGATGAGGGGGAGCGGCTTTGGCCCCTGCCCTTTTGCGTGGATGAAGTGGATGGGCAGGCCGTCGATATCCAGGGTGAACTGCGGCAGGGCGTTGAGGCGGGCCTCGGTGGCGCGCCAGTCGAAGCTGTCGCGCCAGTAGGTGGCGAGGGTGCGGGCGAAGGATAGCGGGGTGCCGTAGGACCAGGCGGCGTCGTTGATGTCATCGGGCCAGCGGGTGTTGGCGAGGCGGGCGTGCAGGTCCGCGAGGTCCGCGTCGGGGATGGCGATGCGGAACGGGCGGGGGGGCATCTAGTGGAGCCGGGGGCCGCGCAGGAAGCTGGTGCGGTCGGCGGATTTGATGCGCAGGGTGAGGGTCTCGTTGTCGCGCTGGACGCGCAGCACAACGGTGGTGCCGGGCGGGCCGCTCGACCAGACCTTGCGCCAGAGGGCGGCGAGTTCGGTGATTTCTTCTTCGTCGATCGAAACGATGCGGTCACCGGCCTGGAGGCCGGCCTGGGCGGCGGGGCCGGTTTCGGAGACGCCGCCGACGGCGAGCCCCCCCTCCCCTTCCATGGCGTACATGCCGAGCCAGGGGCGCGGCGGGCTGGCGCGGCCGGTGGTGAGGAGGTTTTCCAGCACCGGGCGCAGGAGGGAGATCGGCACCACCATGTTCATGTCGGTGCGCTTCTTGCCGTCGCCCTGCTGGAGAATGAGGGAGCCGGTGCCGAGGAGCTTGCCCTCGCGGCTGATCATCGGCGAGCCGGACCAGAACGGGTGGGCGGGGGCGGCGAAGATGGCGTTGTCGATGAGGTATTCCCAGTAGCCGGCGAATTCCTGGCGGCCGACGATCTTGGTTTCGATGGCGTGTTCGCGGCCGCCGGCGGCGGCGATGATGGCCTCGGTGCCGATGGGCAGGCGGTCGGAATCGCCCAATTCGATGGAGGGCATGTTGAGTTTGCCCAGCGCCTGCACGAGACCGAAGCCGGTGGCGCCGTCAAACGCCAGGGGATGGCCCGGGGTGGCGCGGCCGTCCGCGGTGATGAGCCAGATGGTTTCGGCCTCGGTGATGAGGTAGCCGATGGTGAGAACCAGGCCGTCATCGCGGATGATGACGCCGTTGCCCTGGCGCTCGGTGCCCAGGGTGCCGGCGGTGAAGGCATCGGCGGGGACGTTGGCGCGCAGGCCCACCACGCTGCGCAGGGCGCGCTCGAGGTCGAAGCTGTAGTCGGACGGGTCGGGTTGCAGGTTGGCGGGGATTTCCCACTCGGGGGTTGGCATCGGTGGCCCTGGGCTCGAGGTTCACGTGAGGTGGTAATATTGGCCCGCGCGGCGCCATCCGCAACCGGGGTTGTGGATGGCGCGGGCTGTGTCAGGTTGAGCGGGCAGTTTGAACCGGTCAGGCAAGGGAGTCGATAATGGTGGCGCGGACGATTGGGGTGATCATCAATGGGGCGACCGGGCGGATCGGGACGACGCAGCATTTGCGGTTCCTGATGGAGATCCGGGCCGAGGGCGGGCTGGCGATGCGCGATGGCTCGCGGCTGGTGCCGGAGCCGCTGCTGGTGGGGCGCGATGAGGGGAAACTCGCGGCGCTGGCGGCGGCGCAGGGCGGGTTGCGCTGGACGACGGACCTGGCGGCGGCGCTGGCTGGGCCGGATGAGATATTCATGGATTGCGCGGCGACCGGGGGGCGGCCGGAGCGGGTGAAGCAGGCGATCGCTGCGGGCAAGCACATCCATATCGAGAAGCCGACGGCGCCGACCGCGGAAGTGGCGATGGAACTGGCGCGGCTGGCGGCGGCGCGCGGGGTGAAGCACGGGGTGATCCAGGACAAGCTGTTCCTGCCCGGGTTCGCCAAGCTGATGTTCCTCAAGGAGTCCGGGTTTTTCGGGCGCATCGTGGGGGCGCGGATCGATGCCGGGTCGTGGATTTTCGATGGCGAGCGGCAGGTTTGCCAGCGGCCGTCGTGGAACTATCGGGCGGACCAGGGGGGCGGGCTGGCGCTCGATATGATGGCGCACTGGCGTTACATGATCGACCGGCTGGTGGCACCGGTGGCACGGGTGGCGGCGCAGATCAGCACGGCGGTGCCGCGGCGGGTGGATGAGGCGGGGGTGGCGTACGACGTGGATGTGGAGGACAGCGTGCAGGCGTTGCTGACGCTGGAGGGGGGGATCCCGGCGGTGATCTCGAACTCGTGGGCGACGCGGGTGCGGCGGGATGACACGATGTGCGTGCAGATCGACGGGGTGCTGGGCTCGGCGGTGGCGGGGCGCAACCGGTGCTTCAGCCAGGCGGCGGTGAATACGCCGGAGGCGTTCGGGGGGGCGTCATTGGGGATGGATTTCATGGCGGGGTGGGCGGAGGTGCCGGATACGCTGCCGGTGAAGCCGCCGTTTCGGCAGTGCTGGGAGTTGTTCCTGCGCCATGTGGGGGAGGATGCGCCGTATCTGCCCGATCTGGTGGAGGGGGCGAAGGCGGTGCAGTTGGCGGAGCTGGTGTATCGGAGCCATGGCGAGGGGCGGTGGGTGGAGGCGGCTCGGCTGGCGCTTTGACGTCAGGAGGAAGGAAGGGGATTCACCACAGAGACACAGAGACAGGGAGAAGAAAAGGGTTTTGCTTCGCTTGCTTCTCCCTGTCTCTGTGTCTCTGTGGTGAATCGGCTTGCTTGCTTCGCGGGCTTGCGGTCCGCGTTGGGCGCGGCTAGGCTTGGGTGAATATCGATAATCCATCGAGGAAACCCAAATGGCCGAAGGGCCTGCAGCGCGTGCGACATCGGAGCTTCGGCGGCGGATCGTGTTGAACGAGTTGCCGCCTGGGAGTGTGTTGACCGAGTTGGGGCTGGCGGGGGACCTCGCGTGCAGCCAGGCGGCGGTGCGGGAGGCGTTGTTGCGGCTGGAGGGTGAGGGGCTGGTGCTGCGGGCGGGGCGGCAGGGCACCACGGTGACGGACCTCGATGCCGATACGGCTTTGGAAATCCTGGATTTGCGCCGGCGCATCGAATTGCGCGGGGCGCGTCGGGCGGCGCGGCGGGTGGCGGCGGGGGATATCGCGGTGCTGGAGCGCATCCAGGCGGCGATGGAGGCCGCGGCGGTGGCCGGGGATGCGTGGGCGGTGCTGGAGGCCGATATGGAGTGGCACCTGGCGTTGTTCCGGATTTCCGGGCTGCACGCGATGCTGCCCATCCTGGCGCGCTGCATGCTGCATTCGCATCGTTTTCGCCTGTGGGCGCCGTGGCATCGGCGGCCGCTGGGGGAGACCGCTTCGCGCCATTTGCCGATCCTGGCCGCACTTCGCGCGCAGGATGCCACCGCGCTGGCACGAAACCTTGGGGCGCATCTCGACACCATCGTCGAACGCCGCCACGCCGCCTGAAAAATCAAGAAACTCCGGGAGGACTTAGTTCATGCAACGCCGTACCCTGCTCGCCAGCACCACCGCCGCCCTTGCCGCCGCCCCGCTGGCGCGGCCCCATGCGCAGAAGCCGACGACGGTGCGCTGGTGGTATCATTTCGACGACCCGAAGGCCTCGCCCGACGCGCTGGTGCAGGCGTTCGAGAAGGCCAATCCCGATCTGAAAATCCAGGCCGAGAGCATCCCCTGGGGCGGCGGGGCGGACTATGACACGCGGCTGTACACCTCGATCATTGCCCAGAACGCGCCCGACGCGGCGATGGTGAAGTTCAACAATCTGCCGCGCCTGATGGAGATGGATGCGCTGGCCGATCTCGGCAAGCACATCGATGGCTGGGCCGGCAAGGCGGATATCTCGGCCGATTTGTGGCGGCTGCACACCGCGCCGGACGGCAAGCGCTACTACATCCCGCTGCAATACGTCGTGCTCTACCTCTACGTGCGGCAGGATTGGCTGGCGCAGAAGGGCGTGAAGCTGCCGGGCACGTTCGACGAGTTCCTCACGGCGGGGAAGGCGATGACGGAAGGCGATCGCTGGGGATTCGGGCTGCGCGGCGGGGCCGGCGGGCATGACCACTGGTGCAGCTTTGTGCTGGGTGGCGGGGCCAAGATGGAGAAGGGCGGGCTGGTGTCGCCGGCGGCGCTGGCGGCCAACCGGTGGTTCATTGAGCTTTACACCAAGCAGAAGATCATCCCGCCCTCGGCGCCGAATGACGGGTTCCAGCAGATCATCGCCAACTTGAAGGCTGGGCGGACCGGGATGACGATCCATCACATCGGTTCGGCCAATGACATGGTGGCGGCGCTGGGCGACGGGATCACCGCCGTGCCGGTGCCGCGCGGGCCACAGGGGCAGGGCTGGACGAGCTTCGGCGATGGCTCGAACGCGGTGCTCGCGCAGTCCAAGGTGCAGGAGGCGGCGTGGCGCTGGGTGGCGTGGCTTTCGACGGCCGAGGCCAATGTGGCGTTCAACAAGTTGTCGGGCCAGGTGACGGTGACGACGTCGGGCGCGAAGACGTGGGACGTGCAGCCGAAGCGGTTCATGGATGCGACGGTGGGCTCGCTGCCGATCGCGGCGGTGTTGCCGCAGACGGCGCAGACGGCGGATTTCACCCGCACGGTGTGGCCGCAGACGACGCAGAAGGCGCTGCTGGGGCAGATTTCGCCCGATGACATGATGGGCGTATTCGAGAAGCACTACTTCGGATGAAAGTGAGCAGCCGCGCATTGCCGTGGCTGTTGCTGGCCCCGGCACTGGCAGCCACCGTGCTGCTGGTGCTGGCGCCGGTGGCGCAGACGCTGTGGCTGTCGTTGCATGATGTGATTTTATTCCGGCCGAAGTCACAGCCGTTTGTCGGCTTCGGCAATTATGTGGCGGTGCTGAACGATCCGATGTTCTGGGAGAGCCTGGGGCATTCGGTGGTATGGGTGGTGGTGTCGGTCGCGTTGCAGTTCGGGCTGGGGCTGGCCACCGCGTTGCTGCTCAACCGGCGGTTTGCGTGGCGGGGGGTGGCGCGGGCGCTGGTGATTGTGCCGTGGGCGTTGCCCTCGGTGATCATCGGGCTGGTGTGGACGTGGATGCTGGATTTCAATCTGGGGCTGCTGAACCAGATCGGCGTGCGGATGGGGCTGCTCGATGCGCCCGTCGCGTGGCTGGCGCGGCCGGATACGGCGATGGCGGCGGTGATCCTCGCGGTGGTGTGGCAAGGGTTTCCGTTTTTCGCGGTGACGCTGCTGGCGGGGTTGCAGGCGATCCCGCGCGAGCATTACGAGGCGGCCTCGATCGATGGGGCCTCGACGTTCGCGAGTTTCGTGCATGTGACGTTGCCCGGGTTGGCGCCGGTGATTGCGACGGCGTTGCTGTTGCGGATGATCTGGGTGTCGAATTCGCTCGATTTGATATTGGTGATGACCGGGGGTGGGCCGGGGACGACGACGCATACGTTGCCGCTATACGCGTTTCTCAAGGCGTGGTCGGGGGCGAATTACGGGTATGGCTCGGCACTGGCGGTGGTGTTGACGTTGCTGCTGCTGGTGGTGGTGATTGCCTATGCGCGGCGTGGGATGAGGGACGCTCCTGCATGAGGTTTGGGGCATGAAGCGGTTGCGGTTGTTCCTGGGCACCGAGGTGCCGCTGCTGGGGATTTTGGCGTTCGCGCTGGGGCCCTGGGTCTGGATGATGCTGTCCTCCATCCGGCCGGACGAGGAGTTGACGCATAGTCCGGTGAGCCTGATCCCGGGGGCGTTGACGTTGGTGCATCATATCGAGTTGTTGCAGCGGACGTCCTTCGCGTCGAACCTGCTGGACAGCCTGGTGGTGGCGGTGGGGGCGGTGACGCTGGGGCTGCTGCTGTCCTTGCCGGCGGCGTATGCGTTTTCGCGGTTCCGCTTTCCGGGCCGGCGGTTGCTGCGGGTGCAGTTCCTGGTGGTGAACATGTTCCCGGTGGTGCTGCTGGTGCTGCCGCTGTTTTTCCTGCTGCGGCGGCTGGGGTTGCTCGATACGTATGTGGCGCTGATCGCCGGGCATGCGACGTTCACCCTGCCGTTCGCGATATGGCTGATGACGAGCTACATCGATGGCATTCCGCCCGACCTCGACGAGGCCGCGATGATCGACGGGGCCACCGGGGTGCAGGTGCTGCGCCTGGTGATCCTGCCGCTGGTGGTGCCGGGGATGGTGGCGGTGGGGATCTATTTGTTCATTGCTTCGTGGAATGAATATCTGTTCGCGCTGATGCTGGCCGGGCGCAATGTACGCACCGTGACGGTGGCGTTGCAGATGTTCATTGGCGAAAACGAAATTCACTGGGGCCTGCTTACCGCCGGCGGAACCCTGGTGGCGCTGCCTGCCGTGGTGCTGTTCCTGTTCGCGCAGAAGCATCTGGTGGGCGGCCTGACGGGAGGCGCGGTCAAGGGATGAGCACTATGTGGAAGCGGCCGCAGGTCGGCGTGATTTCGATGTCCTATGCACGGCCGTTCGGGCCCGAGCATTTCATCCTGTTCGCGCGGATGAAGCGGGCGGGGATGGATTTCGTGGAGTTGCTGGTGCCCGAGGAGGGCGAGATGGACCCGGCGGCGGCGGGGGTGGCGGCGCATGCGGCGGGGCTGTTCATCGCCCTGGCGGCGCGGGTGAATTTGCAGCGCGACCTGGCTTCGGCCGATCCTGTGGCGCATGAGGCGGGGGTGGCGTACCTGCATCGCTGCGTAGATGTCGCGGTGGCGATGGGGGCGAAGATTGTCGGTGGGCCGCTGTATGGCACGCCGCTGGTGTTTGCGGGGAAGCCGCCGGCGCCGATCCCCGAGGAGTTGCGGCGGGCGCGGGTGGATCGGGTGGTGGCGGGGCTGAAGTCGGCGGGGGCGCATGCGGCGGCGCATGGCATCACGCTGGCGGTGGAGCCGTTGAACCGGTTCGAGACGGATTTCTGCAACACGGCGCGCCAGGCGGTGGAACTGGTGCGGGCGGTGGGCAGCCCGGCGGTGGGGGTGATGCTGGATACCTTCCATATGAACATGGAGGAGGATGACCTGGCGCAGGCGATCCGGGCGACGGGGGAGCACCTGGTGCATTTCCAGGCCAATGAGAACCATCGTGGGTTCCTGGGCACGGGGCATCTGGATTGGGCCTCGATCTGCCGGGCGTTGGCGGATGTGGGGTATTCCGGCCCGATCACGCTGGAGCCGTTCCGGCGGACGGATGATCGGTTGAGCGTGCCGTTGGCACAGTGGCGGCCGCCGGCGCATGACGAGGATGGCGATCTGGCGCATTCGGCGGGGTTGTTGCGCGGTTTTTTGCATGCGGTGCGGGCGTGAACCCCGCGTCGCGGAGCGCGCAAACGCTCAGGATTGGGTGGATCGGGTGCGGGACGCATGCCGGGGAGATGTTGTTGCCGCAACTCGTGCGGTTGCCGGTGCGGTTGGCGGCGATTGCGGATGTGGATGCCGGGCGCTTGGCGGTCATCGGCGATCGGTATGGGGTGACGCGGCGGTATAGCGACGGGGCGGCGCTGATTGCCTCGGGCGAGGTGGACGCGATCGGGATGGCGGTGGGGCCGCGGCAGCATTCGGAGTTGGCGGCGCTGGCGATGCAAGCGGGGTTGCCGGTGTTCATCGAGAAGCCGCCGGCGGCGACGGCGGCGGAGGCCGAAGTGCTGGCGCAGGTGGCGGCCGAGACCGGGCAGGTTTGCGTGGTTGGGTTCATGAAGCGGTATTCCACCGCCAATCGGATCGCCGGGAACATCACCCGGGGCGAGGGGTTCGGGCTGCGGGCCAGCCTGCTCGGGGAATACATGACGGCGCCGACGTATTTTGTCGGCAATGCGGATTACACCGGGTTCCTGCTGCATCACTGCGTGCATGCGATGGACCTGGTGCCGTGGCTGATGAAGGAGGCGGTGACGAGCGTGCAGGCGCGGCGGTTCGAGATGGAGCCGGGCAAGCTGCTGCTGCATGCGGCGTTCGGGTTTGGCTCGGGGGCGCTGGCGACGGTGGTGATGGGGACGCACCAGTCGCGCGGTACGCCGATGGAGTGGTGGCAGGTGATGGGGGACCATCAGCGCGTGGAGGTGCGCAATGTTCATGAGGTCCGGCACTTCCGCAATCCGCCATTCAAGGCGGCCGATCCCGCGGCGGGGCTGGATGCGGCGGTGGATACGCTGGTGTGGGAGCCGAATTTCACCGCGGCGGCGAACGAGGATCACAAGGGGTATCATGGGCTGCTTGCCGCGTTCCTGCGGGCGGTGAAGGGCGAGGCGAGTGATGCGCCCCGGATTGCGGACGGGGGTGCAAGCGATGCGGGTGCTGGAGGCGATGGTGCGGTCGATGGCGAGCGGGGCGGTGGAGGCGGTTTAGATTCACAAAGAGACAGCGAGACAGCGAGAAGGGCAGCGGGTTCGTTCCTTCTCGCTGCCTCGCTGTCTCGTTGTGAATGCTTCCCGCGACGGTGGGCGGATTGCCGCCCGGGTGGCCCGCCTGTAGGTTGGCGGGGTCCAAGCAACAACCAGCGGAAGCCCGCCGAATGGCCGTCAATACGAAGCGCGTTTTCTACGTCGACCATGTCGCGGCGACGAATTTCCTCGATATCATCGGCGGGCGGCCCGACATTCGGGTGGACCGGCTGGAGAATGACAGTGCGGCGCCGGAGGCGGTGGCGGTGCTCGAGGCGGCGCATGCGTTCCAGATCGGTTCGGCGCGCGACGAGTTGGATGTGGGCTTTCATGCCCATGCGGCGCTGCTGGCGCGCACGCCCAATCTGCTGGTGATTTCGACCAATGGAGCCGGCTACGACACCGTGGACCTCGATGCCTGCACGGCGGCAGGGGTGCTGGTGGTGAACCAGGCCGGGGGGAACAAGGAGGCGGTGGCGGAGCATGCGTTGGCGATGATGCTGTGCCTGGCCAAGCGGATCATCGAGACGGATCGGTTCATGCGGCGGTCCGACGGGATATCGCGCAATGCCTATATGGGCACCGAGTTGAAGGACAAGACGCTGGGGATTGTCGGCATCGGGCATGTCGGCGGGCGGTTGGCGGAGTTGTGCAAGGCGTTGTTCAACATGCGTATCCTGGCGGTCGATCCATATCTGACGGCGGCGCAGATCGCGGCGAAGGGGGCGGAGAAGTCGGACCTCGACGCGATGCTGGCGCAGGCGGATTTCGTGTCGATCAACTGCCCCAGGACGGCCGAGACGGTGGGGCTGATGAATGCGCGGACGTTCGGGCTGATGCAGAAGCATGCGTATTTCGTCAGCACGGCGCGGGGCGGCATTCATGACGAGGCGGCGCTGTTCGATGTGCTGTCAAACAAGGCGATTGCCGGGGCGGGGCTGGATGTGTGGTTCAAGGAGCCGCCGCCGAAGGATCATCCGTTGATGGCGTTCGACAATGTGCTGGTGAGCCCGCATACGGCCGGGGTTACCCGCGAGTCCCGCGCCAATATCGCAAAGATCGCGGCGGAGCAGATGCTGGATATCCTGGATGGCCGGCCGGCCGCGCGGGTGCTGAACCGGGCGGTATGGCCCGCCTTCGCCGCCCGTTTCGAACGGACCTTCGGCTTCGCTCCGCAGCCCAACGGATAGAGTTTTTTTGTTTCTTTTTTTCCAAAAAAAGAAAGTCCTGTCGCCCAACTGGAACCTGTTCTGGATGTGCGTGCTGGTGGCGGTGAACCAACTGGGATTCGGGGGGGTGGTTCCGGCGTTGCCGTTGTACGCGAAGTCCTTCGGCGTATCGGTGTCGGCGATTGGCCTGGCGGTGGGGGTGTATGGGCTGGCTAGGTTCGCCGGGGCGGTGCCGTCGGGCTGGTTGTCGGACCGGATCGGGCGGCGGCCGGCGCTGGCGATCGGGGGGGTGATCACCGCGCTGGGGAATTTGTGGTGCGCGTATGCCACGAGCTATCCCGAGTTCATCGTGGCGCGGTTTGTCGCCGGCGCGGGGGCGGGGGTGATTGTGACGGCGGGGCAGATTGTGCTGGCCGATATCACCACGCCGGAGCGGCGGGGGCGGATGGTGTCGATCTATCAGGGCACGTTTATATTCGCGGCGGGGATCGGGCCGTTGCCGGGTGGGCTGCTGTCGGAGCATTTCGGGCTGACGGCGCCGTTTTTGGCCTACACCATCGCGGGGTTGGGGGCTGGGGCGGTGGCGTGGTTCGCGGTTTCCGAGACGCGCGATCCGGCACATGCGGCGCTGCGGCGGCGCGGGGGGGCGAGTGCGGGGTTGCCGGCGCAGTTGCGGCGGCTGGCGGGGCAGACCGGGTTTGTGCTGGCGTGTTTCGTGTCGCTCTCCAACGCGGTGGCGCGCACGGGCGGGTTGTTCAGCGTGGTGCCGTTGCTGGGGAGCATGCGGTTGGGGCTGTCGATCACCGAGATCGGGTTCGGGCTGGCGGCGGGGACGGTGATCGGGTTGCTGGCGGCGTATCCGGGCGGGATGCTGGTGGATTATTTCGGGCGCAAGGCGGTGATTGCGCCGGCGACGGTGATTTCGGGCGCCTCGATGCTGCTGTTCTGCGTGGCGCCGAGTTATGCGTGGTTCATCGCGGCCTCGGTGCTGTGGGGCACGGCGAGTTCGATCGGGGGGGCGGCGCCTTCGGTGTATGCGGCGGATAGCGCGCCGCCGGGGCTGAATGCGACGACGGTGAGCGTGTTCCGCATGGCGGGGGACCTTGGGTATATCGGCGGGCCGATCACGCTGGGGCTGGTGTCGGACTTCTTCGGGCCGGTGACGGCGCTGATCGGGGCGGCCGGGTTGCTGGTGGTGGCGGGCGGGTTGTTCGCGGCGTTTGCGCCCGAGACTTACCGGGCGGCCAAACCTTGACGGCGGGTTTGCGCGGCAACAACACGATGCGCGATTGGATGGAGGGCCATCGAACGTGCGGATCATAGTGGCGCTGGCGGGTGTGGCACGATGAGCCGTTCATCGCCGGCTAGAGGCCCGGGATGACCGCCTCGGGATCGAAGGGCGCATCGGCCGCGATCGAAAGGCTGAAGCCGGGCAGCGGCCGGGCGGTGAAGACATGAAACCCGCCGGCGCCCAATACGTTCCCGTGGCCGAGCGACTGTGCGAGCCCCGCGCCGGTGACCTTGGCGACCGCCTCGCGGGTGGTCCATATGCGGTAGAACGCCGCCTGCCCCTCGGCGCGGACTGCCGCGCGTTCCTCGGCGCTAAAGGCGTGGGCCGCGATTGCCACGAAATCGCGGATGGCGTGGCGTTCGATATCGATGCCGAGCGCCATTGCCACCGGCCCCACCGCCACCGCCACGGCGCCGGCGCTGTGGGATATCGAGATGGCGGGCCCGCGCGCTCCATCGGGAGAATACGCCCAGGGCTTGCCGCGGGCGTCAGCGGCGATGCGCCATGCGGTGCTCCCGGTCACCCGCCACAGCAGCGCGCGCAGCGCGGCACGGGCCAGCAACCCCATTTCCGCGGCCGCCGGGCGCCGCGCGGCCATGCGACAGTGGTCGCCGGGCGTCGCGAACTGTGCGATCAGCCCGGGTGCCTCGGCATCGGTCGTGGACAGACAGATAAAACGAACGGACATGCCGATGCAGTCTAGCGCGCGATGACGCCGATCGAGCTACATGTCGCGCATTGGAGCGCCTGGTCGCCCCGCCTGCCGGATCGTGCGGCGTGGCATGCCTGGGCGGGTATCGCGCCACCGGCCGCCAGCGACGAGATCCCGGCCGGGCCGGCTTTGTTGCGGCGCCGGGTGGGCAAGCTCGGCCAGCAGGCGCTGCGCGTTGCGTGGGAATTGCCGGAAAGCCGCGATGCCCATTTGGTGTTCGCCTCGCGCCATGGCGAGATCGGGCGCACGGTGTCGATCCTGGAGGCGCTGGCGCGGGCGGAACCGGTATCGCCGGCGGATTTCTCGCTGTCGGTGCATCATGCGCTGGAGGGCCTGCTGTCGATCGCCGGGGCCAATCGGCGGGGCCACGGGGCGGTGGCCGCCGGGGCGGACAGCTTGTGGTATGGCTTGATCGAGGCTGCCGGCTGCCTTGCCGATCCGCAGTGCCCCAGCGTGGTGCTGGTCTATCAGGACGAGCCGCTGCCGCCGCCGTATGACAGTTTTTCGGCGCCCGGCGATGAGAGCGTGGCACTGGCGCTGGTGCTGGCCAGGTCGGGCGGGACGGCGCTGAAGCTTTCGGCCACGCCGGTGCAGGCGGGTGACTGCGAGCCGCGACCCGGCGAGGCGTTGCTCGGTGCGCTGTTGCGCCGCGGTTCGGCGGTGGCGCGCGGCGAGCGGCATGTGTGGCGGGTGGCGTGCGACGATGCCGGTGCTTGATCGCGCCTGGCGGGTCCCGGCGACCGGCTTGGCGTTCCTGTGCGTGTTTTTCGGCGGCGGCGTGCTGGCGCTGGCAATGTGGCCGGTGCTGGCGGTGTTTCCCGGGGACCGGCGTGGGCGGACCCAGCGGGCGATCCATCGGCTGTTCCGCATCTACCTGAGCGGGCTGCGCCTCGGTGGATTGTTGCGGATCGAGGTGGTGGAGGGCGGGCGGCTGGAACGGGCGCATGGGGTGATGGTGGTGGCCAACCATCCCTCGCTGCTCGATGTGGTGATCCTGATGTCGCTGATCCCACGGGCGCAATGCATCGTGAAGCACCAGTTGTGGGAGCACCGGTTTCTCGGCCCGTTGATGCGGCAGGCCGGCTACCTCAGCAACGCGCTGCCGGCGGAGGAGATGGTGGCGGCGTGCGCGGCCTCGCTGGCGGCGGGCGAGAACCTGATTATTTTCCCCGAGGGCACGCGCAGCCGCCCGGGCCAGCCGATGGTGATGCAGCGCGGGTTCGCCCACCTGGCCACCCTGTCCAGCGCCGCGATCGTGCCGGCGACCATCACCTGTGATCCGCCCACGCTGGTGAAGGGCGAGCCGTGGTGGCGTATTCCCGCGCGACCGCCATTGTTTCGCCTGGTGGTGGGCGAGCGGATTGAAAGTGCTGCATTCATGCAGGAGCGCTCGCGGGGTCTGGCCGCGCGCGATCTTGTGAAGTATCTTCGTGAATATTTCGAAAGCCGGTTAACCGATGTCGCAGATTGAGCACGAATTGAAGGAGCTGATCGTCTCGGCGCTGAGCCTGGAGGAGGTTACCGCGGCGGATATCGGGACCGACGAGGCGCTGTTCGGCGAAGGGCTGGGGCTTGATTCGATCGATGCGCTGGAACTCGGCATGGCGATCCGCCAGCGCTATGGCATTCGCATCGAGTCCGTCACGGACGAGGTGCGCACCCATTTCGCCTCCGTCCGCTCGCTTGCGCGCTTCATCGAGACCCAGCGGGGGGCGGCGTGATGCTGTCGCGCGCGGAGGTTCTGGCGCAGCTGGCCGAAGACATGGAGGCGCTGTTCGAGGTGCCGGCGGCGCAGGTGGTGCCGGAGGCGCGGCTGTATGAGGACCTCGACCTGGACAGCATCGATGCCATCGACCTGGTGGTGAAGCTGCAGCAGTTCACCGGCCGGCGGATCAAGCCCGAGGACTACAAGACCGTGCGCACGGTGGGGGATGTGATCGACCGGGTGATGGCGCTGCTGGCGGAAGCCGGGCGGAACGTGTCAACAATAATGAGACAGCCGGTCGTCGAGATTAGGCTTTGACTTTGAGCTTCTGCGCTGGCGGGTTGATCCAGACGGCGGTGGGCATTTGGGGTGGCTCGGGGGCCTTGTTGACGAAGCGGATGGGGTT
>CAIMWH010000207.1 GCA_903845065.1 uncultured Rhodospirillales bacterium | reverse complement strand
CTCTTACTTAAACGGATGCGGGTCTGGGGGCGCTCGCCCCCAGCGGGTCCAGGGCAGAGCCCTGGCCTTCCCGTCACACCACCCCCGCGATCACGCCAGCGGATCGAGGGGCCATATCGGACGGCGGACGTTTTTGTAGGGGGCGTCGCGCAGGATCATGGCGCCGAGGGCTCCGCCGTTGACGGTGATGACTTCGCGGCTGAGGGGTTCGAAGGCGGCTCGGAAGTGGTGGTTGGATTTCACCGCCACGGTGTTCTTGCGGGTTGGGTCGCATCCGAGCGAGGTGAGTTGGGCGGTATCGACGGCCTGGCCGTTGTTGGTGATGAGGGCGATTTCGATGCCACCGACACGCAGCAGCGCGGAGGGCCCGTAGTCCCGCCACACGCCGCCGCCCATGGGGCCGAAGGTCTGGAACTTGCCATCAGAGAGGGTGACGATTTGCGCGGTCACGGTGAGCGGCCCGCCACCGGCACTGGGATCGTGCTTGCCGCCCATGGTGATGGTGCCGCTGTTGCCGATGCCGATGGCGATGGCGGCCTGCACGGCGGCGGGGTCGAAGATGGCGTAGAAGGCGGTGTTCTGCAGGTCGGCGGCGATCATGGCGCGCAGGAGGTTGGTGGAGTCGCCGTAGTGCCCGCTGCCGGGGTTGTCGGTGACATCGGCCATGACGAGCGGGCGTTCGTGCTTGCCTTCGCCGTCACGGGCATGGCGCACGGCGTCCTCGATGGTGTGGTTGCTGACGCTGAGGTAGTCGCGGGTTTTCCACGCGTAATCCATGAACTCCTCGGCGATCGCCTGGCCGGTCGGGTCGGCACCATCGGTGGTGACGGTGACGGAAGGGCCGATGTCGTGGATATCGGCGGCGGTGAAGCCCGAGCACACGCTGACCACCAGGGCGCGACCTTCCTGCTCCAGTGCCGCGCCGCGTTCGATGAGTTCGCGCATGGGCCCAATCTGGGTGCGCCCGCCGTTGAGGCCGCGCAGCATCGGGCGCTTGGCGATCACGGTGCGCGGCTTGATCTCCCCGGCCATGGCACGCTGCAACAGGTCGGCGCCCTGCCAGGCCCGCTCGTAGTAGTCCACATGGGGATAGGTGCGCACCGCGATGAGGGCATTGGCGCAGGCCGCCATCTGCTCGGTGATATTGCCATGCAGATCGAGCGTCACCACGATGGGCACATCGGGGCCGACTTTTTCGCGCAGGCGGCGCAGGATTTCGCCTTCGCCGTCCTGGTAGTTCTCGGTGACCATGGCGCCGTGGAGGTGCAGCAGCGCGCCGTCGATGCCGCCATCAGCGCCGGCGAGCAGCAGGCCGGCGAGGGTCTCGAAGGTTTCGGACGTGATGGTGCCGGAGGGATTGGCCGAGGCCGCCACCGGATGGATCAGAGTCCAGCCGTATTTCTCCGCCGCCTCGAAAGTGGCGCCGAATTCGGAACGGGTGCCCAGGCGGCGGGCCGGGATTTCGTTGGCGGTGAGGAACACGCGGCGGCGGAAATGCTCCATCGTGGTCGGGACCACGCTGAACGTGTTGGTTTCATGGGCAATCTCGCCCGTCAGCACCCGATAGCCCATGCGTTCAACTCCCTGGCAGATGGTCCGCCCAGGCGCGCAACGCGTCATGGCCGGCAGGGGTGAGAGCGTAGACGCCCTTGGAGATACGTTCAAACCACCCGTAGACATTTCTTGCCAGCATCGTCTGCGCCTCGGGCACCGTGGCCTTGAGGTCCCGCGGGCGCAGCGGTGCCGCTTTCAACGCGTCGGCCAGCACCAGCGCCTGCTGCCGGTAGGCCGTCATCCGTTCGCCGCGTGCGTGTCCGCCGGCCATGGGGTCGCCCTTGCGGCGGGTGAACTCGCGCAGGATGAGCCGGCGCCGCGGGGCATTGTGCCGCGGCTTGTATGGCCCGCTCTCGGCGAGCACCGCGACATGGCCGGTGCTCAGCGTCACCGCCAGCAGGCCCACCCCCAGCAGCCGGCACAACTGATGCGCACGGCGATCCCGATCGCGCCCCTTGCGGGTTGCCGGCACGGCGAGCCACACCTCGTCGGCGCTGCGCATCCGCTCGACGGCCTGCAACACCAGTTCGAAGTTGAGCCCCAGTTTGAGTTCCGCGATCACCAGCAGCGGTGGCTCGCCCTCCCGCAGCGCCACCACATCGGCGCCCATGATCTCGCCCTTCACGGTGAAGCCCTGGGCTTCGAGGAAACGTTTGACGGGGGCATAGAGCGCGGTTTCGGCCATCCGTTGAGCATCCCGGCCTGGCGGTCTACCGTCAAACCCCAAACCGAGGTGTGCCCGAATGCCAGCCAAGCCCGTTTTCCAGCCCAAGCCGAACGCCGTCCAAACCCTGTTCGGTCGGCGCAAGGCGGTCATCGGTGTGATCCACTCGCGCGCCTTGCCTGGCTCCCCCGCCTACCAGGGCGAAGCCATGGAGGACATCATCGCCTTCGCGTTGGCCGAGGCCGAACGCTACCGGGCCGGTGGGGTCGATGGCCTGATCGTGGAGAACCACGGCGATATCCCGTTCGCCAAGCCCGAGGCGCTCGGGCCCGAGACCGCTGCCGGCATGGCGGTGATGACACGGGCGGTTCGCCTCGCGAGCGGCCTGCCGGTCGGGGTGAATGTGCTGGCCAACGGCGCCATCCAGGCCCTTGCCGTGGCCAAGGCTGCCGGTGCAGGTTTCGTGCGGGTGAACCAGTGGGCCAACGCCTACGTCGCCAACGAGGGCTTCATCGAGGGCCCCGCCGGGGCCGCGGCTCGCTATCGCGCCTGGATCGGCGCGCGAGACGTGAAGATTTTCGCCGATGTCCACGTGAAGCACGGCGCCCATGCCATCGTGGCCGATCGGGCGATTCCAGAAATGGCACGCGATGCTGAATTTTTTGACGCCGATGTCTGTATCGCCACCGGCCAGCGCACCGGAGATGCGGCCTCGCTCGACGAACTGCGTGAGATCGCCCATGGCACCTCGCTGCCGGTTGCCGTGGGCAGCGGGGTCACGCCCTCGAATGTGGCGGATATCCTCACCGT
Source organism: uncultured Rhodospirillales bacterium (assembly GCA_903845065.1). GTDB lineage: Bacteria > Pseudomonadota > Alphaproteobacteria > Acetobacterales > Acetobacteraceae > CAIYPH01. Next base: position 7,238 of record CAIMWH010000207.1, on the reverse strand, counting down.
GGCGGATGCGGTGATCGTGGCGTCCTGGTTGAAGCAGGACGGCGTATGGTGGAACCCGGTTGACCCGGACCGCCTCGCCATCTTCATGGCCGAGGTGCGTCGGGTTCGTATTTGAGTCGACAAATCGATGACGGTGGGTTCACAGATCGTCTAACATTTTCGAACATGCGCGCAGAATATGACAAATTCGAACATGACATCGTGAATCTATCGTGACCAAATCGCCGCATGTCAGACGCACCCGAAGAGTTCCGGTATTTGTACCCGAGCAGCGCGATGTCCTTCGTCTTTCGCGCCGTCTCCATCGAAGACGCCGTGGCCTACACGCGGCTGCACTTCTGCCCGAATGCCTCCGAGCGAACCGCGCAGTCCCGCCTGCAATGCTACGTCGATGGCGAATGGATGCGCGTGCAGGACTACCTCGCCACCGAGGCGGCCCGGCAAGCCTGAACGCCCAGTCCGGCTAGCGCATGCCGCCTTCGGTCGGCTCACGCGTCGGCGGAACGGTCGAGGCCTCGCAGGCTCGCATCACTTCCTGGCCCACCATGTTCCAGGTATTGATGCCGCCCACCATGATCACCTGCACCAGGCCCTCGGCGAGTTCCGGCAAGGTCAGCCCGAGCTTCATCGCATTGCCGGCGTGGCTGAGCGCGCCCTTGAGGTCCCCGCGCAGCACGTCGAGCAGGACGTAGATGAATTCCTTGGTCTTGAGATCGAGCCCGCCCGCGGCGCTGTTGTCCGCCATCAGGGCGCTGCGGATCAGGCCGTAGCCGGCGAACGCCGCCGGGGCGTGCTTGGCGAGCAACTGGAACGAGTCGGGCACCCGCCCGTTGGTGGCGGTGAAATTGGCGATGCCGGCGGCGGTCGCCTGCTGGATAAGGTCGGTCATTGTGCATCCATCCACGGGGGCGTCGGCAGCCCCTTGCTGCGCAGGAATTCGGGATTGAAAAGCTTCGACTGGTAGCGCGCGCCACCGTCGCACAGGATCGTCACGATGGTATGGCCCGGGCCCATCTCGCGCGCCACCCGGATGGCGGCCGCGACATTGATGCCGGCCGACCCGCCGATCGACAGGCCCTCGTTGATCTGCAGGTCGAACACCTGCTCCAGCGCCTCGGCATCGGGGATGCGGACGGCGTCATCGATCTGCACGCCTTCGAGGTTGCCGGGGATGCGGCCCTGCCCGATGCCCTCGGTGATCGAACTGCCGGTCACCGTCAGGTCGTTGCTCTTCACCCAGCCATAGAGGCAGGAGCCCTCGGGATCGGCCAACACGATGCGGACGTTGGGGTTGCGCGCCTTCAGCGCCAGCGCGACGCCGGCCAGGGTGCCGCCGGTGCCGCAGGCGCAGGTGAACGCATCGACGGCGCCGGCGGTCTGGTGCCAGATCTCGGGCCCGGTGCTGGCCTGGTGGCCGGCGCGGTTGGCGAGATTGTCGAACTGGTTGGCCCACACGGCCTGCATCTCCTCGGCCATCCGGCGGGACACATGGACGTAGTTGCCCGGGTCCTTGTACGGCTTGGCCGGCACCAGCCGCAGATCGGCGCCGATCATGCGCAGGAAATCGATCTTTTCCCGGCTCTGGGTCTCCGGCATCACGATCACCGAGCGGTAGCCGCGCGAGTTGCCTACCAGGGTCAACCCGATGCCGGTATTGCCCGCCGTGCCCTCCACGATGGTGCCGCCCGGCTTCAACCGGCCGCTTTCCTCCGCATCGAGAATAATCGCCAAACCAGCACGATCCTTCACGGACCCGCCGGGGTTCATGAACTCCGCCTTGCCGAGAATATTGCAGCCTGTGGCTTCAGAAGCGCGCCGCAGGCGGATCAGTGGCGTGTTGCCGATCGCCGCCGCCAGGTCAGTCGCGACCGGCGGTGGAACGCTCACCATGGGTGAATTCGACATCTCCGTAACGTCTCCCCCCGCTCATCGCGGTCTTGCTGGTTGAACCACGGCGCGTGGCGTGCGATTGGCTGATATCATCATGAGGGCTCAAGGCATGGTCGACAACATCCCCCCGCGTGACGTCTGGGCAGCCGTGCAAGCCGACCCGCAGGCCCAGGTCGTCGATGTCCGGACCGATGCCGAATGGACATATGTCGGTCTGGTGGACCTGCAAGCCGCCGGCAAGCAGCCGGTGTTGATCCCCTGGCAGGTGTTCCCCGCCATGCAGGTCAACGGTGGCTTCCTGGACCAGCTTCGCGCTGCCGGATTGACGCCCGATCACCACATCTACTTCCTCTGCCGCAGTGGCGTGCGCAGCCTCGCCGCCGCCCGCGCCGCAGTGGAAGCCGGTTTCCCGCATTGCTACAACGTCGCCGACGGTTTCGAGGGCAATCCGGACGCCGATGGCCATCGCGGCAACCTCGCGGGCTGGAAAGCCGACGGGCTGCCCTGGCGCCAGCGGTAGGCCGGCAGGGTCGCGCCGGGGCCTGACATGTTCCCCATCTTCAACACCATCGAGGAAGGCGGCCGGGCCGCCGCCGGGTTCGTCCGCCGCTACCGCTGGATGGCGCTCGGCTTCTTCGCCGCCTATTTTGCCGCCGCCGCCATTGGCGTGAGCGGGATCGTGCGGCTGCCCATGCCGTTGTGGCTGGCCAGCCTGCTGGTCACCTGGGGCCTCGGCGCGGTCGCGATGGTTGCAATGGCCCCGATCTGGACCGCGCTCTACCGCTTCGCCGTGCTGGGGGATGCCACGCGGCAGTACCGCCAGTTCGATACCCGGACCCTGCGGGTGGCCGGGGTGATGGCGGTGATGTCCGTCATCATGCTGCTCGGCGCGGTGCCGTTCGCGCTTGGCCTCGATATCCTGCCCCGCGTCGGCCCGCGCCGGCTTGTGGTGCTTGGCGCGGTGGCGTTCGCTTTCATGGTGAAACTCGGTTCGTTCTGGCTCAATGCCCGCCTGGTGATCGCCCCCGCGATGGCCGCCGCCGGCAGCCGGCCGCAGGCACTCGATACCTCGTTCGTCTACACCCGCTGGTCGTCGTTCAAGGTGCTGTTCACCCTGCTGCTGGTGTATTTTCCGCTGCTGAGCGTCTCGGCCTGCTTCATCGCCGGCAACAGCATCCTGGAAATGATCCCGGGCTCCCCGCAGGACCTCGCATTCGCCACCCTCAATGTGGTGTTGACCACCGCGTTGTCCGCCACCACGGATCTCGTGTGGGGCGGGGTGTGCGGGCGGATGGCGTTGAAGCTGGTCAAGGCCCACCGCGCCAAGGCGGCCGAAGCTACTCGGCGCGCCAAGGAGCGGCGGGACGAAGACGATTAGTTTCGTCCCACGCGGGCCTCGAACTGTGCCCTTGCGATGATGAGTTTCTGCACCTCGCTCGCCCCCTCGTAGATCCGCAGGGCGCGGATTTCGCGGTAGAGTTCCTCAACCTTCACGCCCTGGCGCACGCCCATGCCGCCGAAGATCTGCACGGCGTCATCGATCACCCGCTGGGCCATCTCGGTGGCATGGAGCTTGGCCATCGCCGCTTCGGCGGTGATGCGCCGTTTCTGCACATCGCGCACCCAGGCGGCGCGATAGACCAGCAGCGCCGCGCTATCGATATCGAGCGCCATGTCGGCGATCTTGGCCTGGGTGAGTTGCTGGTCGGCCAGGGCCTTGCCGAACATCATGCGCGTGGCGGCCCGCTCCACCGCCTCGTCCATCGCACGCCGCGCGAAGCCCAGTGCCGCGGCGCCGACGGTGGGGCGGAAGATATCCAGCGTCGCCATCGCCACCTTGAAGCCGGCGCCGGGTTCGCCGAGACGGTCTCCATCGGGTACGAAGCAGTTCTCGAACCGCAGCGTCGCCAGGGGATGGGGGGCGATCACATCAATCCGATCGGCGATGCGCAGGCCCGGATTGTCGGCTTCCACCACGAGGGCGGTCAGCCCGCGCGAGCCCGGGGCCTCGCCGCTGCGGGCGAACACGACGTATTGGGTGGCAATTCCGCCGTTGGAAATCCACGTCTTCTCGCCGTCCAGCCGCCAGCCGCCAGGGACGCGGGTGGCCGTGGTGGTCATCGCTGCCACGTCCGACCCGGCATCGGGCTCGGACAGGGCGAAGGCTGCGATGCGGGTGCCGGCGCGGACGCCGGGGAGAATGCGGGCCTTCAGGGCGTCATCGCCGTGCAGGGTGATGGAGCCGGTGCCCAGGCCCTGCATGGCGAAGGCGAAATCGGCCAGGCCGGAATAGCGGGCCAGGATTTCCCGCGTGAGGCAGAGGGTGCGAACGTCGATCGCCTCGGGGCCGGCTTGCGGAACGGCGGCCTCCAGCCAGCCGCCGGCGCCGAGTTTGCGCACCAGGTCACGGCATTCGGCGTCAACATCGTGATGGGGATGGACCCCCATGCCGATGTGTTCCGCGGCCCAGGCCTCGAGCCGGGCGGCGTGGTCGCGGTGGCGGTCCTCGAGGAACGGCCAGTCGCGGTATGAGATATCGGCCATCAGTTCCCCGCGACAACCGGTTTCTTCTTTTCGACGAACGCGTAGTAGGCGCGTCCGAAATCCCGCGTCTGCATGCAGATCGCCTGCGCCTGGGCTTCCGCCTCGATGGCACTGTCGATGTCCATGTCCCATTCCTGGTGCAGGCAGCGCTTGGTCATGGCATGGGCGAAGGTGGGCCCGTCCGCCAGTTGTCCGGCCAGGGCGAGGGCCGCGGCGAGGGTTTCACCGGGCTCGCAGAGGCGGTTGAGGAAGCCCCAGCGTTCGGCCTCCAAACCGTCCATCGATCGGCCGGTGTAGAGCAGGTCGGCCGCGCGGCCGGCGCCGATGATCCGGGGGAGCATGTTGCAGGCCCCCATGTCGGCGCCGGCCAGGCCGACACGGGTGAACAGGAAGGCGGTTTTGCTGGTGGGGGTGCCGAGCCGGAGGTCGGACGCCATGGCCAGGATGGCGCCCGCGCCGGCGCAGATGCCCTCGATGGCGGAGATCACAATCTGCGGGCAGGCGCGCATGGCTTTGACCACGTCACCGGTCATGCGGGTGAAATCGAGCAGGCCCGCGGTGTCGCCGGCTTCCTGCATGCGGACGAGGGGGCCGATGATCTCGTGGACGTCGCCGCCGGAGCAGAAATTGCCGCCGGCGCCGGTGATCACCACGGCCTTCACCGCGTCGGCGTAGGCCAGGGCGCGGAACAGGTCTCGCAGTTCGGCGTAGCTTTCGAAGGTGAGCGGGTTTTTGCGCTCCGGCCGGTTCAGCGTGATGGTTGCAACCTTGCCATCGAGCGACCAAAGGAAGTGCTGCGGTTGCCAGGTGGCGAAATCGATGCGGCCGCGGTCGTGGGGTAGCGCCATGAATGTTCCATCCCGAATGAATGCCCCATGGTTGCCCGAACGGCCGCGCGGTTCAACAGCGGAGGGTCCGGGCCCAGGCGGGCCAGGGGTTTTGTCTCTTTCTCAAATCGACGCGGGTGCGGCTAGTCCCGGTCGATGTGCGATGTGTGCTTGGTATCGGGCATGAAGTAGTACACCAGCAGCGAGCCGAAGATGAGGATGGTCACGTACCAGTAGAACCATGGTTCGTGGCCCTGTTCCTTGAACCAGAGCGCGATGTAGGGCGCGGTGCCGCCGAAGACCGAGGCGGCGACCGCGTAGGGGAGGCCGACGCCGAGGGCGCGGACGCCGGTGGGGAAGAGTTCGGCCTTCACCACGGCGTTGATGGAGGTGTAGCCGGAGACGATGATCAGCGAGGCCATCACGATGAGCAACGCGGTGGTGTAGTCGCGGGTGGCTTGCAGGGCGGTGAGGATGGGGATGGTGCAGAGGGTGCCGAGGATGCCAAACCAGAGCAGGACGGGGCGGCGGCCGATTTTGTCGGAGATGGCGCCGAAGACGGGTTGGAGGCAGGCGTAGATGATCAGGGTGATGAAGGAGATCTGGGTGGCCTGATCGCGGGTGAGTTTCACGGTGTTGACCAGGAAGGTCGGCATGTAGGTGGTGTAGGTGTAGAAGGCAGTGGTGCCGCCCATGGTGAGGCCGAAGACGAGCAGGATGGCACGGGGGTGCTTGAGGAGTTCGCGGGCGGGGTTGGGCACATGGAGGCCGCCGCCCTTGGTGAATTCGGCTGATTCCTTGAGGTTGCGGCGGAGGTAGAGGCCGAAGAGGGCGAACAGGGCGCCGATGAGGAAGGGGATGCGCCAGCCCCAGGCTTCGAGTTGCGGGCCGGTGTAGGCCATTTGCATGATCAGCAGGGTGGCGCTGCCGAGGACCTGGCCGCCGATGAGGGTGACGTACTGGAAGCTGGAATAGAAGCCGCGATGGCGGGAGACGGCGATTTCGCTGAGGTAGGTCGCCGAGGTGCCGTATTCGCCGCCGAGGGAAATGCCCTGGATGAGGCGGGCGACGAGCAGCAGGATGGGCGAGGCGATGCCGATGCTGGCGTAGGTGGGGGCGATGCCGATGAGGAGGGAGCCGAAGCACATCAGGGTGACGGAGAGGGTGAGGGCGGCGCGGCGGCCGGCGCGATCGGCGTAGGCGCCGAGGATGAGGCCGCCGACGGGGCGGATGAAGAAGCCGAGGGCGTAGATGCCGAAGGTGTTGAGGAGTTGGACCGTGGGATTGGCGCCCGGGAAGAAGGACTTGGCAAAGTAGAGGGCGAAGAAGTTGTAGACGTAGAAATCGAACCACTCGATGAGGTTGCCGATGGAGCCACCGAAGATGGAGGCCAGGCGGCCACGCATGGTGGCGAAGTCCTCGTCGATGGTGGTTTGGCTCATGGCGGTTTCCTGGCTGGAGTCTTGGGGCCAGGATTTTGCGCCGGTGGGGTGGGGAGATCAATGTGGCCGGGGGCGGCTGGGTTGGTTTGGCGGTTGCGGGAGTTTGTTTTGCAAATGTAACAAATAGAGCGTGCGTTGGCGCGGCGGTTCAGGGGGCTGAATTGTGGGATGGGGTGTGTGGGTGGAGGGAGGCACGGAGAGCGGGACGGCGTTGTGCTCGCTGCCTGCGTGCCTCGGCGATTGATGTTGATTGATTGGCTCGGTGCTGGGCGCTGCGGCGGGGGGCCGGGCGGCGGATTTGGCGGCGGGTGGGGGTGTCGCACATTCTGACCGTGCGGGGGGTGGGATGGGGCGGGGTGGCGGTGATTTGGGCGTGGGTGGGGGGTGCGGCGAGGGCGTGTCAATCAGCGTTGAATAGTTTCCAGGTAACAGCGTCCAAAAGTTTCCAGTTGGTCAGCCTGATTTTGCCTGTTTTTTGCGTTGCTTGAAGCGGAAAGAATCGTTCCCGGTTTCAAGGATGTCGCAGTGATGGGTG
>CAIMWH010000206.1 GCA_903845065.1 uncultured Rhodospirillales bacterium | reverse complement strand
GCCCCTTTGCCGGCGGAGCCTTGCTTCCACTCACGGGCCGATATCCCGGACCGCCAAGCCAACCGCGTCAACCAGCGCATCCAACGGCGCGGCGGAGTCGAGTCGCAGCACCGGGCAGGTGCGTTCGTGCAGCCAGGCGGCGTGCAGGATGGCGCTGCGTTGGCCCGGCCCGGCGGTGTCGTAGGCTTCGGCCCAGGCGAGGAATTCGGCGCTGTGGGCCTCCATGTCGCCACCTGGGGCGATGCGGGGTCCGTAGCGGCGGGTTTCGCGGTTGTGCAGGCGGGCCATGCGGATGGCGGGGTCGAGGGCGAGGTAGACCACCAGGTCATAGAGCGGTTCGGCGGCGGCGGCCCAACTGATGGCGGAGCCGGTGAACACCCAGTCGGGCGTGGCGCGCAGGTGCGGCAGCAGGAGGGCCATGCGGGCCTCTGGGGTGCGGCGGGTGGTGAAGGGCGGATCGGTGGGCACCCAATAGTAGTTGTCAGAGTCGGCATGGGTCCAGCCGTGCCGGGCGGCAAGGGTGGCGCCGAGGGTGGTGGTGCCGGAGCCCGAGGCGCCGAGGATGTGGATGCGCGGCATCCTGGTAATTTGACCGGCGGAGCCGCCTCTGTCGATATCACGACACGATGGTTGCGGAGGACAATATGCGGGAGGACGTGGCCGGGCGGGCCAACGTGGAGGATACCCCGGAGCTTCGGGCCTATTACGGCGAACTCGGCCGGCTGGACGCGGGGGCGTTGTGGACGGTCGCCAACACCATCGAGCCATGGGAGCCGAAATCGGCCTCGGTGCCGATGTTGTGGCGCTATGGGGATTTGCGGGCGCATGTGCTGCGGGCGCTCGATCTCGTCACGCCCGAGCGGGCGGGGCGGCGGGTGGTGTATCTGGTCAACCCTGGCCGGCGGGATGTGGCCGCGGCGGTGGGGTGGCTCTACACCGGGTTGCAGGTGATGAACCCCGGCGAGGTGGCATCCTCCCACCGGCATTCCTCCTCGGCATTGCGGTTCATCATGGAGGGCGCTGGGGCCTATACCGTGGTGGATGGGCACCGGATCACGCTGGGCCGCAATGATTTCGTGCTGACGCCGAACGGCACTTGGCATGAGCACGGCGTGGCGGCCGAGGGCACCACCTGTATCTGGCAGGACGGGCTGGATATCCCGCTGGTGAACGCGATGGAGGCCAATTTCTTCGAGGTGCATCCGAAGCTGGTCCAGGACGTGGGGTTTCCGGTGGACGACACCTCCGCCACATTCGCCGCTCCGGCATTGCGGCCAGAGGGGGTGGCGTGGGGCAAGCCGCATTCGCCGCTGCTGAAATACGAATGGGGGCCGACCTATGAGAGCCTGGTGCGCTATGCCGCGAAAAGCGCCGGCTCGCCGTTCGACGGGGCGTTGATGCACTACACCAATCCGCTGACCGGCGGGCCGGTGATGCCGACGATCGGGGCGGCGATGCAGTTGCTGCGGCCGGGCGAGGCGACGCGGGCACATCGGCATACCGGGTGCGCGGTGTATCAGGTGGCCAAGGGACACGGGTATTCGGTGATCGCCGGGCAGCGGTTCGATTGGGGCGAGCGGGATATTTTCTGCGTGCCGTCCTGGGCGTGGCACGAGCACGCCAACGGATCGGCCGGCGAGGACGCGTGCCTGTTCCAGTTCAATGACCTGCCGGTGATGCGTTCGCTCGGACTCTATCGGGAAGAGGCATTGTCCGACGGATACCAAGGCGTTTGACCCAGTTCGTGACCGGTCAGCGGGCGGTGACGGTGATGTGCGCCGCGCTGCTGCTCAACATGGTGGGGTTCTCCAACTACGGCGCGGTGCTGCCGGGGATCATCTCGGATTTGGCGTTGACGCCGTCGGAGGCGGGGTTCGCCGGGGGGATCTTCTTCCTGTCGTATGCCATCGGCTCGCCGATCTGTTCGGTGCTGACCGACATGGTGGATCCCAAGCGGCTGTATCTCGCCGGATGCGCGGCGGGGCTGGCGGGCGGGCTGTGCTTTCCGATATTCAGCGATAGTTTTCCGGCCCTGCTGGCCGGGCGGCTGCTGTCGGGGCTGGGGATGGCCGGCACCTATATCCCGGGGATGACGCTGCTGGCGGCGGGGTTGCCGGTGAGCGATAGGGCGCGGGCGACGTCGATCTATACGTCCTGCCTGACGCTCGGCACCTCGGGCTCGTTTGCCTCGGCGGCGCTGTTGCGGATGGCGGGGGGCTGGCATTTCGCCTTTCTCGGCGCGGCGATGGCGTGCCTGGCGGCGGCGGCGGCGGTTTGGGTGTGGATGGGCGGGAGGCAAGGCGGGGCGTCGAGCCTGTCGGCGTTGTTCGCCAATCTGCGCCTGGTGCTGCGGACGCGAGCGGTGCTGCTGTATGCGCTTGCGAGCGCGGGGAACGCTTGGGAGGGCATGGCGTTCCGGGTGTGGTGGATCGCGCTGCTGGCGTTCTGCGCCACGCGGCCGGGCGAGGGTTGGGCGCAGATGGTGGATTTCGCCCTGCTCTCGGCGGTGGCGGGGCCACTGGCGATGCCGGTTTCGGCGTGGGTGGCTTCCAAGGCGGAGGCGCAGGGCAAGCACGGGCGGCGTGAGCTGGTGATCGCGGCGGCGGCGTTTTCCTCGGTGCTGGCGGGGCTGACGCTGATCCTTGGGCTGGAAATGCCGCTGTGGCTGATTTTCCTGCTGACGCTGGTGTATCAGTGCACGATTTTTTCGGACGCCAGTTCCCTGCCGGTGGGCATCATGTCCCAGGTGCCGGCGAGTGCCCGGGGCGCCGTGCTGGCGGTGCAGGTGACGTTGACCAACTCGGGCAGCTTCATCGGCGCCTGGGTGTGCGGCGTGGTGCTGGCGCACGCCGGGGGCACCGCGAGCGTGACGGCGTGGCGCTGGAGCCTGGCCGCCATGATGGCGGCCTCGGCGATCAGCGGGGTGGCGATGCTGGCGGTATGGCGCACCCGGCGGCGGCAGGCATCACGCGGTTGAACCGGACTCGCTGCACGCCACGCAGAGGGTCTGGTTCGCCCAGCCGGGCTTGCGCGGATGGTTGAACGCCTCGGTGCAGCCGCAGGTACGGCACATGCGGATGCCGATCTGGTTGAGGTCGACAAGGTGGTTACGCATGCCGTCGATCCCCGGCACATTCCAGGTGAGCGCGGATTCGAGCGCGCTGAGGATCTCGGCCTCGGCGGTTTCAACCCGCACGAGATCGGCGATTTCGACGGCCAGGGATTCAATGCGCACCAACCCGAGCGCCAAGGCGAGCGTGCCGAGGCGTTGCTGCGTGGTGGGCGACAGGGTTTCCCACAAATGGGCCGGATCGATCCATTTACGCGTCATGAGGGGGCCTTATGGTTACGGTTGCCGCGGTGAGCGGGCAGGCCGCGTTAAGCTTCGCGCGTGACCAGGCGCGCATGGCGGCCCGTGCGAAGGAACACCGTCGCGTGGGCGTCAACAATTCGGGCATCTACTTTCCTCGCATCATGGCTGACCACGAGAGCCGTCCGATCAATACTTGACGGCGACAATCAATTGCCGAAATTCCTCTTTTTTCCGGCGTTCAGCGTTCTTCGATTGTTCATATATAGCACAATTCCGCCGACACAAGGCCCGTCGGTCGGGTGCGGCGGGCTAGGGCGCGGGCTTCAGCAGACGGCCGATCTCCAGCCAGCGCTCTGCCAGTTCGGGCTCGAGCGCGGCGAGAATCTCGATCGCCTCGTGCATCCGGCGGCCCCTGTCGCGCTCGGACGGGTCGTACTGCAACTCGGCCGGCAGGCACCCATAAACCTCCGCCAGGCGGCGCAACATGTCCGCTGTCGGTTTCATATCGCCGCGCTCATAGCGCAGGATGGTGGTGTGCGTGGTGCCCAGGACGGCCGCAACCTGTTGGAGGGTGCGCCCCGAGTTTTTCCGCCACGCGCGCAAGTGCCCTGACATGATGCCTTATCGCAAGATACGGCGGCGGCGGGATAGGGACGAAACACGCACATGCTGTCACAATTCCAGGTTGGGCTGGCTCTCAATGTGTCCGCGAGGATAGAGGCCGTGCACGCAAAGTATCAATACCAGGGCAATAGACACACGAATGATGTTGCGGTTTATTCAGAAAAATTCGTCATCTTTTGCTGGCCGCGCAGTCTCCAGGATCGCCCGCTCACATCATTTTGCAAATCGGTCCAGGAACGGCGACCGCGGTGGGCACGGCCGGCGGAGGCGGCTGCCGCACCGGTCCCGGTGGGGGGAACGGGGCGGCGCGCAGGGCACGGCGAGGCGGATCAGTGGCCGGAGTTGGCGCCCGAGAAATCGGGGGCTTCGAGGCCGGAGGCGGCGAGTTGTTCGACCAGGGCGGCCTTGAGGCGTTCGAGCCCGGCTTCGCTGCTGGCCTCGCAGCGGGCGACCAGGACAGCCTGGGTGTTGGAGGCCCGCAGCAGCCACCAGCCATCGGCGGTGAGCACGCGCACACCATCGGTTTCCGACACGTTGGCGCCGCTGGTGCGCAGCCGGGCGGCGACTTCCTCGATGACAGCGAACTTGCGCACGTCATCGCAGTTGAAGCGCAGTTCCGGGGTGTTGATCACCTGCGGCAAGGCGCGCCGCACGTCCGACAACTTGCCCGACATGCGGGCGACGATGCCGAGCAGGCGGACACCGGCGTAGAGCGCGTCATCGAAGCCGTACCACTTGTCGTTGAAGAAGATGTGGCCCGACATTTCGCCGGCCAGCGGGCAGCCGGTCTCGGCCATCTTGGCCTTGATGAGGCTGTGGCCGGTTTTCCACATCAGCGGATTGCCGCCGGCGCGGCCCACTTCGTCGAACAGCACCTGGCTCGCCTTCACGTCGGCGATGATGGTGGCGCCGGGGTAGGATTTCAGCACGTCCCGCGCCAGCACGACGAGGAGCTGGTCACCGAACATCATGGTGCCGCTGTCATCCACCACGCCGATACGGTCCGCATCGCCGTCGAAGGCGATGCCGAGATCGGCGTTGCGTGAGTGGACGGCATCGATGAGGGATTCGACGTTCTTCAGCACGGTCGGGTCGGGGTGGTGGTTGGGGAAGGTGCCGTCGATCTCGGGGTAGAGCACGGTATGGGTGCCCGGCAGCAGCTTGACCAGGCGTTCCAGCACCGCCCCGGCGGCGCCATTGCCGTTGTCCCAGATCACGTTGAGGGCGCGATCGCCGCCGTCCCAATCCTTGGCGAGGCGGGTGATGTATTCCTCGGAGATATCGATGGTGGTCACGCCGCCCTGCGCCTCGGCCACCACATCGCCGGCGGCGGCCATGCGGCCGATCTCGGTGATCTGCTTGCCGAAGAACGGCTTGCCGGCCAGCATCATCTTGAAGCCGTTGTAGTTGGGCGGATTGTGGCTGCCGGTGAGCATCACCGCGCCGCCCATCTTCAGCACCGTCGAGGCGTAATACAGCATCGGCGTGGGGCCGAGGCCGATGCGGGTGACATCCATGCCGCTGGCGCGCAGTCCAGCGACCAGGGCGGCCTCCAGCATCGGCGAGGACAGCCGGCCGTCATAGCCCACGGCCGCGGTGGTGCCGCCATTGCGAGCGATCACCGAGCCGAAGCAGCGGCCAATGGCGAAGGCGTCGGCCTCGTGCAGGGTATCCCCCACGATGCCGCGAATGTCGTATTCGCGCAGCATGGTGGGGTTGAAGCTGTGGGAAAAGCTCATGTGCGCCTCCGTCAGGCGTAGTTCTTGAGGAAGGCCTGCACGGCGGGCGCCATGTCCGGCCGCTTGAGGGCGAAGGCGATCTGGGCTTCGAGGAAGCCGATCTTGTCGCCGCAGTCGAACCGGCGGCCCTCGTAGCGCAGGCCGTGGAACGGCACCTGGCCGATCAGCTTGGCCATCGCGTCGGTCAACTGCACCTCGCCGCCGGCACCGCGCTCCAGCATGCCGAGATACTGCATCACCTCGGGCATCAGCACGTAGCGGCCGATGATGGAGAGGTTGGAGGGGGCGTCTTCCGGCTTGGGCTTCTCGACCAGGCCCTTCACCTCGACGAGGCGGCCATCATCCTTGCCGATATCAAGGATGCCGTAGCGGTTGGTCTGCTCGCGCGGCACCTCGGTGACGGCGACGACGCAGCCGCCGGTCTGGTAGTAGGCCTCGGCGAGTTGCTGGGTGCAGGGGGTTTCGGACAGCACCAGGTCATCCGGCAGCAGGATGGCGAACGGGTCATCGCCGACGAAGGCGCGGGCGCACCAAATGGCGTGGCCGAGGCCCATCGGCTCCTGCTGGCGCACGGTGACGATGGAGCCTGGGGGAAGCTGGGATTCGCGCAGCATGCGCAGTTCCGCCTCCTTGTGGCGGGCGCGCAAGGTGGCTTCCAACTCGTAGGCAATATCGAAATGCTCGACGATGGCGGTCTTGCCGCGCCCGGTGACGAGACAGAACTGCTGCACGCCGGCGGCGCGGGCTTCCTCGACGGCATATTGGATCAACGGCTTGTCCACCACCGGCAACATTTCCTTGGCCATCGCCTTGGTGGCCGGCAGGAAGCGGGTGCCGAGGCCGGCGACGGGCAGCACAGCCTTGCGGAGCGGTTTGGTCACGGTGGCGATCCTCATCCTTGGTTGCATGCTTAAATAGGCAACGAACGCGGGAAACCATGCCTCGGGGGCCGAATTGTGGCATCCGCCCGATCAGACACCTGATTACGTCAAGATATCACGAAGACGCCTATCCGAGCAGTACATCCCGTGCCTGGTTGATCCGGGCAGCGATCCAGTCCGAACCGCCGTGATCGGGGTGGGCGCTTTGCATGAGGCGACGGTGGGCGGCGCGGATCTCAGCCTCGGTGGCGCCCTGCTTGAGGCCGAGGATTTCGAACGCCTCGGCCCGGCTCATCGAGCCGCGCGGCGGCGCAGGGGCACTACCGGGCGGGCGGCGTTCCACCACCCAACTCCATACCAGGGGGCCGAGCATCACCAGCATCCATACCGCCGTGATGCCCTTGCCGGTGAACAGCATGAGGGCGGCGAGCAGGATGCCGCCGATCGCCGCCACCCATATGCCGAGGGATTTCAGGGTGCGCACCTGGGCACGCGAGAACATGCCGAGCGCGCCCATCAGCACGGCGAGGCAGATCACCCCCAGCAGGAGCGGCCACATCGGGCGTTATCCCCGGGCGCGCAGGGACTGCGCTTCGAGGGCGGCCAGCGCGCTCATGTTGAGGATGCCGCGCGCCGTCACGCTGGGCACCACCACGTGCAGCGGCTTGGACATGCCGAGCAGCAGCGGCCCGATGGGAAGGCCGTCGGCGGCGGCCTTCAGCAGGTTGAAGGAGATATTGGCGGCGTCCAGCGTGGGCATGATGAGCAGGTTGGCGGTGCCGGACAGCCGGCTGTCGGCCACCGCGCGGGTGCGGATGCTTTCGACGAGTGCCGCGTCGGCGTGCATTTCGCCGTCGATCTCAAGGTCGGGCGCGCGGGCGCGGATCATGCCGAGCGCATTGCGCATCTTGCGCGCCGAGGGGGATTTGGAGGCGCCGAAGCTGGAGTGGCTCAGGAGGGCGGCTTTCGGCGTGAGGCCGAAGGCGCGCACCGCATCGGCGGCCAGCAGGGTCATCTCGGTGATCTGCTCGGCGGTGGGGTCCACGTTCATGTAGGTGTCGCAGATGAACAGCGCGCCGGCGGGCAGGATGAGGCACGAGAGGGCGTAGATGCGCGAGACGTTGGCGCGCTTGGGGATGATGGGCATGGCGTATTCCATCTGCCGCCACCAATCGCCATTGCCGCCGCAGATCGCCGCGTCCGCCTGGCCGGTGTGGAGCAGCATGGCGGCGGCCACCGTGGTGCGGGTGCGCAGGCGGCGCGCGGCCGAACCGGGGGGCACGCCACGGCGGCCCACCATGGCCTGGTATTCGGCCACCAGGGGCGCGAAAATTGCGTCATCCGCCTCGGGGTCAAGGATGTGGACGCTGTGTGCGAGGTCCATCCGCAGGCCCATTTCGCGCACCCGGCTTTCGATGACGGCGCGGCGGCCGAGCAGGATGGGTTCGGCGATGCCGTCATCCACCAGGGTTTGCGCGGCACGGAGCACCCGTTCGTCCTCGCCCTCGGCGTAGACGATGCGGGCCGGGGCCGCCTTGGCGGCCTCGAACACCGGGCGCATGAGTTGGCCGGAGCGGAAGACGAAGCGTTCGAGTTCGGTCCGGTAGGCGGCGAAATCGGCGATCGGGCGACGCGCGACGCCGCTGTCCATCGCGGCGCGGGCCACGGCGGGGGCGATCTGCAGGATCAGCCGCGGGTCGAACGGCTTGGGGATGATGTATTCGCGCCCGAACACCGGGGCGGTGCCGCCATAGGCCGCGGCCACCACCTCGGACGCCTCGACGCGGGCGAGTTCGGCGATCGCTTCGACCGCCGCCAGCTTCATCGCCTCGTTGATGGTGGTTGCGCCGCAATCGAGCGCGCCACGGAAGATGAAGGGGAAGCAGAGGACGTTGTTGACCTGGTTCGGATAGTCCGACCGCCCGGTGGCCATGATGGCATCCGGACGGACGGCGCGGACGGCCTCGGGGAGGATTTCGGGATCGGGGTTGGCGAGCGCCAGGATCAGCGGCTTTTCGGCGAGGCGGGGCAGCCACTCGGCCTTCAGCACGCGGGGCGCCGAGAGGCCCATGAAGATATCCGCGCCATGCAGCACTTCGTCCAACGAGCGGGCATCGGTGTGGCGGGCATAGCGGCCCATGCGGTCATCGAGCCCTTCGCGGCCGGCGTGAACCACGCCCTTGATGTCGGTGAGCCAGACATTCTCGGCCTTGAGGCCCATGGCGACGAGGAGATCGACGCAGGCCATGGCGGCCGCACCGGCGCCGGAGGTGACGAGCTTCACGTCCTCCAGGCGCTTGCCTTGCAGGACCAGACCATTGCGCACGGCGGCGGCCACCGTGATGGCGGTGCCGTGCTGGTCATCGTGGAACACCGGGATGTTCATCCGGGTACGCAGTTTTTCCTCGATGTAGAAGCACTCGGGGGCCTTGATGTCCTCGAGGTTGATGGCGCCGAAGGTGGGCTCCAGGGCGGCGACCACATCGCAGAACTTGTCGGGATCGAGTTCGTCGACTTCGATATCGAACACGTCGATCCCGGCGAATTTTTTGAACAGGACGGCCTTGCCCTCCATCACCGGCTTGCCGGCAAGCGCGCCGATATTGCCGAGGCCGAGCACGGCGGTGCCGTTGGAGATGACGGCCACGAGGTTGCCACGGGCGGTGTAGAGCGTCGCGGTATCCGGGTTGGCGGCGATTTCGAGGCACGCGGCGGCGACGCCCGGGGAGTAGGCAAGCGCGAGGTCACGCTGGGTGGCCATGCGCTTGGTTGGCTCGACCGACAGTTTCCCCGGCCGCGGCAGGCGGTGATAGTCCAGCGCGGCCTTGCGGAAATCCTCGTCCATCGATGCTGCCTCTCGCGAATGGTGGTGCAGAATCGGCCCCTTGCGCGCGGGATGCAACCTTGGATGAACGGGGGAGCGGGAGGGCGTCAGCCGGCTTCGTAGGCGAGGCGGAAGCCGCCCCAGTGGCGCCCGGCGATGCGGATCGGCGCGTCGGCCTCCTTCATGAGCATTTTCAGGCCGTTGCCCATGTCCCGCTCATAGCTTTGCACCATGAAGTTGCGGGTGGAGCGGGCGGCGGCGAGGCCGGCACGATCGTTGAAGATACGGCGCTGGCGGCTGTTGGCGGCGTTCCACACCGGATCGGCGGGGCGTTGCGGCTGCGAGAAGCGGGTGTTGTGGGTGGGCAGGTAGCCGTTGCGATCGACGGCGACGGCGAACACCACGCGGGGATCGAGCGACAACAGCGGTTCCTGGATGGCGGGGAGCAGGCGATCGGCGAGGGCGCTGGTGCCGGTGGTGTGTTGCGGCGGATTGGAGCCGGCGATCGGCTGGTAGTCGGTATCGAACAGGGCGGCCTCGGTGATGTCGCCGGCAGCGAGCGCCTGCTCGAACATGGCGGCAATGCGGGCGGCGGCATCGCGCGCGGCATCGGTGAAGCGGGCATCGGCGGCGGCCACTTCGGCGATGAGGCCGGCGAGGCGGGCGGTGACCTCGGTCTGGGCGGGCGGAAAGGCGAGGTGCACGCCGGCACGGCTGCGGCCGAGCACGATGGCGTCGAGGCGGCCGATACGGGGGATGTCGATGCTGACGGGCTGGTGTTCGCTCACCTGGTCCGCCGCGCCGCCCGCGCGGAGCAGGGCGCCGCCTTGGGAGATATCAAGCACTTCGACCGCGATGTCCCGCCCGGCGGCGGCGAGGCGGGCGGTGAGGCGGACCGGGACGCGGGCTTCGCCGCGACGATCCCCAGCGGCGGAGGAGCGCAGGGAGACCACCATGGTGCCGCGCAGGTCCCCGATGCGTTCGCCGGTTTCATGCATCGCGGCGGCGGCTTCGGCGGCCAGCACGCGCATGGTGGCGCTGCGGGCGGCGCCGGCGCGCACGGTGCCGGCGACGCTGGAGGCGTCGGCGGCGGCCTGTTCCACGCTGCGGGCGATTTCACGGATGGTGGCCTCCTGCTCCTCGACGGCGGCGGCGACGCTGGCGCTGTGGCTGTCGATCTCATGGACGGCGCCGCCCACCCGGCCGATGGCAGCGACGGCGGCGGTGGTGGCACCCTGGATTTCATGGATGCGTGCGGCGATATCCTCGGTGGCGCGGGTGGTCTGGCGGGCCAGCGCCTTCACCTCGCTGGCAACCACCGCGAAACCGCGACCGGCCTCCCCGGCGCGGGCGGCCTCGATGGTGGCGTTCAGGGCGAGCAGGTTGGTGCGCTCGGCGACGTCGGCGATGGCGCGGACGATGGCGCCGATGCGCTCGGCGGCCTGGCGCAGAGCCTCCATGGTGGTGGCGGCGCTGCCCGCCTCGGTGACGGCGCGGTTGGCGCTGAGGTTGGAGGCGGCGGCCTGGCCGGCGATTTCACGGCCGGCGGCGGAAAGCTGCTCGGCCGCGGCGGCGACGGCGGCGACGTTGGCGCTGGCACGGTCGGCCGCTTCGGCGGACAGCGCCATGTCCTCGGCGATGGCGGCGGCTTCGTCCTGCATGCGGGCACCGCGCAGCAAGGCGGCATCCCCGGATTGCTTGACTTCGGCGACGGCGGAATCGAGATCAGCCTCCAGCAGTTCGCAGGTTTGCAGCAGCCGGGCATGGTCCTCGGACGCGGTGGGCGGAGGCGCGGGCGGAGCCTCGGCCGGGATCACCAGTTCGGCAACCGGTGGGCGGGGGCGTCTTCGCAGTATCCGCAGCAGGCTCATCGCATCTCTCCACCGTTGCCCGAGGCAAGGACTATGGGGGGAGATGGCTAACCGGTCGCTAACGCCGGGCGACGATCAACCAGGCCGCGGCAAGGCCGCCGACGAGGGCGATCATCGCGACCCCGAGGGCATGGCCGTAGGCGGCGGGGCCCGTGGCGGTGCCGAGCACGGCAAAGAAGATGGTCGCGATCCCGGACGCGCTGATGGCGGCGCCGATTTGCAGCATCATGTTGACCACCCCGGCCGCGAGCCCGGCCTGGGCGGCCGGTACGTCCGCCAATGCGAGGGTGAACAGGCGCGGCATGGCGACGCCCTGGCTGAAGCCGGTGAAGGCGAGCGTCGCCATCAGGGCCCACCAGGGGGCCTGGGTGAAGACCGCCAGCGCAATGGCGGCATAGCCGAGGATTTCGCAGCCGAAGCCGATGGCGAACAAATAGGGCTGAATGCGCTGTGGCAGCGGGCCGGTGAGCAGGGGACCGAAGAAAAGGCCGATGCCGTAGGGCATGATGCCGAGGCCGGTATGCAGCGCGTCGCTCCCCTGCCCTTCCTGCTGGTAGATGCCGAACAGCATGTAGAAAGCGGTAGTCCAGAAGAACGTGCCGGCCACCAGGGCGAAGCGGCGGAAGTTGCGGATGCGCAGGAGCGCGAGGTCGAGAATGGGCATGCCGCCCTGGGCGCCGAGGCGCTTCTCGTAGGCGACGAACAGCGCGATCAGCGCCGGGGCGCACGCCAGCAGCACGAAGCACCACCAGGGCCAGCCGCGCTCGCGCCCTTCGGACAGCGGGAGGATGGTAGCGGCCAAGGCGAGGGAGATCAGGATGGCGCCGCCGATATCAAGGCGTGGGCGTTCGGTGGCGCTGGTCTCGGGCACCAGGGCGTAGGTGCCGGCAATGGCGAGGCAGCCGATCGGCACGTTCACCAGGAACACCATGCGCCAGCCCAGACCGAAGAAATCCGCCGACGTGATGGCGCCGCCGAGGAACTGCCCGGCGACGCCGCCAAGGCCGAGGGTCATGCCATAGAAACCCATCGCGCGGCCGAGGGAGGGGCCGGTGAACAAAGCGCGGATGGAGCCAAGGGCCTGCGGCACCAGCATCGCGGCGGACAGGCCTTGCAGGACGCGCCCGATCACGAGGACCAGACCGCTCGGGGCCAGGCCGCAGATCAGCGAGGCCAGCGTGAAGCCGCCGACGCCGAGGCAGAAATAGCGGCGCCGGCCGTAGAGATCGCCCAGGCGGCCGCCGGTGACGAGGAACACGGCGTAGGACGCGGCGTAGCCGGAAAGCACGAGTTGGGCGTCGGCGGCGGAAATCCCCAGCGTCTGCCGCATCGAGGGCAGCGCCACGTTGACGATGAAGAAATCGACCGGGGGCAGCAGGGCGCCGGCGAGAAGCACGACGAGGGCCAGCCAGCGGCGCGTGGAGTCCTGGGCGTGCGGCACGGGGGGTTCCGTTTGCTGTTGGCAGGGTGAGTAGACGCGGGGTGGGTGGCGGGCAAGCCGGGGGGTTGTCGGATTGGTATGTTATATTATAACAAAACTCTCAACGCGGAGCGGAGGGTTTCATGCGGATTGGGCGGCGGGCCGTGCTGGCCGGGGTTGCGGGGCTGGTGCCGGCGATGGGGCGGGCGGCGGCGCCATTGCGGGTGGTGGTGACGTTTTCGGTGCTGGCGGACCTGGTGCGGCGGATCGGCTGGGATCGGGTGGCGGTGACCAGCCTGGTGGGGCCGAACCAGGACCTGCACACATTTGAGCCGCGCCCATCCGATGTGCAGGCGATCGCGGCGGCGGATGTGTTCATCGTCAACGGCCTGGGGATCGAGGGCTGGACCGATCGGCTCGTCGGCGCGGTGAAGCTCAAGCGGCCGGTGGTGGTGGCGACGCGGGGGATCACGCCGCGCAAGATGATGGAAGGCGGGCACGCCGAAATCGACCCGCATGCCTGGCAGGATGTGGCGAACGCGATCCGCTACGCCGGCACCATCCGCGACGCGCTGATCGCGGCCGATCCGGATGGCGCGGCGGCCTATCGCGCGGCGGCGGAGGCCTATCGCGCGGAGCTTGCGGCGTTGGATGCCGAGGTGCGTGCCACCTTCGCCGCCATCCCGCGGGCGCAGCGCCTGGTGGTGACGACGCATGACGCGCTGGGGTATTTCGGCGCCGCCTATGGGATCGATTTCCGCGCGCCGCAGGGGATGTCCACCGAGGGCGAACCGTCGGCCAAGGAGCTTGCCGCGCTGATCGGGCAGATCCGGCGCGAGCATATCCGGGCGTTGTTCCTGGAGAATGTCGGGCGCGATGTGTTGCTGGAAACCGTGGCCCGGGAGACCGGGGTGCGCGTCGGCGGGCAGTTGTTCTCCGACGCGCTCTCCGCGCCCGATGGGCCGGCGGGAACCTACATCGCGATGATCCGCCACAACACGGCGACGATCGCGGCGGCCCTCCGATAGTCAGCCATGCCGGCAGCGGACTACCGCCCCGCGTGAAATGAGGGCAGACCGCAGGCGCGTTAATAACAAGAGGCTGGCATGGACACTCTCACCTTCTGGAACGGCGCATGGCAGGAGGGCAGCCCTGCCGTCCTCGGTCCGCGCGATCATGCGTTCTGGCTCGGCTCGATCATCTTTGACGGCGGGCGCGCCTTCGGCGGCGGCGGCCCCGATCTCGACCTGCATGCCGCCCGGGCCATCCGCTCGGCCCGCGCGCTGGGGCTCAACCCCAAGCAGACCGCCGAGGAAATCTTCGCGCTGATGCTCGAAGGCATCCGCCGCTTCCCAGCCGACGCGGAACTCTACGTCCGCCCGATGTTCTGGGCGACGCGCGGCGGGCATGGGCCGATCTCGACGGACGGCGATAGCTGCGAATTCCTGCTGTGCATCTATGTCTCGCCGATGCCGAAGGGCCAGGGCCTGACGCTCGGCCTGTGCCGCACCATTCGCCGGCCGACCCCGGAAAGCGCCCCCACCGACGCCAAGGCCTCGTGCCTGTATCCCAACTCGGCGCGCGGCGTGGCGGAAATCCTGGCGCGCGGGTTCAACAACGGCGTGGTGCTCGATGCGCTCGGCAATGTCGCCGAGACCTGCTCGTCCAATATCTTCCTCGGCATCAACGGGGTGGTGGTGACGCCGATCCCCAACGGCACCTTCCTCGCCGGCATCACCCGCAACCGCACCATCCAACTGCTGCGCGCCAATGGCGTGACGGTGGAGGAACGCACGGTGAAGGTGGACGAACTCGACAAGGCCGACGAAATGTTCACCACCGGCAACGCCGGCAAGGTGCAGTTCGTGACGCGCTATGAGTCGCGCGACCTGCAGCCGGGGCCGCTTGGGCGGACGGCGCGGGATTTGTATAACGCTTACGCGCAGTCGCAGCGGGTGAACTGAAGCCGGAAGCAAGGCTCCGCCGGGCACGG
>CAIMWH010000205.1 GCA_903845065.1 uncultured Rhodospirillales bacterium | reverse complement strand
CTTAAGGTTTTGATGGATAAGTAGGGGTCGAAGGAAGCGCTTCTTTTTGAAAAAAGAAGCACAAACTTTCCATCCGATGGCTTCTACAACCCAACCAACCCACGCGCGAACTCGCCAGGATCGAACGGGCGCAGGTCACCGGCCTGTTCCCCCACGCCCACCGCATGAACCGGCAACGCGAATTCGTCCGCCAGCGCCACCACGATGCCGCCACGGGCGCTGCCGTCGAGTTTGGTGACCACGAGGCCGCTGACGTCCACCATTTCCTTGAACACGCGGACCTGCTGGACGGCGTTCTGCCCTGTGGTGGCATCGAGTACGAGGAGGACGGAGTGCGGCGCGGTGGGGTCCTGCTTGCGCAGCACGCGGATGATCTTGCGCAGTTCCTCCATCAGGGCGCCCTTGTTGTGCAGGCGGCCGGCGGTATCGACGAGCAGGAGGTCCACCCCGGCGGACTTGGCGCGGGACAGGCCGTCGAAGGCGAGGCCGGCGGCGTCCCCATCGGCCTGGCCCGAGACGACCTCGCAGCCGGTGCGCTGGCCCCAGACCTGGAGTTGTTCGACGGCGGCGGCGCGGAAGGTATCCCCGGCGACCAGCATCGCGCGGATGCCCTGTTCGCCGAAGCTTTGCGCCAGTTTGCCGATGGTGGTGGTTTTGCCGGTGCCGTTGACGCCGACGACGAGGACGACGTGGGGCTTGAGGGTGCGGTCGATCACCAAAGGGCGGGCGACCGGGGCGAGGATGGCGGAGATTTCCTCGGCCAAAGCGTGCTTGATTTCGTCGTCGCCGACTTCCTTGCCGAAGCGGGTGCGGCGGAAGCTGGCGATGATTTTCTTTGCCACCTCGGTGCCGAGGTCGGCGCCGATGAGGAGGTCTTCGAGGTCTTCGAGGGCGGCGTCATCGAGTTTGCGCTTGGTGAAGACGGCGGTGATGCCGGCGGCGAGTTTTTCGGTGCTGCGCGCCAGCCCCTGCTTGAGGCGGGAGAGAAATCCGAGGGCCATCAGGCGGGCTCCGCGAGCAGGCCGTCGTCATTGGCGGCGATGATGCGGGCGCGCAGGAGGGCGCCCGGGGTGGCGGCGATGCGGACCGGGGCGAAATGAGCGGTGTGGCCGCCGGTTTCGGTTTCGGCCAGCACATCGGTGATGGTGCCGACCTGGGTGGCGTAGAAGCGGGCGGCCATGGCGGCACCGGCGGCGCGCAGGCGGGCGGCGCGTTCGCGGCGCAGGGCGACGGGGACGGCGGGCATGCGGGCGGCCGGGGTGCCGGGGCGCTCGCTGTAGGGGAAGACGTGGAGGAAGGGGATTTCGGCTTCCTGCACGAAATCGAGGGTTTCGGCGAAGAGTTCGTCGGTCTCGGTGGGGAATCCGGCGATGACGTCCGCCCCGATGGCGATGCCGGGGCGGAGCGCGCGGGCGCGGGCGATGGCGGCGGCGGCGTCGGCAGCGAGGTGGCGGCGCTTCATGCGCTTGAGGATGAGGTCCGAGCCGGCCTGGAGCGAGAGGTGCAGATGGGGCATCACGCGCGGCTCGGTTTCGATCAGGCGCCAGAGGTCCTCGTCGATCTCCACCGGATCGAGCGAGGAGAGGCGCAGGCGGGGCAGTTCGGGGACGAGGGCCAGCACGCGGCGGATCATCTGGCCGAGGGTGGGGGCGCCGGGCAGGTCGGGTCCGAAGCTGGTGACGTCCACCCCGGTCAGCACCACTTCGCGGTAGCCGGAGGCGACGAGGGTGCGGACCTGGTCGACGATGGCGCCGAGCGGCACGGAGCGGCTGGGGCCGCGGCCGAAGGGGATGATGCAGAAGGTGCAGCGGTGGTCGCAGCCCTGCTGAACCTCGACGAAGGCGCGGGCGCGGCCCATGAAGCCGGTGACCAGGTGGCCGGCGGTTTCGGTGGCCAGCATGATGTCCGACACCGCGGTGCCGGCGCCGGGCGCCCAGCTTTCGGGCAGCAGCTTTTCGGCGTTGCCGAGCACGCGGGAGACGCCGGGCAGGGCGGCCCAGCGATCGGGCGCGATTTGCGCGGCGCAGCCGGTGACGACGATTTTGGCATCCGGGCGTTCGCGGTGCAGGCGGCGGATGGCCTGGCGGGCCTGGCGCTCGGCTTCGGCGGTGACGGCGCAGGTATTGATGATGACGGTGTCAGTGAGGGCCGCCGCGTGGCCGCGCATGACCTCGCTTTCGTAGGTGTTGAGGCGGCAGCCGAAGGTCAGGATGTCGGTCATGCCGGGAAGTCCGCCAGGTCGATCATGCCGTGGAAGGCGGTGGCGACCGGGCCGGTCATCAGGACGTGGCCGTCGGCGCGCCATTCCATGTCGAGTTGGCCGCCGTCGGCGATGATGGTGGCGTGGCGGCCGGTGAGGCCACGGCGGGCGGCGTTGACGATGGTGGCGCAGGCGCCGGAGCCGCAGGCCAAGGTGAGGCCGGCGCCGCGTTCCCAGACGCGCAGGCGGATGCGATCCGGCGCGAGTATGGTGGCGAACCCGATGTTGGCGCGATCGGGGAAGATCGCGGCGCGTTCGAGCTGGGGGCCGAGGGTGGCGATTTCGAGCGTTTCGACATCGGGGACGAAGAAGGTGGCGTGGGGGTTGCCCATGGAGGCGGCCGCCGGGTCCGCCACGGGGCCGGCGGCGAGATCGAGGTGGAGGGTGTCGGCGGGGTGGGCGAGGGGAATATCCTGCCAGGCGAGGCGGGCGGGGCCCATGTCCACGGTGATGCGGCCGTCATCGCCGACATGGGCGGGGAGCAGGCCGGAGATGGTTTGCACCGTGAGGTCGCGGCGGCCGGTTTCAGTGGCGAGAAGGTGGACGACGCAGCGCGTCGCGTTGCCGCAGGCGCCGGCTTCGCCGCCGTCGGGGTTGCGGATGCGCATGAACACGTCGGCGGTGGAGCCGGGCGGCGGGGGTTCGAGCACGATGAACTGGTCGCAGCCGACGCCTGTGTGGCGGTCGGCGATGGCGGCGGCGCGGCGTGCGGTCAGGCCGAGCGTGCCGGCGCGTTCGTCGAACACGACGAAATCGTTGCCGCAGCCATGCATCTTGAGGAACGGGGTGCGCATCGCGCGCTTATATGGGACGCGAGGGCGGGAACAAAGGGTAGACCGCCGGCCGACCCCCACGCTGGGCGGGGGCCAGACCTACGGCGGGCGAGCCTACACCCAGTGGCCAGGCACCCAGACCTGCACGCCGCCGCGGATTTCCCAGTGGCCGTGTTCCCAGCGGGTGAAGCGGCCGCGCTCGATGTAGTGGCCGCGGATCCAGACGTACTGGCCGCCGTTCCAGTGCCAGTGGCCGGGCTCCCACAGCATGCGTTCGCGCGGCGGCGGCGGGATCATTTCCTCGCGCAGGGCCGGCACGGGTGGGTAGCCGCGTTCGCCCTGGGCATGTGCGGCGATCGGCGCAAGGGCGATAAGGCCGAAGCCGGTGAACAGCATTCTTCTCGACAAGCGCATGGAGTGTCCCCTCGAACGAGCGTGACAGCGACGGCGTGCCGCACCGTCGCGGCACCACGACAGCAAGCCGCATCGGCAAGGCCGATTTGCGGCAATACACTGTCAATATGGTGCCGCCGCCGGACGGCGCTACGGAAGTGAAATCGATAATCCGCCCTTCACCATTGTTTGACCGCTGCTTTGCGCGACGCCGGTATAGAGCAGCGCCCGGGGGGCGACCTGCCAGGCGGCACTGACGCTGCCGACCGCCTCGCCGCCAAAGCTGGCGCCACCAACGTTCAGCGAGAAGCGGTCACCGGGGTTGGGGGCGGTGATGTTGAAGGCGCTGGCCATGGCGACGCCGCGCAGCATCAGGACGTGCTCGTGGCCGATGGCGGCGTTGGTGGCGGCGAGGCTGCTGCCAAGGGCGCCATTCGTGGCGGCAAGTGTGGCGTTGGTCGCGGCAAGGTCCTGGGCGCTGGCGAAGTTGCCGAGGCGCAGTGCATAGGTACCGCCGTTAGGCGGCTGTGCGACAAGCAAATAATCCTGAGCCGGGTTGATCGGACCGCTTGGTCCACCGTTGCCAAAAACATTCCCGGGAAGTTGCGGCAATCCGGTGAACGATTGCTGGGCGTGCGCGCCACCGGTGATCCCCGCCACGAACATCGATACCTGCATCAGCCAAGCTATGATCCGCATCGTACGCCCCCAAGGTTGCGTCGGCCGCCACGATGGCAGGCGCGCGCAACGACCTAGGCGGAAGGGGCGGCCGAGTCCCGCCTAGCCGAGCGAGACCCAGCCGCCGTCGCGGGCGCTCTTGGCGATGGCTGCCAAGGCGAGCGCGATGTCGACCGACTCGGCCTCGGTGGCGCCGTTCCAGCCGGTTCCGGTGCGGACGAGACGGGCGAAGCTTTCGGCTTCGAGGCGGAAACCGTCGGCGCCGTCCACTTCCTCGGTTTCGAAGGCGGTGGTGTTGGGGATGCCGCGCTTGACCCGCAGCGAGAGCTTACCCTCGGCGGGGGCGTGGTTGGAGTAGGTGGTCTCGATGATGCCGGCGTCCCCGATGATGGTGGCATTGCGGTGGAAGGAGCTGGCCATCGAGCAGGTGATCTGGGCGAGGGTGCCGGAGGGAAATTCGAGTGTGGCGGCCACCGTGAGGTCCACCCCGGTGGTGGTGTTGCGGGCGATGGCGTTCACCCGGGTGGGGCGCTCGCCCACCACCAGGCGGACGAAGCTCATCGCGTAGGTGCCGGCGTCAAGCAGGGCTCCGCCGCCGCGGGCGGGGACGAGGCGGATGTTGGCGGGGTCGACCTTGGGAGTCCCATCGGCGTTGGCGATGGAGAAGCCGAAAGCGGCGGACATGGTCTGCACCTTGCCGACCGCGCCCGAGGCCATCAGCTCGCGCACCCGCAAGGTTTGCGGCTGGGACATGTAAGGGTAGGCCTCGCGCAGATGCACACCGTGGGTTTTCGCGGCGGTGAACATCGCCACCGCCTCGGCGCCGCCCATGCAGAGCGGCTTTTCGCTCAGGATATGCTTGCCGGCGGCGGCGGCCTTGATCGCCCATTCGGCGTGCTTGTCATTGGGCAGCGGGATGTAGACCGCCTCCACCTCGGGGTCCGCCAGCACCGCCTCGTAGGAGCCATGGCTGCGCGGAATGCCGCATTCGGCGGCGAAGGCCGCGGCCTTGTCCGCGCCACGGCTGCCGACGCACACCACCTGGGCCTGGGAGGAGCCGGCCACGCCGCGGGTGAACTGGCGGGCGATGTTGGCGGCGCCGAGGATGCCGTAGCGGACGGGGGGGAAATCGGTCATGACAGGGTGCTCCAGGGAGGGCGCGCGTTCTGGGCCGCAGGATGCGCATGTGCCCCTTGCGCCGACAAGATGCGGGAGCGCTTGCGCGGGGTGCCCCCCGCCGTTATACCCCGCCCCTCATCCGCGAGTCCGGGCCTGTAGGGCATGCCCGGCCGCGATGCCCGCGTATTTGCCGCCTGATGCGGTAGGGACGGGGGATCACCAGAAGGAGACCCAAATGCCCAAGATGAAGACCAAGTCATCGGTCAAGAAGCGCTTCAAGATTACCGCGACCGGCAAGGTTCTCGCCGGCCCCGGCAACAAGCGCCATGGCCTGATCAACCGCCCGCAGAAAATGAAGCGCCAGGGTCGTGGCAGCCAGACCTTGACGGAGGCCGATGGCCTGACCGTCAAGCAGTGGGCCCCCTACGGTCTGCGGTAAGGAGATATAGAGCATGGCACGCGTCAAGCGGGGCGTAACGACTCACGCCCGTCACAAGAAGGTTATCGACGCCTCCAAGGGCTTCTTTGGCCGGTCGTCCACCAATTACCGCATTGCCCTCGAGCGTCTCGAAAAGTCGCTCCAGTACGCCTATCGCGACCGTCGCGTTAAGAAGCGCGAGTTCCGCGGCCTGTGGATCCAGCGCATCAACGCTGCCGTCCGCGAGCATGGCCTCACCTATTCGAAGTTCATCTTCGGCCTGAAGTCGGCCGGCATCGAGATGGACCGCAAGGTGCTCGCCGCGATCGCCTTTGACGACCCGACCTCGTTTAGCGCCATCGTGCAGCAGGTTCAGGCCGTGATGGCCGCTGCTGCCGCCCCGGCTACCGAGGCCCCGGCCGCCTAAGTTCGTCCACTTCCACGGACGTGCGATAAAACGTAAAGGGCTGCCCGTCAGGGCGGCCCTTTTTCGTCCGCCCCACATCGGATCCAGAACGCCATGACCGACGATCTCGCCGCCCTCACCGCCGAAACCGAGGCCGCCCTCGCTGCCGCCACCGACCTGCGCGCGTGGGACGCGGTGCGCGTCGCCGTGCTAGGCAAGAACGGCACGCTGACCGCCAAGCTGAAGGAACTCGGCCGCGTTTCGCCCGAGGAGCGCCGGGTGCGTGGCGCCGCGCTGAATGTGGTCAAAGACACCATCACGGCGGCGATCGAGGCCCGTCGTTCGGCGCTCGACGCCGCGGCGATGAACAGCCGCCTGGCCGCCGAGCGCATGGACGTGACGCTGCCGCCGCGTCCGACGGTGAACGGCCTGATCCACCCGATCAGCCGCACCATGGAGGAGATGGCCGCCATTTTCGGCGCCATGGGGTTCGCCATCGCCGAGGGGCCGGATGTGGAAGATGACTGGCGCAATTTCGGCGCGCTCAACATCCCCGCCCACCATTCGGCGCGCGAAGACATGGATACCTTCTACCTCCCGGCCATGGAGGAAGGCGGCCGCCGCCGCGTGATGCGCACGCACACCTCGCCGGTGCAGGTCCGCACGATGATTTCGCAGGAGCCGCCGATCCGGGTGATCGTGCCGGGCCGCACCTATCGCGCCGACCATGATGCGACGCACAGCCCGATGTTCCACCAGGTGGAGGGGCTGGCGATCGATCGCGGGCTGACCCTGGGGCATCTCAAAGGCTGCCTGATCGACTTCCTGCGCACGTTCTTCGGTATCTCCAACCTGCCGGTGCGGTTCCGCTCGTCCTACTTCCCGTTCACCGAGCCCTCGATGGAAGTGGATATCGGCTGGAACCGGAAAACCGGCGAACTTGGCGGCGGCGGGGACTGGCTCGAAATCCTGGGCTCCGGGATGGTGCACCCGAAGGTGCTGGCCAACTGCGGCATCGATGCGCGGGAGTGGCAGGGCTTTGCCTTCGGCATGGGGATCGAGCGGGTGACGATGCTGAAACACGGCATTCCCGATCTGCGGCCGTTCTACGAATCGGATATCCGCTGGCTGCGCCATTACGGCTTCAACCCGCTGGCGGCCGCCATGCTGCACGAGGGCGTGTGAGATGAAGTTCTCCCTTTCCTGGCTCAAGACCCACCTCGATACCTCGGCCTCGCTCACCGAGATCACCGATGCACTGACCATGATCGGCCTCGAACTCGAGGGTGTGGAGGATCGCGGGGCGGCGTTGGCGGAATTCCGTGTGGCCTATGTGATCGAGGCGGTGCAGCATCCCAATGCCGACCGTCTGCGGATGTGCAAGGTGGACAACGGCCACGGCATCCACTCCGTGGTGTGCGGAGCGCCAAATGCGCGCACCGGCATGAAGGGCGTGTTCGCCGCCGCCGGGGCGTTCATCCCGGGCACCAACACCACGCTCAAGGTAGGTGAAATCCGCGGCGTGAAGTCCGAGGGGATGCTGCTCTCGATGCGGGAGATGGGCCTCGGCGAGGACCATACCGGCATCGTTGACCTGCCCGAGGATGCGCCGGTGGGCACGCCGTATCCGGTGTGGGCGGGAATGGATGATCCCATCATCGATATAGCGGTGACGCCCAACCGGGGCGATGCGCTGAGCGTACGCGGCGTGGCGCGGGACCTGGCCGCCGCCGGCATCGGCACCCTCAAGCCGTTGAACGTGCCGGCCATCGCCGCGGTGGGGCCGAGCGCCATCGCCTGGGCGATCGAGATGCCTGAGACCTGCTCGTGGGTGCTCGGGCGCACCGTGCGCGGCATCAAGAACGGGCCGAGCCCGCAGTGGTTGCAGGACCGGCTGACCTCGATCGGGCTGCGGCCGATCAACGCGCTGGTGGATGTCACCAACTTCTTCACCATCGACCTCGGCCGTCCCCTGCATGTGTTCGACGCCGACAAGGTGCAGGGCGGCAAGCTGACGTTCCGGCCGGGCGCGGGTGAGAGTTTCCGGGCGCTGAACGGCAAGGACTACGTCGTGCGCCCCGTGGATTGCGCCATCGCCGATGCCACTGGTGTGCAGTCGCTAGCCGGCGTCATCGGCGGCGAGGCCACAGGGTGCGACGAGGGCACCACGAACGTGTTCATCGAATGCGCGCTGTTCAATCCGGTGGCGGTGGCGCTGTCCGGCCGGCATCACCAGATCGCGTCCGACGCGCGCAGCCGGTTCGAGCGCGGGATTGATCCGGCGTTGCTGCGGGATGCGACTGATCTGGCCACCGCGATGATCATGGAACTCTGTGGCGGCACGCCTTCCGAGGTTGCCATGGCCGGCGCCGAGCCGGCCTGGCGCCGCACCGCCATGCTGCGTTTCGCTCGGTTGGCGGCGTTCGGCGGCCTGGATGTCCCGGCGGATGAGGCGGTGGGACGTCTCGAGCGCCTCGGCTTCACCGTGGCCGCCCGCGATGCCGGCAGCGTCACCGTCAACGTGCCGTCCTGGCGCAATGACGTGGCGGCAAGCAGCGCGCTTGAGCCTGATCCCGCCATGGCGCCGGAAAAGGCCGCCAAGGCCGCCGCCGGCCGCGATGCGATGGAGCCCGAGGCCGACCTGGTCGAGGAAGTGTTGCGGCTCGGGGGGCTCGATGCGGTGCCCGCCGTGTCGATGCCGCAATCCGTGCCGGTGCCGGCGCCCACGCTGACGGCACGGCAGACCCGCAACGCGTTGGCCCGGCGCATCATCGCCGCCCAGGGCTATGCCGAGTCGGTGACGTTCAGCTTCATGCCGGCCAAGGAAGCCGCCCATTTCGGCCCGGCGCCCGAGGCCCTGCGCCTGCTCAACCCGATCGCGGCCGACCTCGACCAACTCCGCGCCACCCCGCTCGCCACCCTGGCGATGGCCGCCAGCCGCAACGCCGCGCGTGGCTATGCCGATGTGAACCTGTTCGAAATCGGCCCGGCCTTCCGTGCCGATGGGCAAACGGTGTTCGCCGCCGGCATCCGCGCGGGGCAGACCCCGCGCGCCTGGAACGCCCCCGCCCGCACGGCCGACGCGATGGACGCCAAGGCGGACGTCTGGGCCGTGCTGGCCGCCCTCGGCGTGCCGATGGATGCGTTGAGCACCACGCCCGATGCGCCCGCGCACTATCATCCCGGGCGTTCCGGCACGGTGCGCCAGGGACCCAAGAACGTGCTGGCCACATTCGGCGCCCTGCACCCGAGCGTGATC
Organism: uncultured Rhodospirillales bacterium; assembly: GCA_903845065.1. Classification (GTDB taxonomy): domain Bacteria; phylum Pseudomonadota; class Alphaproteobacteria; order Acetobacterales; family Acetobacteraceae; genus CAIYPH01. The sequence continues at coordinate 2,162 of CAIMWH010000205.1, read as the reverse complement.
GCGGCGCTCGACCTCACCGGCCCCGCCGTGGCCTTCGAGATCGACCTCAATGCGATCCAGGAGCCGAAGCGCAAGAAGAAGGCGCTGCCCGATCTGCCGGCGTTCCAGCCGGTCAAGCGGGACTTCGCGTTCGTGGTGGACAGCGCGGCTGGCGCCGAGGCGCTGCTCAAGGCGGCGCGCGGTGCCGAACGCACGCTGATCGCCGGGGTTGCGCTGTTCGACCTCTACGAGGGCGACAAGATGGAGGCCGGCAAGAAGTCGCTGGCCATCGAAGTGACGTTCCAGCCGCGCGAACGTACGTTGACGGACGCGGAAATCGAAGCGGCCTGTGCTAAAGTGGTTGCTGCCGTGGCCAAAGCCACCGGCGCCGTGCTGCGCGGCTGACAGAGCGGATGAAAGCCCCTACCCCACCATGACCAACACTCCCCTCTCCCTGATCCGCAACTTCTCCATCATCGCCCATATCGATCATGGCAAGTCGACGCTGGCCGATCGGTTGATCCAGCACACCGGCGGGCTCACGGCGCGCGAGATGACCGAGCAGGTGCTCGACAACATGGACCTCGAGAAGGAGCGCGGCATCACCATCAAGGCGCAGACGGTTCGGCTGGCCTATCTCGCCAAGGACGGGCTGACCTATGAGCTGAACCTGATGGACACGCCGGGGCATGTCGATTTCGCCTATGAGGTGAGCCGCAGCCTGGCCGCGTGCGAGGGCTCGTTGCTGGTGGTGGATGCCTCGCAGGGGGTTGAGGCGCAGACGCTGGCCAATGTGTACCAGGCGATCGACGCGAAGCATGAGATCGTGCCGATCCTCAACAAGATCGACCTGCCCGCCGCCGAGCCCGACAAGGTGAAGCAGCAGATCGAGGATGTGATCGGGCTTGACGCGTCGGACGCGGTGATGATCTCGGCCAAGACCGGCATCAACATCGAGGGCGTGCTGGAGGCGCTGGTGACGCGCCTGCCGCCGCCGACGGGGGACGGCAATGCGCCGTTGAAGGCGCTGGTGGTGGATAGCTGGTACGACCAGTATCTCGGCGTGGTGATCCTCATCCGGATCAAGGACGGCCATATCCGCAAGGGGCAGAAAATCCGCTTCATGGCGCGAGGCTCGGTCCACAACGTGGATCAGGTCGGCGTGTTCCGGCCGCGGCTGGAGGTGATGGAAGACCTCGGGCCGGGCGAGATGGGCTACATCACGGCCTCCATCAAGACGGTGGCCGATGTGTCCGTCGGTGACACCATCACCGATGACCGCGTGCCGGCGGCCGCCGCGCTGCCCGGCTTCAAGCCCTCCATCCCGGTGGTGTGGTGCGGGCTGTTCCCGGTTGATGCCGACGATTTCGAGAAGCTGCGCGACAGCCTGGCCAAGCTGCGGCTGAACGACGCGAGTTTCCACTATGAGGCCGAAACCTCGGCGGCGCTGGGGTTCGGCTTCCGCTGCGGGTTCCTAGGGCTGCTGCACCTGGAGATCATCCAGGAGCGGCTGAGCCGCGAGTTTGACCTCGACCTCATCGCCACCGCCCCGTCGGTGGTATATCGCCTGCACCTCACCTCCGGTGCGGTGGAGGAGTTGCACAACCCGGCCGACATGCCGGATGTGATGAAGATCCAGTTCATCGAGGAACCATGGATCAAGGCCACCATCATGGTGCCCGACGAATATCTCGGCGCCATCCTGACCCTGTGCAGCGAGCGGCGCGGCCAACAGGCGGACCTGACGTATGTCGGCAACCGCGCGATGGCGGTCTACAAGATCCCGCTCAACGAGGTGGTGTTCGACTTCTATGACCGCCTGAAATCGGTCAGCCGCGGCTATGCCAGCTTCGACTACCAGATGGACGGCTACCAGGAGAGCGACCTGGTGCGGATTTCCATCCTGGTGAACGCCGATCCGGTGGACGCGCTCAGCTTCATCGCCCACCGCAGCCAGGCGGACCGGCGCGGGCGTTCGATCTGCGAAAAGCTGAAGGATCTCATCCCGCGCCAGTTGTTCAAGATCGCCATCCAGGCCGCCATCGGTGGCCGCGTGGTAGCGCGCGAGACCATCGGCGCGCTGTCCAAGGATGTGACCGCCAAGTGCTACGGCGGCGACATCTCGCGCAAGCGCAAGCTGCTCGACAAGCAGAAGGAGGGCAAGAAGCGCATGCGCCAGTTCG
>CAIMWH010000204.1 GCA_903845065.1 uncultured Rhodospirillales bacterium | reverse complement strand
GGCAGTGCCGGCCATGGTGCCGCCGGTGCCCTGCGCCACCATGGCGCGGGCGGCGGCGCGGAAGGTGAACATGGCGCCATCGAGGTTCACCCGCATCACCCGTCGCCAGGCCTCGGTGCTGTAGTCGACGAATGGCGTCGCTCGGCCGCCGCCACCAACGCCGGCGTTGGCGAAACAGCCATCGACGCGGCCAAGTTCCGAGAGTGTGTGCGCCATCGCGGCCTCGACCGCCGCCTCGTCGCCAACGTCACACTCCAGTGTGAGGACCTTGCGGCCGGTATCGGCGAGGGAAGCCTTGGCAGCGGCGTTCTTGGCGGAGTTGGTGCCCCAGATCGCGATATCGGCGCCGGCTTCGGCGATGGCGCGGGCCATGCCCAGGCCGATGCCGGAATTGCCCCCGGTGACCAGCGCCACCTTGCCGGTAAGGTCGAACGGGCGATACGCCATGGCGGTAGTCCTTTCGCGTTTCCTCTTTGCGTCATCGTGGCGTTCCCGCCGCGACACGGCAAGCCTCGGCGCGCAACGTTGATCCAGATCAAGGCGCCCGGAGGACGAACTCACACACTCGTGGCTCGTGCGCCCACCTTCCGGCTAGCCACCCTTGCCGTTTGGCCCCTACAAACGCATCTGACAAAACGTCCCCAGACCGTAAACCGGCAAAGAAGCATCGCCCCATGAACGACACCGCGACAATCGTCCGACCCGCGCCCGTCACTACCGAGCACTTCGACGTCCTGATCGTCGGCGCCGGCATCTCCGGCGTGGGGGGCGCCTATCACCTCACCCAGCAGAACCCCGGCACCAGCTTCGTCGTGCTCGAAACCCAGGAGAGCTACGGCGGCACGTGGCTGACGCACAAATACCCCGGCATTCGCTCCGATTCGGACCTCTACACCTTCGGCTACCGCTTCAAGCCCTGGACCACGGCGCCGATCGCCTCGGCCGCCGAAATCCGCAAGTACATGGGCGACGTGATCGACGAGAACCATCTCGCCCCGCATATCCGCTACCGCCACAAAATTCTCACCGCGAGCTGGTCAAGCCAGGACAATCTCTGGACCGTCGATGCGATGCGCACCGACACCGGGCAGACCCTGCGCTTCACCTGCAATTTCCTCTGGATGTGCCAGGGCTACTACCGCCACGAAACCGGCTATACCCCGGAATGGGCCGGCATGGCTGACTTCAAGGGCCAGATCGTCCATCCGCAAACCTGGCCCGAAGACCTCGACTACACCGGCAAGCGCGTGGTGGTGATCGGCTCCGGCGCCACCGCGGCCACCCTCATCCCGGCGATGGCCAAAAAAGTCGGCCACATCACAATGCTGCAGCGCTCGCCCACCTTCTTCCGCACCGGGCGCAACGCCATTCCCATCGCCGATGAACTGCGCGAACTCGGCATCGACGAGACCTGGATCCACGAAATCGTCCGCCGCAAAATCCTGCACGAGCAGGCGATCTTCACCCGCCGCGCCGAATCCGAGCCCGAGAAGGTCAAGCAGGAACTGCTCTCCGGCGTGCGCCACTACCTCGGCGGCGATTTCGATATCGACAAGCATTTCACCCCGAACTACCGCCCCTGGCGCCAGCGCATCGCCTTCATCCCCGAGGGCGACCTGTTCTCCGGTGTGCGGGACGGCAAGGCCGAAGTGGTGACCGACGAAATCGACCGCTTCGTCGAAGGTGGCATCCTGCTGAAATCCGGCCGCACCCTGGAAGCCGACATCATCGTCACCGCCACCGGGTTCAACCTCAACGTGCTCGGCGATATCGGCTTCGAAATCGACGGCAAACCGCTCGATTTCGCCCAGACCGTGACCTATCGCGGCATGATGTTCACCGGGGTGCCCAACATGGCCTGGGTGTTCGGCTACTTCCGCGCCTCCTGGACCCTGCGCGCCGACCTGGTGGCCGATTTCGTGTGCCGCCTGCTCAGCCACATGAAGGAAAAAGGCGCCCACCGAGTCACCCCCGCACTGCGCGAGGAAGACCACAACATGCCGCTACTGCCCTGGATCGACCCGGAAAACTTCAACCCGGGATACCTCATGCGCGGCATGCACCTGCTCCCCAAACGCGGCGACAAACCCGAATGGCAACACACCCAAGACTACTGGAACGAAAAAGACGAATTCCCCACGCTCAACCTCGACGGCCCTGAATTCGTTTACGACTAACGCGGATTGGGTGGGGCGAGAGGAAGCAAGGCAAGGCGGGGGCTTTGCCCCTCGACCCCACCAGGGGCCGAGCCCCTGGACCTCTTCTGCTTAGGCAAGGAATGCTCTGAGACTGACAGAGGGGGCCTACTCGATGGTTGCAACTATCGAGTAGGCCCCCTCTGTCAGTCTCAGAGCCTCTTACTTAAACGGATGGGGTCTGGGGGATCATCCCCCAGCGGGTCCAGGGCAGAGCCCTGGCCTTGCCTTGCTTCCCCTCCCCCACTCAGTCCGCGAAAGCCGTGAACGTTTCCTGGATTGCCGCGCGGTGGTCTCCGGTGGCGCTGGAGGGGACAATGATGGGGGTGTGTACTCCGGCGTTTTGCCAGGCTTGGATGCCGTCGCGGATTTTGGTGGCGGGGCCGGAGAGGGTGACGTCATCGAGCCAGCGGTCGTGGAGGTATTTCTGGATATCGTCGGGGCGGTTTTCGGCGATGCAGGTTTCGATGGCGGTCATTTCTTCTTCGTAGCCGGCTTCTTTCCAGTAGTTCCGGTAGTTCGGCAGCATGGCGTAGCCGTTGAGGGTGCGGCGATGGACGGCGCGGGCGGCGGCGATGTCATCGGTGATGCAGGTGGGGATCATGTTGCCGATGAAGAATTTGCCGGTACGGTGGGCTTCGGGGAGCACGGCGAGGGAGGTTGGGGTGTGGTTGAGGCTGGCGTTGGCGAAGATCAGGCCTTGGCCTTTTTCGCCGGCGAGCTGGATCATTTTCTGCCGCAGGGTGGCGACGATGATGGGGGGGAGTTCGCCGAATTTATCGAGGGAACGGAATTTGTCGATGAAGGCACGGGTGTCGCCGAGCGGTTTGCCGGGGGTGACGCCCATGCGCACGTGGCTGGGGCCGTGGGCAATGCCGATGCCGAGGCTGAAGCGGCCGCCGGAGATTTCGTGCATGAAGGCGGCGGCCTGGGCGAAGTCTTCCACGGTGCGTTGGTAGATCGGCGCGATGGCGGTGGCGAAGGGGATGGTGGTGGTGTTCCACGCCAGGGCTTCGCAGAAGGACATGTTGCCGAAGGTGGAGGGGGTGAAGATGCCGGCGAATTTGCGCCGCTCGGCCTCTTGGGCGATTTCGACGGTGAGGCGGCGGCGGCGCGGGGTGGAGATGATGCTGATGCCGGGGAGGGTGCTGGCCATGGGCGTTCCTTGGTTGTTTGGGCGCGGGGTTCAGAAGCCCCAGGCCACCCGGCGCTCATTGCCGCGGCGCAGGTTGCGGTAGCGGGCCATCGCCATCAAGGGGAAGAACTGCTTGTAGCCGTGGTAGCGCAGGTAGAACACGCGGGGGAAGCCAACGGCGGTATAGGGTTGTTCGTCCCATTCGCCATCGGGCTTCTGGGTTTCGGCGAGGTAGGCGATGCCGCGCGCGACAGCCGCATGATCGGCTTCCCCGGCGGCCATCAGGCCGAGCAGTGCCCAGGCGGTCTGGCTCGGGTTGGAGCGGTGATAGCGCCCGCCGGGGGCCTTGGCGTAGGTTTCGTTGTCCTCGCCCCAGCCGCCGTCCTCGCGCTGGGTTTCGAGCAGGAAGCCGACGGCGCGGCCGATGGCGGGGTCATCATGCGGGATGCCGGCGGCGTTGAGGGCGCAGAGGACGGACCAGGTGCCGTAGATATAGTTGGTGCCCCAGCGGCCGAACCACGAGCCATCGTTCTCCTGCTCGGCGCGCAGCCAGGCCAGGGCGCGGGCCATCACCGGTTCGTCGGCCTGATGGCCGATCTGGGCGAGGAAGCTGACGCAGCGGGCCGTCACATCCGAGGTTGAGGGATCGAGCAGGGCGCCGTGGTCGGCGAAGGGGATGTGGTTGAGATACATATGGTTGTTGTCGGCATCGAAGGCGCCCCAGCCGCCATCCTTGCTTTGCATGGCGATGATCCAGTCCCGCGCGCGGGCAATGGCCTCGCCATGCGCTGGGTCGCCTTCGCGGTGCAGCAGCATGCCGACGACGGCTGTGTCATCGACGTCAGGGTAGTGCGGGTTTTCGTACTGGAAGGCCCAGCCGCCGGGCACGGCGTTGGGGCGGTTCTGCTGCCAGTCGCCCACAACGTCGAGGATCTGCTTGCCGCGCAGCCAATCGTTCGCCGCAGCGACAGGCTGGGATGCCGGGCTGTCCGCCTCGGCCACCGCGTGGCCGGCCAGCGAGGTGTCCCAAACCGGGGAGAGGCAGGGCTGGCAGTAGGCGCGGTCGTCCTCGATCACCAGCAGCTTCTCCACCGCCTGCCAGGCGATAATGGCGTCGGGGTGGTCGGCCGGATAGCCCAGGGTATCGAACATCATCACGGTGTTGGCCATGGCCGGGTAGATCGCCCCGAGGCCATCCTCGCCGTTCAGGCGCTCCGTCACGAAGCGCACGCACCAGTCGATCGCGCGCTTGCGGATGGCGCGCGGAAACGCCGGCTCCACCCAGCGCAGCACGCCGTCGAGCTGCTTGAACACCCGGCCCCAGGCGGAGCGATAGGGGCCGCGGATCCAGTCGGTCACCTGCTCGGCCGGGGTGACGAAGAGTTCGGGCACGTGGATGCCGCGCGGATTGCGGGCACGCGGCTTCAGCGCCATCAGCACCAGCAGCGGCGTGATGACGGTGCGGGACCAGTAGGAGACCTTGTCGAGGTGGAAGGGGAACCACTTGGGCAGCAGCACAAGTTCCACCGGCATCACCGGCACCGCGCGCCATGGGACCTCGCCGAACAGGGCCAGTTGGCAGCGGGTGAACACGTTGGTCCGCGCGGCACCGCCGGCGGCCAGAATGGCGTCCCGCGCCCGCACCATATGCGGCGCGGCCGGGTCGTCGCCGATCACCTTGAGGGCGAAGTAGGCCTTCACGCTGGCGGAAATATCGAATGCCCCGTCATGGAACAGCGGCCAGCCACCATGCGCGCCTTGGATTTCGCGCAGGTAGTTGCCGATCTTGCGCTCGATCACGGGTTCGGGTTGCGCGAGGAAGTGCCGCAGCAGCACGTATTCGGCCGGGATAGTGGCATCGGCCTCGAGTTCGAACACCCAGTGTCCGTCCGGCTTTTGCCGGCGCAGCAGCGCATCGCGGGCACGGTCCACCCGATCGGCAAGCATCACATCGTCAAGCGGGAAGGTCATGGCATGGTTCACGATATCATGGCAGCCGCAACTGGTCGGCGGCGGCGCGGCCGGACCTGATGGCACCTTCGATTGTGCCGGGCAAGCCGGTGGAGGTCCAGTCGCCGGCCAGCACCAGGTTGGACAGCGGAGTGCGGGCCGGCGGGCGGCGGATTTCCTGGGCGGCGGTGGCGGCGAAGGTGGCGCGGCGTTCCTTCACCACGCGCACCTTCGGCATCGGTTCGGGCAGATCGAGCGCCACCCGCATTTCCTGCCACACCGCGGCGGCGAGGTCCTCGGCCGAGCGGTCCACCAGGCGGTTGGCGGCGCTGATGGTGATGGAGACGATGCCAGGCTTGATGAATATCCACTCCGCCAATCCGCCGATCAGGCCGAGGAATCCGGCCTGCCCGGCGTCGCCGGCAGGACGCGCATCCACGGAGTAGTGCAGGTTGACGATCGCTTCGAACGCATCGGGCACGGTGAGCCATGGCAGCAGGCCGCTGGCGATCCACGCCGGCACCGCCAGCACCACAGCCTCGCCCGGCGCCACCGGGATCAGGCCGTCGGTGGTTTCGAACCCGGCCACCTTGCCGTCCGCGATGCGCAAGGCGGTGGTTCGCCGCGCGACATGCAGCACGCCGCCGCGCGCGGCCAGCCAGGCCAGCGCCGGATCAATGAAAGTTTCGGACAGGCCGACGCGGGGATAAAGCGGCACGCAGGCCCGCCCGCCGCGCATCAGGGTTTCCTTCACTACGGTATCGAGCAGCCGCGCCAGGGCGGCATCCGGCGGGGTGTTGAGCGCGGCAACCGCCAATGGTTCCAGCAGCTTGCGATAGAGTTCGCTGCGCCGGTCAAGCGCCTCGCTCACCGGCGTGTCCCCGGCGCCGCGCAGGCGCAGCAACTGGGCGTATTCGAGCAGCTTGGTCCCCGGCACCCGGGTCTCGCGGCGAAACACCCACCACGGCACCGGCCCCGGATCGGGCGACACCGTCCAGCGTTCGCCGGTGCCGATATCGAGGAAGGGGAACATCGCCACCCCGGGTCCGCCGAGCAGATGGCGGGCGCCGATGATATCGAGATATCCCATCGCCGCGCGGTTACCGGACAGGATGAGGTGGTTGCCGTTGTCGATGCGGCAGCCCAGCGCCCGGTCGAAATACGACCGGCAGCGCCCACCGGCCGCCGGGCCACCTTCGTGCAGGCTCACCCGATGGCCGGCCTGGGTCAGCGCTATGGCGGCCGACAGCCCGGCGAGCCCGGCGCCGATGACATGGACGTGGCTCATCGCAGGCCGTACCGCAGCAGCAGCCATATTTTTTCGGGTGTCCCGAGCCGCACCGGTTGCTCCAACCGCGCCCAGCCGCGCCGCTCCAGGTGGCGCAGGATGGCGGCGTAGGTGGCCCCCATCAGGCGGGCCGGGCGCATGGCGCGCCGGTCGCAGTTTGCCATGGCGGCGGCGGCGGCGCGGAAATGGCCGTGCGCCATCGCGGCGAGTTTGTCGCAGATCCCGCCAAGCTCCGGCCGCGCCAGTGCCTCGGCCGCGGTGGTGGGCAGCGTGGTGAAGTATTCGCGTGGCAGATAGACCCGGCCGCGCGCGGCATCCTCCGCGATATCACGCAGGATGTTGGTGAGTTGCAGGGCACGGCCAAGATGGTGCGCAACCACGTCGGCCTGCGGCGAGGCATCCCCGAAGGCACGGACGGATAGGCGGCCAACGGCGGCGGCGACGCGGTCGCAGTAGAGATCAAGTTCGGCGAGCGAAGGCGCGAGGATGTCGCTCTCCCCGTCCATCTGCATGCCGTCAATCACGGCGGCGAAGTCCTCCTGCCGTAGCGCGTAGGCCCGCACCGCCTTGAGCAGCACGCGGCTGACCGCATCGTCGGACTTGCCCGCGTAGAGGCCGGCGATGCGGGTGCGCCAGGCGTCAAGCGCGGCGCGCTTGGCTTCCAGCGTGCCGGGTTCGTCCACGATATCATCGACAATGCGGCAGAAGGCGTAGATGGCATACATCGCATGGCGCCGGTCGGGCGGCAGCACCGCCATGCCGCGATAGAAGCTGGTGCCGGCGGCGCGAACGATTTTCTCAACCGCATCAAGATCTTGTTGCGAGGCGCCAAGCGGGGTCACAGATACCTCAATGCGGCGAGAATGGAGAGGATGGCGTCGGGCTTGCGCAATTTCACCCGCCCGGCGAGCGGGTCCTCCCGCCGCAGGCGCGCGGCGAGGCGGTGGGCGAGGTTGACGATGACGGCGCATTCGAGCCGCATCCGGCGATCTTTCACCCGGCGCGGCAGATCAGCCGCGATGCGGTTCAGCGCGTCGCAGCGATCGAGCAGATCGGCGTGGAGGCGGTGCATGGCGGGGGACATAGCATGCTTGTGCAGGTCGAACACGCCGGCGCCGTAGTGCGCCATCAGGTCATCGGGGAGGTAGCAGCGATCGAGCTGGAAGAAGTCCTTGGCCCCATCCTGAAGGTGGTTGAGCACCTGCAGCACGGTGCAGAGCGCGTCGGACGGCCCCCAGGTTTCGCGGGATTCACCATGCAGATCCAGCATGTAGCGCCCGACCGGGACGGCGGAATAGCGGCAATAATCGACCAGGGCGGCCCAGTCGGCGGTGCGATTGGTCAGCGCATCCCGCCGGAAGGCGATCAGTAATTCGGTGGCATGGACGTGGGTGACGCCGGTCTCGGTGAGACTGGCGCGCAACCGGGTGGCGCTAGGGGAGCCCTCGGTGCGCTGGCCGAGCAGCACGGCTTCCATGGTGTCGAGCCGGGCCACCTTATCCTCGGGGCTGAGCACGTCGCTGTCGGCGATGTCGTCGGCGTTGCGGGCGAAGGCGTAGTAGGCGTGGACATGCGGGCGCAGCCGGGCGGAAATCAGCGCCGAGCCGACAGGGAAGTTCTCGTCGCCGCGATCCTTGCCGGACCAGTTCTCGACCGAAGTGTCGTTCATGCCTGGCCCTCGTTATAGGCGCGGTTTTTCCATACCACGCCGCGGCCGCGATGGTGGTCGATGGCGGCGCCGATGGTGGCGGCTATGTAGAAGACGGCGATCAGCGGCAGGAACGGCGCCCAGAACGGCGACAGGCCGAAGCGGCGCAGAGTCGGCAGGAAGCTGAAAGCCATCAGGAGCCATGTGACGTAGCCAAATTCGGAGCCCATGAACGTCGTAATCGGCGGCACCAGGAACATCAACGCCAGCCCCAGCGTGGTGCCGATCAGCAGTAGCGGGGAGTGGCGCAGTTGCACGTAGGCTGAGCGCGCCACCATGCGCCAGATATCGGCGAAATGCGGATACGGCCGAATCGAACGCGCCAGCCGGCTGTGGCCGAGCCAGATCGGCGCGTGCGGCTTCACCGCGCGGGCCAGGCTGACATCATCGATCAATGCCCCCTTGATGGCGGCGATGCCGCCGATGCGATCGAGCACCTGGCGGCGGATCAGCACCGTGCCGCCCGCCGCCGCCGCGACCGCGCTGCGCGGATTGTTCACCCGGGCGAAGGGGTAGAGCAGCGCAAAGAAGTAGACGAAGGCCGGCACCAGGGCCCGCTCCGCCCAGCTTTGGCAGTTCAGCACCACCATTTCGCTCACCATGCCGGCCCCTGCCCGCTCCATGCCGGCAACCAGGGTGGCGAGGTGGGCGGGGTCATGGACGATATCGGCATCCGTCAGCAGCATCAGTTCCGCCCGCGCCGCGGCCACGCCCTGGTGCACCGCCCACAACTTGCCGGCCCAGCCCGGCGGCCGCACCGCGCCGGTCAGCACGGTGAGGCGGCCGTGCGGGTCCGGCAGCCCACGCGCCAGGGCGGCGGTGTCGTCGGTGCTGTTGTCATCGACCAGGATGACACGGAAGCCGCCCGCATAGTCCTGCGCAAGCAACGAGGCGATGACCGGTTCGATGGTGCCTGCCTCATCGCGTGCCGGCACCACGATGGCGACCGGCGGCGCGGCATTGGGCGCCGCAGTCGGCAGCATCGGGCCGGACTGCCAGAAATAGCCGTTGAACAACAGCAGATAGAGCCAGGCCAGCAGGGCGATGACCGCCAGCACCGTCATGCCCGCACCATGCCGTTGGCGCGGAACCAGGCCACGGCGTCGGCCACCGCGTCACGCGCGGGGCGGGGAGCATAGCCGAGTTCGGCGATGGCCTTGGCACTCGAAAAGAACATCTTTTTTCGCGCCATGCGCAGATGGTCGGTGGTGACCAGCGGCTCAATTCCGGCCGTCCGCGCCAGCGCCTCGCACACCAGCGCCACTGGCCACAAAGCAGCGATCGGTAGCCTGATCCGCGGCGGACGGCGGCCCGCCACCTCGGCCACCACGGCGAGAAGCGCGCCGAGAGTGAGATTCTCGCCGCCCAGGATATAGCTCTCGCCGGTCCGCCCGCGCTCCAGCGCCAGCGCATGGCCCTCGGCGACGTCATCGACATGGACCACGCACAGCCCGGTATCGATGTAGGCCGGCATGCGCCCCGCCGCGGCGTCCGCCACCATGCGGCCGGTGGGGGTCGGCTTGATGTCGCGCGGGCCGATGGGGGCGGCGGGGTTGACGATCACCGCGTCCAGCCCCTCCTTGCGCACCAGGCGCCGCACCGCCTGCTCGGCCTCGTATTTCGAGCGCTTGTAGACCCCGGCGATGCCTGCCACGTCCACCGGCGTCCGCTCGTCCGCCAGCGTGCCGTCCCCGGTCAGCCCCAGGGCCGCCACGCTGCTGCAATAGACCGCCCGCTCCATCCCCGCCGCCATGCCGGCCCGCAGCAGCGCGACGGTGCCATCAACATTGGCGCGCAGCATCGCCGCCGGGTCCGGCACCCAGATCCGATAATCCGCCGCGACATGAAACACAAAGCGGCACCCCGCCACCGCCGCCGTCAGCGAGGCCGGATCGCCCAGATCACCTTCCGCCAGTTCAGCCTCGAGCCCGGCCAGGTTCCGCCGGTCACTCCCGCGCCGCACCAGCAGTCGCAGCCGATGTCCGCGCGCGGCGAGATTTCGCGCCACGGCCGAGCCGACAAACCCGGTCGCGCCGGTGAGAAGAGTGAAATCCGCCATGACCCCAATGTGCAAAAAATGCAGCCGCGCCGCTGTATACCCCGCACCGCCGCGCCGCCAAACAGGGAACAACCGGCAAGGCGGCAAGGCGTGGATATTGCCCCGCGCACCGCCTTTCCGTCAGCGCCGGCGGTCCCAGCGGCGTTCGAGGTAGAGTGCCAAGGCGAGCATGGCGGCAAGTCCGGCGAGGTTGACGCCGATCTGCATGGGAATGCTGGGGCCGAAACTGCCGAATTCAAGGCGGCCGAGCAAAGCCAGGATCGAGCCGAGGGAATAGATCGACAGCGAGTGCCGCCCGCAGGCCTCGATAGGGCGCAGGATCGCGGCACGGGACCAGCGCAGTACCCGGCGGGACCCGAGGAGGAGATAGACCAGCGCCATCACATCGAGCAGGCGGAGCGGGGCGAGGTGGGTCTTGTCGAGCAGCCCGGCCTCGATGATGGCGTCCCAGTCGAAGAGCACGTCGGCCCAGCGGTGCAGCAGGTAGGCCCAGGCGAGGTAGCACCAGCACAGGATCACCGCCCAGCGCGGTTGCGGCAGCAGGACGTTGGGGGTTCGCATGGTGAAGGCGAGCGCGGCGCCGAGAATGAAGAGGAACTGCCAGGACAGCGGGCCGAAGCTCCATCCCTCGCCAGCGGTATCAAGCGCGTTGGGCAGGTTGAGGCCGTGATAGAGCCAAGCGATGAACCACAGCATCCCCGAGACGGCGAGGGTCAACGGCGGGTGCGCCGCATGCCGGCGTAGATCACCGGCACAAAGGACAGCAGCACGGCGTAGAGCGGCAGGATATCGAGGTAGTCGGGTAGCGACATCAGCGCGAGGCCGGTGGTGACGCCATCGACCCCCTCGGGGATGACCGGCTCGAAGAGTTGCAGGCGAATGGGGAACAACTGCCGCCACACCACCACGATGCCAAGGGTGGCCAGCAGCAGGCCGGCCTGGGCGAGGTAGATGACAACGGCGCGCGAAAGAATGCGGCGAACGCCATGGATCGGCCCGAGGCGTTCGAAGGCGCGGCCGAAGGACATGGTGGCCGAGAAGCCCGCGAGCAGCACGAAGAGTTCGGCGGCATCGGCAAAGCCATACTGCCGCATGGTCAGCCGGCTGAGAAAATTGAGCGGGATATGATCGACATAGATCATCAGCAGCGCCGCGCCGCGC
>CAIMWH010000203.1 GCA_903845065.1 uncultured Rhodospirillales bacterium | reverse complement strand
TGATGCGATCTACGAACCGTTCTCCGGCAGCGGCACCACCATCATCGCGGCCGAGATGACCGGCCGGCGCTGTCTGGCGATGGAGATCGATCCCGCCTACTGCGATGTTGCCGTGCAGCGGTGGCAAGATTTGACTGGGCGTCAGGCGGTGCTCGACGGCGAGGACAGGGTGTTCAACGACATCGCCGCCGCCAGGGTGACCCCGGCGGCGGCGTAGGGTTGGCGGCGTCCGATCAGCCGGCCTTGTAAATGCTGAAGGATCCCTTCGCCCCCTCCTTGTTGGGGCCGACCATGCGGACCCGTTCCAGGGTCTCGACCTTGATGCCCTTTTTCTTCAGCCCGGCCAGGAAGCCGCGGCAAGTGTGACTGGCCCATGCCGTGGTCTCCATGATCTGGGCGATCGTCGCGCCTTCGGTGCGCCGGAGCAGGGTGAGGACCGCCTCCTGCTTGGTGCCCTCGCGTGGCTTGCGCGGCGTGCCGGCGTCGCGCGGTGCCTTCGCGGCGAGCAGGGCGCGAAGGGTCGCCATCGGGCCTTCGAGGGCGGCGATGATGTCCGTCTCGCGGTTGGCTTCGTCGTCCCAGGCCGTGAGGATCGCGGCGGCGGCGTCGCGCAGGGTGACGCGCGGCGTGGCCGGCACCGGCGCGGCGTCGAGGGCGTCGGCCACCGCCTGCGCCTCGGTTGCCACGTCCTCCCTGGAGGGCACCGTCGTTTCCTCCGTGGCGGCAGGTTCGAAGTCAGGCTCGGCTTCCGGCGGGTCAAGGTTGATGGCGCGGAAGCCGGTGTCCGTGATGCGCAGTGCGATGCTGCAGCGGAGCGTGGCGTCACCGTGCGTCCCATCCGTGTCGGCGTCGTCGGTGCGCCAGGCCATGGGATGGTTGAGTGCAACCGCGTCCTCGATCAGCAGGCCTTGCTTGAGCAGGCTGCGGGCCACCGCGTTGCGCGCGGCAGCGGGGATGTGTTTGGGCAATTCGGCGAAGCGGTCGTCGCGCTGGGCGGCCTTGCCGAGCAGGACCAGGGCAGTGTCGGAAAGTTTGGTCATCGGGGTGTCTCCGGTTCGCGCCCCTAACCATCAGGGGCAGCTACCAGCCCGAGCCCCGCCGGGCAGAACCCGGTCGGGGCGAAGGGGGAAGAACCCGCCTACTCGGGGGCGAACTCTCCGCGCTGGTGGTGGGCGTCGGTGACCCGGGCGAGGATGGCGTTCCAGTGCTGCAGGGTGCCGGCGGTGCCCCAGAGCATGCTGTCGGGATCCGCGCCGATGTGGTTGTCGGCCATCGCCTGAAGTTCGGCGACGTGGCTCCGGAAGACCTCCATCTGCTTCATGAACTCATTGAAGCTGGCTTCCTGGCTCTTCTGGGTGCGGGTGCTGGCCATCTCGTCTGCTCCTGCCTGGCGGGGCGTGGTGCCCTGCGCGTGATGGACACTTCGCGCTGGGGCGGAACGGAGCCAAGCTGATACTGCATTGGAATCGCATCATTTATGATGCGCGATCGCGCGGCGGGAGGGCGCCGCCATGGCTGAGTTGACCCCCTCCACCCGCGAGGTCGCACGGCGCATCGGCGTCACCGAGACCGCGCTGCGTAAGGCCGCCGCCAAAGGCCGGATCGAGCGGGAAGCCGATGGACAATGGGATGTGGCGAAGACAAGGCGGCGGATGGTCGAGACCGCTGATCCTGTCCGGTCCCCCCTCGCCGGCGCGGTGAGTGCCGGCATGGCGCAGCCGAACACGTCGTCCGACGCCACGCCCTACGCGCGGCTACGGGTCGCCCAGCTTGCCCTGAAGGTGGAAGCGCAGCGCCTCGCGCTCGACGAGGAGAAGGGCCGCCTGCTCGATGCGCAGACCGCCAACGCGGCGATCGACGAGATCGCCGGCGCCATTCGCGACACGCTGCTGAACTGGCCCGCCCGGGTCTCCGGCCTGATTGCCGCCGACCTCGGGGCCGACCCGCATCTCGTCCAGACCGTGCTGCAGCAGCACGTCACCGACCTGCTCACGGAGGTGGCCGATCGCTTCGACCCGCCCCGTATTGGAGATGGTGCCGCGGACCACTGACCATGTGCGGCGACGCGCGGCCGCGATGCTGCGTCCGCCACCGCAGCTCACCGTGAGCCAGTGGGCGGACCAGCACCGGGTGCTCAGCAGCCGCGCCTCGTCGGAACCGGGGCCGTGGCGGACGTCCCGCACCCCGTATCTGCGCGACATCATGGATGCGCTGTCGGCCGTGCACCCCGCTCGGCGCATCGTGTTCATGAAAGGCGCTCAGACGGGGGGGCTGAGGCAGGGAATAATTGGCTCGGTTACGTAATGCATCACGTGCCGGCGCCAACCCTGGCGGTGCAGCCCACCGTCGAACTGGCGAAGCGCTTCAGCCGGCAGCGCATCGACCCGCTGCTGGAGGAGACGCCGGCCCTGCGCGAGCGCGTCGCCCCGGCGCGGGCGCGCGACAGCGGCAACACCATGCTGTCGAAGGAGTTCCCCGGCGGCATCCTGGTGCTGACCGGCGCCAACTCGGCGGTCGGGTTGCGCTCGATGACGGCGCGGTTCCTGTTCCTCGACGAGGTCGACGCCTATCCCGGTGACGTCGAGGGCGAAGGCGATCCGATCGCGCTGGCGGAGGCGCGGGATCCGGGTGCTCTGGAGCGGCGGTTGCTACGCAACCATAGTCCCGACTCAATCAGCCACCTTCCCAATATCTATGAATCAGCACCCCCAATCGAGGCGCCAAAACACACCAAAGGCCTCCAGGCCTTTGGCTGGTAGAGCCGCGCTTGCGTTCGTCCCTGCAGTCAGCGTGGCTAGTCGCTCTCCGCCGGCGCGGTTGCCCAAGCCAACCATGCGGCGGTTTCAGCGTCCAGGAACGGGCTTAGATCGTCCCGAACGCCCGCGTGGTACTGCGAGACCCAGGCGCGTTCGGCGCTGTTGAGCAGGCTCGTATCGATCAGCCGAGGCTCGTACGGCGCGCGCGTGAGAGTCTCGAAGCACAGGAACGGCGTGCCGTCCGCGCCCTCGCCATCCGGCACGACGAGCAGCAGGTTCTCGATGCGGATGCCCCATTTTCCCGGACGATAGAACCCCGGCTCAACCGACAGGATCATCCCAGGCGCCAAAGCGACTTGGCTTGCGATCTTGGACACGCGCGGCGGCATTTCATGGACCGAGAGGTAGCTGCCGACGCCGTGGCTGGTGCCGGTCCAGTAATCCATGCCCTCGGCCCAGAGCGGCTGGCGCGCGATCGTGTCGAGTTGCTGGCCCGTTGTCCCCGCGGGAAACCGGCAGGTGCTGAAGGCGATATGGCTGCGCAGCACGAGCGTGTAGTCGCGCATCGCCTCGCGCGGCGGATCGCCGATGGCGACGACCCGGGTGATGTCGGTGGTGCCGTCCAGGAACTGGCCGCCGGAATCGCAGAGAAACAGGTCGCCCGGCGCCAACAGCCGTGCGTCGTCCCGGCGCGGCCGATAGTGCAACGCGGCACCATTCGCGCCGGCGGCGCCGATCGCTTCGAAGCTCGGGCCCTGGTGCAGCGGCAGCGCCCGGCGACAGGCGCGCAGTTTTTCCAGCACATCCCACTCGCTGATATTCCCCTCCGCGCCGGTCTCCGTCAGCCAGTGGAGCCAGCGCACCACGGCCAGGCCATCGCGGTGATGCGCCGCCCGCGATCCAGCGATTTCCACCGGATTCTTGCACGCCCGGGGAATCGCGCAGGGATCCGCGCGGCGCAGGATTGCCGCACCGCTTCCGGCCACAAGGTCGAAGATCCAGGCACTGGCCTGCGTCGGGTCCAGCAGAACACGCCGGCCGGACAGGTCAGTGAGCGCATCGGTAAATTCCGCTTCGTCGCGCAGCCGGACCGAGCTAGGAAGCGAGTCCGTCGCGGATGCGGTCATCTTACGCCGGTCGATAAACAGGTCGACCGATCCGCCGGCCCAGAGTAGCGACCGGCACAGCGCCATTGGCGTGCTGCCGACATCACCGCCACGCAGATTGAGCAGCCACATCGTCGAGGTCGGATCCGCCAGAACCGCAACATCAACCTTCCCGCCCAGCAACTGCGCCGCAACCATCGCTATCTTTTCGCCAGCCGGTTGCCCGGCATAGGCGATCGGGTGCGGCGTCACCGGCCACATCGGCGCGGCCGGCTGCTCGGACCAGATCGCATCCACGGGATTGGCCGCGAGCGCCACCATGCCGGCCCCGGCCCGCGCACAGGTATCCGCCAGTGCCGAGCGATCATCTGCCAGATGCAGCCGCGGATCGTAGCCGAGGGACTGCCCGGGGCGAAGATTCGCCGTGAGCCAGTCCTCCACGCTCTGATCCTGCACGATGCGCAGCCCGAACACGGACAGATCCAGCGTTCCCGGCTGGCGGATGCGATAGCGCGCATCGACGAACAGCAGCGCGGCCTCGCCGAGCAACACCAGCGTGGCCACATTGCCGGTAAAGCCAGTCAACCAGGCCATGCGCTGCTCCCGCAGCGGCCGGTTGCTGTAATCGGCCATGTAAGAGTCGGCGGTCGGCATCACGAAGCCGTCGACGCCGCGCCGTGCCAGTTCCTGGCGGAGCCGCGCCAGGCGTTCCGCCGCCGGCGGTGGCGGCGCGTCCAGTTCCAGCGCGTCGCGCCACGCGCGGGCCTTGGCGACCAGATCCGGCGCGGTGCGCGGTGGCAGGAGAACCAGCCAGGCGTCGCGGTCCTCCCTCTGAGGGCGGGCGCCCGCAGCGCCGGCCGCCACTGCCAACACCTCAATCTCGCGCATGGGCTTTCCTCCCCGCGGCCGCATCCTGTTGACCGCCAAAGCGAATACGACAAAACTATGCTCCGGCTATGCGACGAGCAATGCAAAAGGACGAGGATCGATGATCACCCGGCGCGCGCTGCTGAGTGTCACCACCCTTGCGGTCGCCCGCGCCGCCGCGGCGGCCACTCCCGCCGATATTGCCGTGATGGGCAAGCATATCGGCAATATCGTCAGCTTCGACCCCGCCGAAGCCTATGAATTCTCCTCGACCGAGATCATTGCCAATTGCTACCGCCGTCTCGTCCTCGGCGATCCCACCGATCCCAACCGGCTGGTCGCCGATCTCGCCGAACGCTGGGAGGTCAGCCTCGACGGTTCGCGCATCACCTTCACGCTGCGCAGCGACGTGGTTTTCGAGACTGGCAACGCGGTCACCGCCGAGGATGCCGCGTTCTCGCTCCAACGGGTCGTGCGGCTCGCCAAATCCCCCTCCATGCTGCTCACCCAGTTCGGCTTCACAGCCGAAAATGTCGCCCGGCTGATCCGCGCCGCCGGGCCTGGCACCCTGGTGATCGACCTGCCGGAACCTCGCGCGACCAGCTTTGTGCTGAACTGCCTTTCGGCCACCGTGGGCGGGATCGTCGAACGCGCGGCGGTGCTGGCACATGAGCAGGACGGCGACCTCGGCAATGCCTGGCTTAAACGCACGACCGCCGGCGCTGGGCCCTATCGGGTCAGCAACTGGGCGCCCTCGGAATTCGTGACGCTGATGGCCAACCCGCGCGCAGTGCCGCGCGCGCGCACCAGCCGCATCGCGATCCGCCACCTACCCGACCCGGCGGCGCAATACCTGCAACTCAGGCAGGGCGATATCGACATCGCGCGCGACCTCGGCGCGGACGAGCTCAAGAGCCTCGCTGGTGACGCCAACCTTCACACCGCTGCCGCGCGGCAGGGAACCTCGCTGTACATCGCCGCCAATCGTGCGATGCCGGAGCTCGCCAAACCGCAGGTCGTGCAGGCCCTGAAATGGGCAATTGACTACGAGGGCATCGCCCGGACCATCACGCCACAGACCTGGGTCGTTGAACAAAGCTTCCTGCCGCAGGGCCTGCCCGGGGCGTTGGGTGCTGCGCCCTACCGCAAGGACGTCGCGCGGGCCCGCGAACTGCTCGCCCAGGCCGGACTGGCCGACGGATTCGCCGTGACCATGGACTATGTGACCGACTCGCCCCAAAACGACATCGCGCAGGTGATCCAGGCGAATCTGCGCGAGATCGGCGTCCGGGTGGAACTGCTCGGCGGCAGCACCAATCAGGTGATCACCAAGACGCGATCGCGCAATTTTCAGCTCGCCTTGCAACGCTGGAGCACCGACTACCTCGATGCGAACTCGAACGCCCAATGGTTCAGCCAGAGTGTCGATGATTCAGACGCGGCGAAGCTAAAGAACATGGCGTGGCGCTGCCATTTCGCCGATGCCGAACTAACCGCCCAGTCCGTCGCGGCCGCTCGGGAAAACGATACTGCGCGCCGACTGGACATCTATCGGGACATGCAGCGCTCCGTGCTGGAGCGCGCGCCGCTGATCTTTCTGCTGCAACGCACCGAAATCGCCGGGCTGCGTCGGGCGGTTTCGGGCCTAAGCATCGGTGTCATCCCCGACTACACGCAGTATGCCGGCATCACCAAAAGCTGAATGACTGAAGGCGTCTCATCGTGAACCGACGCCGCACTGTGACCTCTCCCAAGTCGATTTGATCAAGCGCTGGGCGTACCGGTCGGCGTCGAAACCCAACGCCTATTCACAATCGCACCCGGGATCTGCCGAAACAGCCGGCGCGACGTCGCAATCTCGGCTGTTTGAAAAAATGCCGGATTGACACCGTAATAGCCGTCGAAGTCACCAGGTTCCCACGGTCAGTGCTGATTATCTTATCCACTCGAAGGAGGCCGGTGCATGACAGTCGTGCGCCGCTCCGTCGTGCTGAACGTCGACAAGCTCATCCCGCCAGCGGCGCTGTCGAAGCTGCTGGCGGACGGTGCGCGGCAGGCGCGGGATGCCGCAATCGCGTCCGGCGAGGCGCCGCCGTCGTTCAATACCGCCGGATGCCCGGCCGCCGGAGGAGGTCTCCAGCGAATACGCCGCCTGCGCCGCCAGTCTGTTCCGCCGCTATATCGACGACGCCCCTCCACCCGGCGGCATCGCCCGGGCCGGCACATGCGTGCCGCAGGCCAGTCCCAGGGCCGCCGACGACCGTGCCGTGGAGGAGGCGCTCCGGATGGCGCCACCGCGTCAGCGTCGGCGCAGGCGCGGCGGCTGGCATGCCAGGCCCAGGCTCGACCTACCCCGTGTTTTGCGTGCCCAGGCTGAAGGGCACCCCAGCACGCAGGTCTGGCAGCGTCGCGAGGAAACCCGCCCAGGGCTTGCCGCGGTTCTCCTGGTCGACCTCTCCGGCAGTATGACTGGCGAGAAGATCGAAGCGGCTATCGCCGCGACCGCCGTCCTGTTGCTGGCACTGACCCGGATCCCCAGCATCGCCTGGAGCGTACTGGGGTTCCAGGACGTGCTGATCCCGGTTATACCGTTCGACGATCCGACCGGTCCGCAAACCCAGGTCCGTATCGGCGCATGCGCGACGAGGTAGCCGGGACTGCAAGCCGAGTCTGAGCAGGCTGGTATTGCCGACCGACTTGATGCACCACGCAAAACCCTGCTGGCCTGGTTCGAAGTAGCGCCTCGGCGCTGCCTGCCGGTTACCACGTCGATGCGCCCGCTGCCGCGGCCCTGGCGGCAACCGGAGTCTTGGCCCGCGATCTCCGGCTCTGCACCGGCGGCAGCTGTGCCGTTGCCGACGATGGCGACAGAGGTGATGACGTTCATGGGGCGTCTCCGCGGATCAAAGGTCCGATTGGAACGCCAGGAAGCGCGGACAGTAAGGATACGGCATAGCAACGGGGTCGCCGACCTGCGTCAGACGGCCGGTGTCCTGGTTCAGCGAGTACACCGTCGCATTGTGACTGTCGTGATTGGTAACGATCAACCACGATCCGTCTGGCGAGAACTCGAAATTGCGCGGCTTTTCTCCCCGTGTCGGCACCTGGTCGAATAGGGTCAGCCGGCCCGTCTGCTGATCGATCGCAAAGATGGCCAGCGAGTTGAGCCCGCGATTGGTGACGTAAACGAATTTCCCGTTCGGATGCACGCGGATCTCGGCCGTCGTGCTTACCCCTGCGAAATCGTCCGGCAGCGTCGAGCTGCGTTCGATCGGGACCAATGTCCCGGTGTCGGCATGCCATTCGAAGACGTGAACGCTGCTGCCCATCTCAGCCACGAGATAAGCCCAGCGTCCGTTCGGATGAAAGGACACATGGCGCGGCCCGTCGCCGGGTGTGACATCGACACCCGGGGGGTCGTTGGATGTAACGGTGCCTGTGGTGTTATCATACCGATAAACTAGCAGCTTATCGATGCCGAGGTCAGCCACCAGCACGAAGCGGCCGGAAGGGTCTTCGATGATCGAATGCGCGAACGCATGCAGCTGGCGTATCGGATGAATGCTCGATCCGGTGTGTTGGACAAGGTCCGTCCGCGCCCCGAGCGATCCGTCGGGCAGCACGGCGTAAATGACGAAATTGCCGCTCTTGTAGTTGGCAACCAGCACATGGGTGCCCGGCCGGTCCAGCGTGATGTAGCTCGGATCCAACCCCTCGGCGGACACCGCATTGATGAAGCTCAACCCTCCGGTGCGGGCGTCCAGTGTATAGGCGCTGATGCCGCCGTTGGGCCTGCCGTGGAAACTGTCGCCGGAGTTGCAGGTATAGAGAAAGCGCTGGTCGGGAGAGATGACGAAATACGCCGGCAGCGGCGCCTCGGCCACGAGTTCCGGTGCGCTCAGCGCGCCGGTTTCGAGATTGAACCTGGCAACCGAGAACCCGATCCCCGGCCCTCCCCTGCGCGTGCCGAACAGCACCAGCAGCTCGGCCGGCGGATGTTTGCGACTTGAGCCACGATCGTTCGCCACTGGTGTCTTCCTTGCCGAGGTTGGGCTGGGTCGGTTGCCGGTCATGTCCGCAGGATCGTGCTGATCGTTGCACCGATGTTCTTCGCGGTCAGTTCGGCGCTCTGGCCGGACGTGAACGCAAGGTCAAGCTGGTCGGCGAGGCGCTGATTGATGCGACTGAAGCTGGGAAGCACGACGGTCTGCACCAGATGCGGCGGCACGGTCGTGGCCTGTTCCAGGAACACTTTCCGCGCGTCGCGACGCGAGGCGTAGGCGAGCTTGCCGTCGATCAGCGCGCTCCGCACCGGCAGGAACTGCCCATCGAGCGTGAAGTCGCGCTGTACTGTCTCGCTGGTGAGGAATTTCAGGAAGTCCATGACGGCTTCGGGATTCCTGGTCTCCCGCCAGACCGCCGTGCAGGAGCCCCCCAGGTCGGAGGCCATAGCGACGTCGCGCGGCATGTAGGTCGCATTCCACCGGACATCGGGCGAATTCTGGTCGAGATAAGGCATCTGCCAGTCGCCGCCGATATACATGCCGAGGGTTCCGTTCGCGAACAGCGCCTGCGGCTGTTCGTTGCTTTTCACCGCGGTGTTGGGCGGAACCAGTCCCTCCTTGAACCAATTCTGCGTCCAGGCAATCGTTTCGATGCCTTTGGCGCTCTCGATCTCCGGTGTCTTGAGATCGTTGCTGAGCAATTGGCCGCCGTGTTGATACAGGAACGGCAGCCAGCGATAGGCCTGGGAATTTTGCCACAGCATCGCAAAACTGTACCGCACACCGCCGCGGGCTCGCAACAGGCGGGCAATGTCCATGAACTCGGCCCAGGACCAGCTTTCGGCCAGGCCCGCTGGAATACGGATGCCCAGCCGGTTGAAGATGTCGACGTTGTAGAACACCGCCAGCGTATCGGTGTTCTGCGGGATGGCGAATGTCCGCCCGTCCAGGTTCACGGCCTGCCAGAAGGCGGCCGGGAACGCGCTGCCGAAATCGGCTGGCAGATGCGGCGTCAGATCCATGAGCGCCCGGCTCCTGGCATAGCGGCCGACGACCTGGAACTCGACCCGGAACAGGTCCGGGGCCTGCCGCCCGGCCAGTCTGGTGTCGATCTGCTGATAATACTGCCCGAACGGCGTGACCTCGAACTTGACCGCCACATCGGGGCGCACGGTCTTGTATTTCGCAATCACATTTTCATAAGCAGTGACCGAGCCTTTGTCGCCCCATATCGCCAAGGTGATCTCGGTCCTGGCCTGGCTGTTTCCCCGCACCGGCGAAAGAATGATGGGAAGGCTCAATCCGGCGCCCGCGAGGGCTCCGACGGTACGGCGCCGGCTGATGCCCGGCGGTGATCCGGTTTTGCTCATGCGAGCCTCCCATATCTGTCGTGTCGCGTTGTTATTCTGCGGCGGCGGATAGCGACTGCGTGCGGGCAATGCCCTTCGGCAGCGCCGGGCCCTGTACGTCGATCAGTTCGTCGACCATCGCGCGGATCTGCGGCAGCGTCAGCACGGCGGCCGCGTGCCGGTCGAGGATCGCGGCGCGGTACACCCTCTCCCGGTCGCCATCCAGCGCCGCGCGCACGACGAGGTCCTGGACGAAGACATGCGGCGCGCAATGGGCCGCCAGTTCCGGCGGCAAGGTGCCGACATGGCATGGGCGCAGCCCATTGCGATCGACGACGACCGGCACTTCCACGCAACACCCTTCCGGCAGGTTCTCGATCAGATGGGTGTTCATGACGTTGCCATAGATGAGCTGCGGCCGGTTGGTGACCATCGCGTGGATGATGTTCGAGCCGTATTCCATGCTGCGCTCCAAGGGCAAGGGCTCGCCCGCCAGCAACATCCGGCGGCTTTCCTGATAGCGGGCGATCTTCTGCGCGGAGCGGTTCTTTAGGTCGCCGACGGGGATGTCATACTCCCTGATCGCGTCGGCGTTCTTGAGGAAATACGGCACATACTCGGCGCAATGCCGGCTCGATTCACTGACGAACCAGCCGAGTTGGCGCATCATCTCGAAGCGCACCTTGTCGCGGGCGAAGATGGCCGGGTTGTTCATGGCCTCGCGCAGGCGGGGGTAGGCGTCGACACCATCGATCTCGAGGCGAAGGAACCACGTCATGTGGTTGATGCCGCCGCAATCGTAGCTCAGCCGGCTGAGATCGACGCCGAGATAGGATGCCAGGTCGCGCGAGGTGTATTGCACGTTGTGGCACAGGCCGACGACGCGCTGCGCAGGAAACGCCTTATAGACAGCCCAGGTCAGGATGCTCATCGGATTGGTGTAGTTAAGCAGCAGGGCGTCCGGGCAGACCTCACGCATGTCCTGCACCATCTCCAGCATGAACGGGATGGTGCGCAAGCCGCGAAAGATGCCGCCGATGCCGACGGTGTCGGCAATGGTCTGCTTCAGCCCGTATTTCTCCGGGATGTCGAACTCGGGAACAATCGCCTCGGTGCCGCCGATCAGCACCATGTTGATGACGAAATCCGCGCCGTCGAGGCAGGCGCGGCGGTCGGCGTGCTCCTCGATACGGGCGCTGGCGCCGAACTGCGCGGCGGTCCAGCGCGCCATCATGCCGGCGGTCTCCAGGCGCTCCTTGTCGATGTCGTGCAACGCGATCGTCGCGTCGCGAAGTTCGGGAAAATCCAGGATGTCGGTGAGCAGGTTCTTGACGAAGACGACGCTCCCGGCACCGATCATCGCGATCTTGGTCATGGTCTTGGCTCCTTCGGAGAGAATGGTTGCGCGAAGCGGGTCATTTGAGGCCGGTGTTGGCGACGCCTTGGACGATGAAACGCTGGCAGGCGACGAAAATCGCCAGCATCGGCGCGATCGAGATCAACGCGAGCGACATGATGTGCGGCCAGTTCGGGTTGGGATCGCCCTTCAACAGGTTCAATCCCTGCTGGATGGTGAAGTGCTGCTGGTCGGTCAGCACCACCAGCGGCCAGGCAAAATCGTTCCAGCGCCACATGAAGGTGAACACCACCAGGACGGCGATCAGCGGCCGCGACAACGGCAGGACGATGCGCCAGAAAATCTGCAATTCGCCGGCGCCGTCGAGCCGGCCCGCCTCGATCAGTTCGTCGGGAAGGCTCAGCATGAACTGCCGTGTCATGAAGATGCCGAACGCCTCGGCACAGCGCGGCAGGATCACGCCCCAGTTGGTGTTCAGCAGCCCGAACCAGCTGACCACCAGGAACTCGGGGACGAGGATGACCTGGATCGGGATCATCAGGGCGCTGAGGATCAGGAAGAACAGCACGTCGCGGCCGGGGAAGCGGAACTTGGCGAAGGCGTAGCCACAGGCCAGATTGATCGTCACCGTGATGGCGACCGCGATGACGGCGATCGTCGCGGTGTTGGCGAGCCATTGCAGCGTGGGATACTGGGTGAAGACGGCGCCGATGTTGCTCCACACCAACCGGCTCGGCCACAGGCTGGGCTGCGCGGCGAACACCTCGGCGCGGGGCCGCAGCGCGGTCGCGAGCATCCAGTAGATCGGGCTCGCCATCACCAGGGTGCCACACGCGAGCAGCAGCCACGCCACCAGCGGGAAGGAGCGTATCCGCGCCATCAACCGCCCCCCATCGCCACTTCGGATCGCCTTCCCGCCAGCCATTGCAGGACGGTGAAGGCCAGGATGAGGGCGTAGAGCGCGATGCCCATGGCGCTCGCGTAGCCCATCTCCGAGGAGGCGAACGCCAGGTTGAAGATGTACTGCACCAGCACCGTCGTCGAAAAGCCGGGGCCGCCGCCGGTCATCACGAAAACAAGATCGAAGACGTGAAACGAGTAGATCACATTGATGATCAGCAGCAGGAAGGTCGCCGGGCGCAGCAGGGGCCAGGTGATGTGGATGAATTGCTGCAACGCCGACGCGCCGTCGATGCGCGCGGCCTCGTAATAGGTGCGCGGGATCGATTGCAGGGCGGCGAGGTAGATGATCATGCAGAAGCCGACGCGCAGCCAGAGCGTGGTGATGATCAGCGACGGCAACGCCCAGGACGGCGAGGACAGCCAGTTGACGCGCGACAGGCCGGCCCGCTCCAGCAGCGCATTGATCACGCCGTAGTTGTCGTTGAACAACCACGACGCGATCACGGCGGTGGCGACGCCGGAGACGACGACGGGCATGAAGAAGATGCTCCGCATGAAAATGCGTCCGGGCATCCGCTGGTTCAGCCCCACGGCCGCAAGCATGCCCAGGGCCAGGCTGGCCGGAACCGCACCGCCTGCATACAAAAGCGTCTGCCGCAGGGCGGTCCAGAACAAAGGGTCGGTGACCAGACGGGAATAGTTGGCGAGCCCCGCAAAGCTGGTGTCGCCGACCAGGTCCCAGTCATGCAGGCTGATGAACATTGCGTAGCAAAGCGGGAACAGCATGAACAGCGAGAACAGCAGCAGGTTCGGGGCGATGAAGATGTAGGGCACCAGGCCCTGCGGGCTACTCCGCCGGATGCGAAAGACGCGCCGCCGCAGGCCGTTCCCCGGTGATCCCGGCCGACGCGGTGCGGCGGCCATGGCTCAGGCCCCGGTGATGACGCGGATCGCGGCGTCGATGTTGCGGGCCGTGGTCTCCGCGGACTGGTCGGAGGTGAAGGCCAGGTCGAGTTGATCGGCCAGACGCTGGTTGATCCTCGACCAGATCGGC
The DNA here is from genome assembly GCA_903845065.1 of uncultured Rhodospirillales bacterium. Classification (GTDB taxonomy): domain Bacteria; phylum Pseudomonadota; class Alphaproteobacteria; order Acetobacterales; family Acetobacteraceae; genus CAIYPH01. Next base: position 3,248 of record CAIMWH010000203.1, on the reverse strand, counting down.
AGCCCGACGGTGCGGGCAAGGTTCTCGGGGATTGTCGTTGCTTGCTCGATGAACACCTTCATCGCGTCCGGCCGGTAGCTGTACTGCAGGTTTTCGTGCGCGAGCGAGGTCCTGATCGGCAGCAACGCGCCATCGCGGGCGAAGTCACGCATGGATTGCTCGCTGGCAAGGAACTTGAGGAAGTCCGCCGCGACCTCAGGCACCTTACAGTCGCGCGACACCGCGATGCAGTTCCCGCCCATGTCGGACGCCATTGCGACATCGCGCGGCATGTAGGTGACGTTCCAGGGCGTGGTCATGTTGTCGCGTAGGAACGACATATGCCAGTCGCCACCGAGATACATGCCCAACGTGCCGTTGGCGAACAGGTTCTGTGGCTGCTCGTTGCTCTTGATCGATGTCGAGGCGGGCGACAACCCTTCCTTGAAGAAGGACTGCGTCCAGGCGATCGTCTCGATCCCGAGCCTGGATCCGATCAGCGGCGTCTTGAAGTCGTCCTCCAGCACCCTGCCGCCGTGCTGGTAGAGGAATGGCAGCCAGCGATAGGCATTGGAAGTCTGCCAGATCATCGCGGTGGCGTAGGGCAACCCGCCATCCTTTTTGATCCGCCTGGCGATGTCGGTGTACTCGGCCCAGGTCCAGCTCTTGTCCAGGCTGGTCGGGGCAACGATGCCCAATTTTTCGAACAGCGGGACGTTGTAGAACAGCGCGATCGTGTCCGTGTGGTAAGGCATGGCGAACGCCTTGCCGGCATAGTTTACCGCCTGCCACATCGCGGGCATGAACGCGCTGCCGTAATCGGCGGGGAGGTAAGGCGAGAGGTCGACAACGGTTCGCCCGTTGGCGTAGCGCCCGACCTGCTGATACTGGATGCGAAACATGTCCGGCGCCTGGCGGCCGGCGAGCCTGGTGTCGATCTGCTGGTAGAACTGCCCGAACGGTGTGACCTCCAGCTTGATATCGACGTTCGGCTTCTGTTGCTGGTATTTAGCAATGACATTGCGGTGGGCGATTTCCGAGGTGCGGTCGCCCCAGATCGCCATGGTGAGGGAGACCGGCGCCTGCGCCCGGGCGCTGCGTGCGCCGATGCCGGCGGCCCCGGCGGCAAGGGTGTATTTGAGCAGATCGCGCCGGCCGGTGCCCTTGGCAAAGGCCTGAGGTCCCGCGGAAATCCTGCTTTTGGACATTGCTTACTCCCTGTCGTTCTTGGTGCACGCCGCCTTCTGGCGGGGCGTGCGGCCGTTACGCGATCTGTATCGGAACACGTTCCGTTCTTGGGGTTCCGCAGGACTCGCGAACAACGAGTGCCACGGGCACAACCTGCCGCAACGACGCGACCGCTGCGCCATCGAGCAAGGCAAACAGCATTTCCACCGTCAGGCGGTTGCGCTCATGCGCCACCGTCGTGAGTTCCGGGTTGCTGAACGCCGCCGAAACCGTGTTGTCGAATCCGACGACGGCGAGATCATCGGGCACCCGGATCGCGGACCGCCGCGCGCCGTGCAGCAGGCCGAATGCCAGTTGGTCGTTGTAGGCGAACACCGCCGTGGGCGCGGTCGCCGGCTTGGCGAGCAACGCGCTGGCCGCCTCCGATCCGCCGGCCAGCGTATTGGGCGTTTCCACGATGAGGGCCGGGTCCGGCGCAATATCGGCTTCGCGCAGGGCGCGGAGGTAGCCGTCCCGCCGTCCTGCCCCGGCGCCGGGCGGGGTCACGTGGGCGATGCGCCGATGCCCGAGGCCGATGAGATGCCGCGTCGCGACATATCCGCCCATCTCCAGGTCGACCGCAACGCTCGGTATCGGAAAGCCGGCGCCGACCTGCTGAAGCACGACGCTGGGAATGCGCCGCTTCGCAAGCTGGCGAAGCGCATCAAGATTGCCGGCGAAATGCGTGGCGATCACGACCGCGTCCGCGCTCCCGGCCAGCACGTGTGCGATAGCGCTTGCCTCTTCGCGACCATTGCGCGCGATGACGACGTTCGTCGAATACTTCCGCGCCGTCGCAGCGTCCTTCACCGCGCCGATCACCTCGGCAAAGAAAGGATTTTCGAGCGAGGGCGCGATAACCGTGATCACCCGCGATCTTCGCGTCCGCAGGCTGCGCGCGGCGAAATTCGGGACATATCCCAACGCCTCCGCCGCGGAAAATACCCGCTGTTGGGTGGCGGCCGCGACACGGATCCGGTCGCCGCGCCCACTCAGCACCAGCGAGACGGTCGGCCGTGACACCCCGGCAAGGCGCGCGACATCCTCGCTGGTGCTGGCGCGCCGTCCAACCGCATCATCCGCATTTGCCAAGGGGTCGAGCAGGGCATCACCTCCGCCGCTAACACGTATTAGCATGACGTTACTATGGAAGAAATCCGAAAATCAAGCACCATTTCTTCGCGCCCTTGCGCGCCAATGCATCCGTTCGTATACGAAGGTGTCGTCAGCTGGGGAGAGGGTGTCGGCCGCGGCTGGTGGTGGCCGTCCTTACCGTCATGGACATTTCCTTCACCGTCATAAGCGACCTGCGGCATGAGGTCGGCGAGTGCCCGACCTGGGACGAGCGGCGCCAGACGCTGCTGTGGACCTCAATCACGGACGGCCGAATTCACGCCTTGGCGCCGGCAACCGGACAGAGGCAGGAGTGGCAATTCAACGGTCCGGTGGGCTCCTTCGGCCTCTGCCGTACCGGCCGTTTCGTTGTGGCACTGCGCGACGAAGTCGTGCTCTTCGATCCGGAAACTGGCAGAGCCGAAACCTTGACCGCGGTCAGGCACGCGGTTCCGCAGATGCGCTTCAATGATGGCAAGGTCGGGCCCGACGGGGCGTTCTGGGTCGGCAGCATGGATGACCGGCTGACCAAGGAGCCGCTCGCCCGCCTCTATCGTGTCGATGCCTCGGGCCGTGTCAGAGTGATTGCCGAGGGGCTCCACGTCGCCAACGGACTGGCGTGGGATGTCGCGGAAACGACGATGTATTTCTCCGATTCTCGCGGACCCTGGGTAGACGCGTTCGATTTCGACCCGGCAACCGGAGGCGTCTCCCGCCGCCGTCGCTTCGTGACCCTGAGCACCGCAACGGGACGGCCGGACGGCGCGACCTGCGACACCGAGAACTGCTACTGGAGCGCCGGGCCGTCGGCCAGCCGGCTCAACCGTTTCTCGCCAGACGGCGCGCTGATGGCCTCGATCGAGATGCCCAATTTCCGGCCTACCATGCCATGCTTTGGCGGCCCGGACTTCGGGACGCTTTATGTGACC
>CAIMWH010000202.1 GCA_903845065.1 uncultured Rhodospirillales bacterium | reverse complement strand
GGAACCGCGGCGTCGAAGGCCGGCGCGCCCTGTTCCATCAGCTCGCCGCCCGCCTGCGCCATGCCATGCATCTTGAGGCCGCGCAGCATGTGCTTACGCGACTTGCCCACCTCAACCTTCAGCCAGTGAGACAGCTTCGCCGCAAACGGGTCCAACTTGCTCGGCCGCTCCGGAACCTTGAACTTCGGCTCCACCGCGCCGGAGCGCAGGAATTTGCGGATGGTGTTCCGCGAAAGGCTCGTGCGCCACGAAATCTCGCGGATCGATAGATGATCCCGAAGCGCCCAGCGCCCGATCACACTCAACAACGCCATGTCGATCACTCCAAGGGCCCCCGCTGTGCGCAGCGGGGGGAGGTTCAAACATGGGTCAAGTCTCAGTGGAAAATTTCAGCCACCCCCGGGTCAGCTCTCGGTGGATATCAACAGCCCGCGCCCTCATCAGCAAAGTCATCGTCTCCCCACCCGAAACCGACGGCGACCCACCCGGCATCGAACTCGTCGGAGACCTCTACGAAATGCTCCGCGCTGCAGGATTCCAGTCACCTCAACCCAGGCCAGGACCCACAAGCCCCGACCCCGTCCTCGACACGTTCATCAGTTCGCTAAAGGAGGGCCGAGGGGCAAAGCCCCCGCCTTGCCTGCTTTCCCGGGCCGCCCCCGGCTCGGCCGGGGTCAGCAGCCTTTCTTGGCCATTACCAGGGCTTTGAGTTTGCCGCGCATCACGAAATCGCCAAAGTCCATCATCAGGTCGTCGGCGACGCCGTTTTCCCAGTAGCGCATGGAGACTTCGTATTCGGGTTGTTGGGCGCCGGTGCCGCGTTCGAAGAAGGCGATATGGACTCGGCCGCTCCCGAGGCCATCGAGTTCGTGCCAGGTGCCGGGTTGTGGGCCGGACCAGGCTGAGATGGCGACCGAGCTGTCCTGGGCGCCGTCGGGGCCGGTGCCGTCGAACAAAGGGAGTTCGATGAATTTCTTGCCGGCCATGGCGGCCGCGATGATGGCTTCGGTATGGGCCATCGGGAAGCGGGTGCCTTTGGGCAGGGGCTTGGTGGCGGCTTCGGGGGTGGTGTAGCGGGCCTCGCCGCCGGTCGGGCTGAGGGAGGCGTCGCCGGCGACTTCGCTGGTGACGGCTTGTTCGGTGGTCTGGCGGGATTTGAAGCGCAGGGTGGTGCCGTCCTTGGCTTCGTAGGTGGTGTAGTCGGACAGCATGTCGATATCCTGGCCGTCACGGTTGGTGATGGTCATGGCGAGTTGCTGGTGGGCGGTCCAGCCGTCACAGGCGTCCCCCACTTCGTAGGACATGGTGCCGGACGCGCCGGTAACATCTCCGCGCGCGGAGGCGAGGGTCAGGTCGTAGAGGGCCTTGTGCGCCGCCAACTCCACGGCGGAGGCGGGAAGCGCCAGGGTGGCGAGGACAAGGCACGACAACACGCCGCGGACGAGCATGCGCGAACATCTCCGGAAACTGCCTGCCCTACATAGGAACATCGCCGCCGGGACGCCAGCGCGGCGGTGCATATTCCCGTGGTCACAAAGCATGACCGGCTGTGTCAGGCCTCGGCGGGCGCCTCCATGTCCGGTTCGGCCGGGCTTTGTTCGAGCACCAGGTAGCCGATGGCGGAGAGGTGGGAGTTGATGCGCTTGAGGTCGCGCAGCACGCCGAGGTGGAGCGAGCTGGTTTCGAGCGCGTCCGGCCGGTCGGGCGCGAGGCGGGCGAGGTGGTCCCTTGTGGCGGCGCGTTCGAGTTCGGAGAGGCGGCGCTTGGCGTCCACCAGTTCGCGGGCACCGCGGGCGTCTTCGGCCATGAAGGTGGAGAGGGCGAGGCGGAGGTCGGCCAGCACGCGGGCGTGGAAGGCGGCGAGGTCGGCGGCGTCGGCGGGGCCGAACTGGAGTTGGCGCTTGGCTTTGCGCCGCGCGGTTTCGGCGAGGGAGCGCTCGACGATATCGCCGGCGTGGCCGAGGTTGACGGCGAAATCGAGGATCTCGCGCAGGCGCTTGGTGTCCTGGTCGGCCATTTCGTCGGCGGGGATGCGGGTGAGGTAGGTTTTCACCGCGTCCTGCAGGCGATCGAGCGCCTTGCCGAGGCGGACCACCTCGTCGATAGCGGCGCGGTCGTTGGTGGTGAGGCCATCGAGGAAGCGGGTGAGCATGGCTTCGACGAGATCGCCCATGCGCAGGGTTTCGCGGGCAGCGTTGGCCAGCGCGAGGTAGGGGGTCTCGAAGGCGGCCTCGCTGAGGTAGAGCGGGCGGGCAGGATCATCGGCGACCGGGGCGGCGGGCAGCAGGCGGACGAGGAGGGCGGCGGCGGGATCGAGTAGGCCGATCAGCAGGAGGGCCAGCACCAGGTTGAAGGCGATGTGGAAATCCACCGCCTGGGCGCCGGGGAAGGGTGTCAGCGCCTCGAACCAGCCGGCCATGGCGGGCAGCAGCGGCAGGGCGACAACGCAGCCGATGGCGCGGAAGGCGAGGTTGCCGACCGGCAGGCGGCGGGCCACCGGGTCGGCGCCCGCCGCCAGCACGGGGGGGATGGTGGAACCGAGGTTGGCGCCCAGCACCAGGGCGAAGGCGGCCACCGGGGTGACCACACCGGCGGCGGCAAGCGGCACGATCATCAGCATGACGGCCACCGAGGAATGGGCGGCGAAGGTGAGCGCGGTGGCGAGGATGATGTCGAGCAGGGGTTCGGCGGTCATCGCGGCGAGGAGGGCGCGCAGGAGGGGGGCGGCTTCGGCGGGTTGCATCGCCTCGACGAGCAGATGCAGGGCGAGCAGCATCAGGCCGAGCCCCATGCCGACGCGGCCGATGTTCTGCATACGGGCGTGCTTGGCGCCTTCGCGGCCGCCGCGCTTGAAGGCGATGTAGCCGGCGGTGAGCAGCATGGGCGAGGCCCAGGAGACATCGAAGGTCAGCAGCTTGACGATCAGCGCGGTGCCGATGTTGGCGCCCAGCATCACGGCGAGGCCCGGCACCAGCGCCACCAGCCCGCCGGCGGCGAAGGAGGTGACCATCAGGGCGGTGGCGGTACTGGATTGCAGCAGCGCTGTGACGCCGACGCCGGCGAGGAGGGCCGCGATGCGGTTGCGCAGGCCCATGCCGAGCAGGCGCCGCAGGTCGGACCCGAAGGCGCGCACGATGCCGGTCTGCACCATGCGGGCGCCCCACAGCAGCAGCACGACGTGGCCGATGAGTTCGATCAGCAGTTGCGTCGCCGACATCCGCCCCCTCCCCCGCTGGCCCGCTAGCCGTGGCCGAGTGCAACCTGCACGACGCGCAGCACCACCATGGCACACGCCAGCGCGAGATAGCCCCACAATGCGCCCATCCACACAAGCCCCACCCGGCCGAGGCGGGCCGGCGCGAGGTTGGTGAGCGGGGGCATGCGCCAGGCGGCCTTGCGGGCGCGGGACATCGGCGGTTCGGCCGGACCGCGATTGCGCAGCGTCATCACCAGTTGGGCCGCGAGGCCGGCCAGGGTGAGCGCGCCGCCGGTGCCCAGGATGGCGAGGATGGCGGTTTCCGACAGGTCGGGGAACAGTACGGCGGCGGTCAGGATGATGGACAGCAGCACCAGGACTGCGATCACCGCCGAGGTGAACAGGTTCAGCCACACCCCGTTCACCCAGGGGCCGAGCACCGCGCGGTCATTGCAGAGGACCAGGAGGAACACCGTGGCGCTGGGCAGCAGCACGCCCGCGAGGGTCTGCACGCCCACCGTGATCAGCCCGAGCGGCGCGCCGGGCAGCAGCACCAGCACGGCGCTGGCGGCGATCACCCCGGCGTAGATGACGTAGAACGCCTTCGCCTCGCCCGGCTTGCGGTGCAGGGAGTGGCGCAGGGACAGCATGTCCCCCACGGCATAGGCGGTGGAGAGCGAGACGGCGGCGGTGCCGATGATGCTGGCATCGAGGAGCGCGATGGAGAACAGCACCGACGGCACCTGGCCGACGTATTTCGCCAGCCCCGCCGCCACGCCGCCGGCATCGGTGAAATGCCCGGCCTCGGGCGTGCCGGCGAAGGTGGCCGCGGCGAACCCCATCATGGCCAGCGCGCCGATGATGACGATGATGATGCCGAGCCAGAGGTCGATCTTCTCGTAGGGGATGAAGCGGGGCGTGATGCGCTTGTCGATCACGTAGCTCTGCTGGAAGAACAACTGCCAGGGCGCCACGGTGGTGCCGACGATGGCGATGATGAGCAGCATGATATCGGCCAGCCGCCCCTCGGGCATGTGTGGCACCAGGAAATCATGCGCCATGGTGCCCATCGGCGGATGGATGGCGACGAACACTGGGATGAGCAGCAGGCTGCCCAGCACCAGCATCATGGCGAAGCGCTCGAAGCGGCGGAAATCCCCGGTGCCGGCGGCGATGATGGTGAGCACGGCGGCCACCAGCACGCCCCAGCCGCGCGGAATGCCGAGCTGGTCGAGGGCCAGGCTGATGCCGATGAATTCGGTGACGATGGTCAGCCCGTTCAGAATGAACAGGTCGATCACGCTGAAAGCGCCCCAGAAGCGGCCGAAGCGCTCCAGGATGAGCCGGGCGTGGCCGACGCCGGTGACGGCGCCGAGGCGGAGCACCATCTCCTGGTTCACGTAGAGCACCGGGATGAGCAGCAGCAGCGTCCACATCAAAGCGGTGCCGTAGTTCTGGCCGGCCTGGGTGTAGGTGGCGAAGGCGCCGGCATCGTTGTCGCCCACCATCACGATGAGGCCGGGGCCGACGATGGCGAGCAGGGTGCGCAGGCGGAAGCGCCAGCCGCGGCCGGCGTGGCCGCGCCGCGAAATGGATCCGAGGGCGCCGTGGATATCGCCGACATGGGCGGTGTCGAGCACGGCGGTGCGGGCTGGGGTCTTGGGAATGGCGTTCATCACGTCTTCATCCTATCGACGAGGCGGCAATCGGGGTGGGCGAGGGCGCGCCGAGGCGCGCGCCGGCTCAGCGCGATAGCGGGTCGACAGGTTCAGGCGGGGCGAAACGACGGAAAGGTATGGCGCCAGGGCGTGGGCCCGGGCGGCGCGGGTGGATCGTCAAGGCGGCGATACAGAGGGCCATGGGCGCCTCCTCCAGTCTCAAGCCGGTTTGTACCAGGCCCGGGAGGCGCTACTCTCGATGGCGGCCGCTAGACGGGCACGCCCACGAGGGGTCGCGGTATCCGGGCAACGGAACAGCCGCAGCGGGGGGTCAACGTCAGCGCGATGCGCCGACTGTCGCTCTCCGTGGGCTGGTTGCTAGATCGCGGTTTCATGGTGTCCCTGTCAGAGGTTGCACGAGCGGCGCCCGGTATGGGTACGCATCGGGGCCGAGGCTGGCTTACTCCCGCCGTATCGCGCGATCAACCCCAATCCGTTCCGCAGCGGCGCGGATTCGCGGCGCGGGGCGAATCGAGCGCTGTCATGGGGTTGACCGCGGACGGTCACAGGTTCCGCGTTCGTTCCCCTAATCCCCTGTTGCAGGGATGCCGCAATGCTCCATATTGTGGAGTCGTGGGCTCGCGCAGCCAACATCTAGTAAAAAATGAATTGACGGCCGTAACCCATTGGGCAGGATATCGTTATGAACATGCTTTTCACCCCGGGAGATGCCGTCGTGCTCGATGCCGTGCAAATGCAGGGCCGCCACCAGGTGCGCGTGGATCGCTCGCGCGACGCCCTGCTGACGGATTTTGGCAAAGCCACCCTCGACGATCGCTACCTGATGCCCGGGGAAAGCTACCAGGACCTGTTCGCCCGGGTGGCGAGCTTCTATGGCGAGGACGCGGCCCACGCCCAGCGGATGTACGACTACATCTCGCGTCTGTGGGTGATGCCGGCGACGCCGGTGCTGTCCAACGGCGGGACCCAGCGCGGGTTGCCGATTTCGTGCTTCCTCAACGAGGCCTCCGATAGCCTCGACGGCATCGTGGGGCTGTGGAACGAGAACGTCTGGCTTGCCTCCAAGGGCGGCGGCATCGGTTCGTACTGGGGCAACCTGCGCTCGATCGGCGAGAAGGTCGGGATGAACGGCAAGACCTCGGGGGTGATCCCGTTCATCCGGGTGATGGACAGCCTGACGCTGGCGATCAGCCAGGGCAGCCTGCGGCGCGGTTCGGCGGCGACGTATCTGCCGGTGACGCATCCCGAGGTGGAGGAATTCGTCGAGATGCGGCGGCCGACCGGGGGCGATCCCAACCGCAAGGCGCTCAACCTGCATCACGGCATCCTGATCCCCGACGCCTTCATGCGCGCGGTGGAAGCCGATGAGGAATGGGCGCTGACCTCGCCGAAGGATGGCGCGGTGGTGCGCAAGATCAGCGCGCGGTCGCTGTGGATTCGCATCCTGACGGCACGGATCGAGACCGGCGAGCCGTATCTGATTTTCTCGGATCATGTGAACCGCGCCATTCCGGAGCACCACAAGCTGGCCGGGTTGGAGGTTCGCACCTCCAATTTGTGCTCCGAGATCACCCTGCCGACCGGGATCGACCAGCACGGCAAGCAGCGCACCGCGGTGTGCTGCCTGTCCTCGCTGAACCTCGAATCCTGGTTCGAGTGGAAGGACCACCCGACGTTCATCGCCGATGTGATGCTGTTCCTCGACAATGTGTTGCAGGATTTCATCGACCGGGCGCCGGAGGGGATGGAGCGGGCGAAGTATTCCGCCATGCGCGAGCGTTCGGTGGGGCTCGGGGTGATGGGGTATCACTCGTTCCTGCAATCGCTGAACGTGCCGTTCGAGAGCGTGATCGCGAAGGTGTGGAACATCCGCATGTTCAAGCACATCCGCGGCCAGGCCGATGCGGCGAGCCGGCAGTTGGCCGAGACGCGGGGGGCGTGCCCGGATGCCGCCGAGTACGGCATCATGGAGCGGTTCTCCAACAAGATGGCGATCGCGCCGACCGCCTCGATTTCCATCATCGCGGGCAATTCGAGCCCGGGGATCGAGCCGATCGCGGCCAATGTGTTCCTGCAGAAGACGCTGTCGGGCAGCCATATCGTACGCAACCGGCATTTGCAGAAGCTGCTGGCCGAGAAGGGGCAGGATACTGACCAGGTCTGGTCGACCATCACGCTGAACAAGGGCAGCGTGCAGAACCTCGATTTCCTCAGCGAGGACGAGAAGGCGGTCTACAAGACGGCCTTCGAACTCGATCAGCGCTGGGTGATCGAGCATGCCGCGGATCGGACGCCGTTCATCTGCCAGAGCCAGTCGATCAACGTGTTCCTGCCGGCCAACGTGCACAAGCGGGACCTGCACCAGATCCATATGATGGCGTGGAAGAAGGGCGTGAAGTCGCTCTACTACTGCCGCAGCCTGTCGATCCAGCGGGCGGATAATGTGAGCGAGAAGGCGGTGCGGCCGCTCGAATTCACCGGGATTCCGGTGGCGAACGACCAGGGGCGGTTGCCCCTGGTTGCCGCGGCGTCCACCGACTACGAGGAGTGCCTCGCCTGTCAGTGAGGCAGCATCGGGTCAGCGCGCGGCGGAGCGCGAGACCGAGCTGATTTCCGGGCGGGGTTTGCCCGAGGCGAGGCCGATCTCGTGATCCTGCGCCGCGATGATGGTCTTGGCCGGCTCGTCGCCGTCAAGCCCGGTCAGGGCGGTTGCGGGCACGCGGCGGTTGGAACTGCGGGTGCCATCGACGTACTGGACGTCAAAGGCGACGAAGCTGGTTTCGATCTTACGCCTGGGCGGGGCCATTCTCGTCACTTTCGGGCGTGTAATCGCCGCGTTCGCGCTCGGCCTTGCGGCGGGCGGTTTCTTCTTCCTGCTCGCGCAGCTTCGCTTCTTTTTTCGCAGCCTTGGCGCGATCGCGCTCGGCGCGTTGCTGGTTGTAGTTGACCTTGAACGCCATGGTGTCCTTCCAGAGACTATAGGTTGGCCAGAGTTTGGAGGTCGGGCGAGGGCCTCAGCTCTTGCGGAGCTGGCTTTCGCGCACGACCCGTTCATGGTTGTCGCGCTGGTTTTTCACCCGGTACTGGTGATCGGGTGTCTCGGACGGCAGCGGCCGGACGATGGTGTAGGTGCCGCGGGGCACATTGCCGTCGAGGCGTCCGGGGGAGAATTCCACCCGCTCGCCAATGGCGTATCGATGCGGGGGCATGAAAACTCCTGCCTGAAATAGCGATGCCGCCGCCGCGCCAGGCGCGGCGGCGGCAGGTCGATCAGCCGTTCTTGAGGTTGACCGCAGAGACCTTGCCCTGCTGGCCGCGCTCGAGATCGAAGGAGACCTTCTGGCCTTCCTTCAGCGTCATGCCGGCGCGCTCGACGGCGGAGATGTGCACGAACACATCCTTGCTGCCGTCATCGGGCTGGATGAAGCCGAAGCCTTTGGTGGTGTTGAACCATTTCACGGTGCCAACTGACATATTGCGTGTCCTTGCATGCCGGCGACCCGCAATGTGCGGGCCGTAATGTTTTCGAAGAGGGGGGAACCGGATGCGAAAGCACCGCAAACTTCTGCGGTCAGCCCAGGCCGAAAAGTGCCGAAACCGCTATATGGGCCTACCGGCCGGGAAAAGCGAGTCCCGTCGCGAAATTTTCTTTCCCCGCCGTCTTGCACCTAACGGCGATACCGGCGTTGGAGCAGGGCGGAGCCGAACATGGTCAACCCGAGGGTGACGGTGAGCAATACAAAGGCAAGTGCCGCCCCGAACGGCCAGTTGGTGGTGCGGACGAACTGGTCGTACACCGCCGGGGCCATCATCTTGAAGCGTGAGCCGCCGAGCAGCACCGGGGTGGCGTAGGCGTTCATGCACAGGATGAACACAAGGGCGGACCCCGCCACGACTCCGGGCAAGCTGAGCGGCAGCACCACGCGGCGGAACACGGTGAAGGGGCGGGCGCCGAGGTTGAGGGCGGCTTCCTCCACGTTGCGCGGGATGCCCTCGATCACCGCTGCCAGAGTGAGGATCATGTAGGGCAGCACCACGGTGACGATGCCGGCGATGACGGCGCCGGTGGTGTACATCATCTCGTGCGGAGCCAGGCCCAGCATCTTGAAGCCGGCGTTCACCACGCCGGTGTTGCCCAGCAGCGTCATCCAGCCGGCGGCGCGCACCACGTTGCCCACCATGAGGGGGAACACGGTGAGCAGGGTGAGCATGGCTTTCCAGCGCCCGGTCATCCGCGCCAGCACGTAGGCGGCGGGGAAACCGGCGGCGAGCGCGATCAGGGTGGCCTCGAAGGCCACCTCGAGCGTGGTCCACAGCACCTGGCGATAGTACGGGTCGGCGATGGCGGCGAGGTAGTTCTGCCCGGTCAACGCCTGCACCAGCAGCAGCGCCGGCAGCAGAAGGGTGGCGGACTTGCTCAGGCCTTGAACTCCTTGTTCCAGAATTCGAGGATCTGGGGGTTGGCGACCGCCTGGGTGGCGTAGTCGGGCAGGCGGAATTTCGCCTGTTCGGCCGCGGTGAAGCTGATCTGGCTGGCCAGTTCGGGCGTCAGGCTGGCGTTGGTGACGGTGGGGCCGTAGCCCATGCGATCGGCGAAGCCGAGCTGGGCGGTGGGATCGAGCATGGCATCGAGGTAGGCCCAGGCGTTGTCCTTGTTCTGGGCGTTCTTCGGCACGGCAGCCTCGAAGATCACCGGGATGGCGCCTTCCTCGGGGACGATGTGGGCGAGCTTGATGCCGCTTTTTTTCCACATGAACTCGCGCGCCAGCCACATCGGCGCGATCCAGACATCCTCGGCCTTCATCGCCTGGACCAGTTGTTCGTGCGAGGGGAACAGCTTGGGGTCGAGCTTCTTGAGGTCGAGCAGAGCCTTTTTCGCGGGCAGCCAGTTGCTCATCGAGCCGCCGTGGGCGATGGCGGCGCCCATGGTCACGGCAGTGTAGTTGAGATCGGGGATGGCGACGCGGCCCTGGTATTTCGGGTCCCACAAATCGGCGAAGCCCTTGGGGGGCGTGGTGATCTTGTCCGGGTTGTAGATGATCACCTGGGCCGAGACGATGTGCGGGATGCAGTAGGGCTTGCGCAGCGAGGGGATGATGTTGCCGCCGTTCTTCAGGCGGTCGAACGGGACGGGCTCGAAGACGTTGAGCAGGTTCATCTGGTACATGTCGGCGTCACCGAGATGCACCACGTCCATCGAGCCGCGCCGGCCGGCGCGTTCGGCGGTGAGTTTGGTCTTGCGGGTGTCCTGCGAGCCGAGATCCTGGGTGACCTCGATGCCCTGCGGCACCAGCAGCGGTTTCTCGACGTTGCGGGTCAGCAGGTCCCCGTAGTCACCGCCCCAGGTGCTGACGATGACGGGGCCGGCGGCGCGGGCGGGGCGGATGAAGGGGGCGGCGAGGGCCGCCCCCATCATGGTGCGTCGTGCGATCAAGCCTTGAACTCCTTGTTCCACCAGTCGAGCAAGCCGGAGGTCTCGCGGGCGAGGTATTCGAAGTCGGGGTATTTCAGGGCGGCCTGCTGGGCCTCGGTGAAGGCGATGTCCTTCATCAGGTCGGCCGGCACCGGGGCGTTGTCCACCGTGGGGGCGTAGGACATGCTCTTGGCGAAGCCGACCTGGGACGAGGGTTCCAGCATGGCGTTGAGGTAGGCCAGGCCGTTGGCCTTGTTGGGCCCGTTCTTGGTCACCGCGGCGCCCGAGACATAGGCGATGGCGCCCTCGGAGGGGACGGCGAATTCCATCGCGATGCCGCTCTTGCGCCAGAACACGCCGCGGGCGAGCCACATCGGGCCGTACAGCACTTCCTCGCTCTTCATGCCCACCGCGAAGGTTTCGTTGGAGGGGTAGATGCGCGGGGGCGCCATCTTCTTCAGCTCCATCAGCGCCTTTTTGCCGCGGGTGAAGTCATTCATCGGGCCGCCGTGGGCGAGGTTGGCGAGCATGATGACGTAGAGGTACTGGATGTCGATCAGGCCCAGCTTGCCGGTGTTCTTGGGGTCCCACATGTCGATGAAGCCCTTGGGGGCAGCCATCTTCGCCGGGTTGTAGAGCATCACCTTGCCCGAGATGATGTGCGGGATGGAGTAGGGGGTGCGGTAGGCCTTCGGAACATGCTTGAGGTTGGGCACGTTCTCCTCGGTGATGGGCTCCCACACGTTGAGCTGGGACATGGTGTAGAGATCGATGTCCGACAGGCAGGCGACATCCATGGTGCCACGGCGCGAGGCGCGCTCGGCGGTGATTTTGGCGCGGCGGGTGTCTTGGTTGCCGACGTCCTGCAGGACTTCGATGCCGAGGGGGGCGAGGACGGGCTTGTCGATGTTGGAGGCGAGCAGGGCGGCGTAGTCCCCGCCCCAGGTGCCGACGACAACCTGGCCGGCGGCGCGGGCCGTGGGGGCGAAGGCGGCTGCCGCGGCGGTGCCGAGGGCGGCGCGACGGCCGAGTTTCATCGTCATGCGGAGACTCCTGTTGTTGGATCGGTGGGGTTTTCGTCGGGGAGCAGCCGGCCAGCCGCCGGGCTCCAGTCGAGATGGACGGGATCGCCGGGGGCGAGGTGACGCAGGGCGTCCCCATCGGTTGGGGTGGGCCGGGTGACGAGGACGGTGCCGGCATCGGTTTGCACGTGCCAGTCGGTGAGGCCGCCGAGATAGGTGACCATGGCGATGCGGCCGGGCAGGCGGCCGGTGGTGCGATCGATGGCGACGCGTTCGGGGCGGACCACCATGGCCGAGGTGATGCCGGGAGTACCGCCGTCACACGGCAGGGCGATGGCGCCGGCGCGGAAGGTGCCGGGGGATTCGACGCGGCCGCGGAAGGTGTTGCAGCGGCCGAGGAAGCCGGCGACGAAGAGGTCAGCCGGGCGTTCGTAGAGTTCTTCGGGCGGGCCGATCTGGCGGACCCGGCCGTGATCCATCACCACCATGCGGTCGGCCATGGTGAGGGCCTCCTCCTGGTCGTGGGTGACGAAGAGGGTGGTGAGGCCGAGGCGCTGCTGGAGGGCGCGGATTTCGACGCGGACCTCGGCGCGCAGGCGGGCATCGAGGTTGGAGAGCGGTTCGTCGAGCAGGAAGACGCCGGGGTTGACGACGAGGGCGCGGGCGAGGGCGACGCGCTGCTGCTGGCCGCCGGACATCTGCGTTATGCGGCGTTCGCCGTAGCCGTCGAGGCGGACGAGGCGGAGGGCCTCGGCGATGCGGGTATCGCGCTCGGCGCGGCCGACGCGGCGCATTTCGAGACCGAAGCCGACGTTTTCGGCGACCGTCATGTGGGGGAACAGGGCGTAGCCCTGGAAGACCATGCCGGTGTCCCGCCCGTACGGGGGGGCCGAGGTGACATCCTTGCCGCCGATGAGGATGCGTCCGGCGGTGGGGGCGACGAAGCCGGCGACCATGCGCAGGGTGGTGGTCTTGCCGCAGCCGGAGGGGCCGAGGAGGGCGACGAGTTCGCCCTGGGCCACTTCGAGATCGACGCGATCGACCGCGACGGTGGGGCCGTAGGTGCGGCGCAGGCCTTCGAGGACGAGGCGCGTCATGAGACGACTCGCGAAAGGTTCACGAAGCGGTCGGTGATCAGCATCAGGGCGCCGATGATGACGATCTGGATAGTGGCCACGGCGGCGAGGGTGGGGTCGATACGGAATTCGAGATAGTTGAGCATTTCCACCGGGAGGGTCGATCGGCCGGGGCCGACGAGGAGGAGGGTGAGTTCGAGGTTCTCGAAGCTCTGGATGAAGCTGAACAGGGCGCCGGCCACCACGCCCGAGCGCATCATCGGCAAGGTGACGCGGCGAAACACCGTCCAGGGGCGGGCGCCGAGATTGGCCGCCGCTTCCTCGGCCGCCGGGCCGATGCCCTGCAGGCTGGCCGCGACGAGGCGGACGGTCCAGGGCACGGTGAGCAGCACGTGGGCCGCGATGAGGCCGGGCAGCGTGGCGACAATCTGGAAATCGAACGCGTTGTCGAACTCGACGAAGAACACGTAGAGCGCGGTGCCGAGCACCACGCCGGGGACCGCGAGGGGGCCGAGCAGGAGGGTGCCGATGAAGGACTTGGCGGGGAATTTCGCCCGCACCAGCGCGTAGGCCGCCGCCGTGCCGAGGGTGACGCCGATGGCCGAGGCGAGGAGGGCGAGTTGCAGGGAGTTGACGAAGCCACGGGCGAACTGGCGCTTTTCCCAGGCGTTGACATACCAGGCCCAGGTGTAGCCCTCGGGGGGGAAGGAGATCACTTCCTGGTCGAAGAAGCTCAGCCACATCACGGCGAGCATGGGCAGCAGTACGACGGCAAACACCGCGCCCACGCCGCCACGCCAGATGATCGCCCGTATGGTTGCCATGCCCCATGGTGCGGTTTCGGGGACGGTCGCACAAGGGTTGTTCTCCCTCCCCATGGCGCGAGATCGCGGTTAGGCTGATGGGGGACACGGAGGATGCGATGATAGGGGTCGACTGGGGTACCAGCAGCCTGCGGGCCTATCGCCTGGATGCGGCGGGGGGGATCATCGGGCGGACAGCCTCGGCGAAGGGGATCCTGACGGTGGCCGATGGGGCGTTCGCCGCCACGTTGCGGGCCGAGATTGGGGCGTGGCTGGAGGATGGCGAAACCCGGGTGTTGCTGAGCGGGATGATCGGCAGCCGGCAGGGGTGGATCGAGGCGCCCTACCTCCCCTGCCCTGCCGGTGCGGCGGACATCGCGGGGGCGTTGATCCGGGTGATTTTCGATGGGGCGGAGGTGCTGCTGGTGCCGGGGCTCACCGATACGGACGAGGCAGGGACGCCTGAGGTGATGCGGGGCGAGGAGACGCAGATCGTCGGCGTGCCGGGGATGGCGGATGATGCGCTGGCGTGTTTGCCGGGGAGCCATTCGAAGTGGGCCAGGATCGTGGGGGGGCGGATTGCGTCCTTCCGGACGTTTTTCAGTGGCGAGGCGTTCGCGGCGCTGCGGTCGGCCACCATTCTGGGGCGGATGATGACGGAGGGGCCGACGGACCTCGATGCGTTCGACCTTGGGTTGGCGCGGGCGGGCGATCCCGGGCATCTGCTGCATCATTTGTTCGGGGTGCGGACGCTGGGGCTGTTCGGGCGGCTCGATGCGGGGGATAGCGCTTCGTATCTTTCGGGGTTGCTGGTGGGGCATGAGGTGGGGGCGGCGATGCCGGAGGGGGCCCGGGTGCATCTGATCGGGGCGGAGAGCCTGTGCGGGCTGTATGCGCGGGCGATCGCGGCGCGGGGGGGTACGGCGGTTATCGAGGATAGTGATGCCGCGGCGCGCGGCTTGTTTCGGATTGGATCGACCGCATCATGGATATGAAGACCTGGCTTGGACGTTGCCCGCTGGTGGCCATTCTGCGTGGGGTGCGGCCGGAGGAGTGCGTGGATATCGCGGCGGCGCTGGACGATGCGGGGATTGGGATTGTCGAGGTGCCGCTCAATTCGCCTGATCCGGTGGAGAGCATCGGGCGGCTGGCGGCGAAGTTTGGCGGGCACATGCTGATCGGGGCCGGGACGGTGATGACGGCTGGGCAGGTGGAGGAGATCGCCGATGCCGGGGGGCGGTTGATTGTGACGCCGCATGCGGCGGGGAAGGTGGTGACGGCGGCGAAGGCGCGGGGGATGCTGGCGTGTCCGGGGTTTTTCACGCCCTCCGAGGCGTTCGCCATGCTGGAGTTGGGGGCTGATGGGTTGAAGCTGTTTCCGGCCGAGGCGGCGTCCCCGGCGGTGTTGAAGGCGATGCGGGCGGTGTTGCCGCAGGGCACCGCGATTTTGCCGGTGGGTGGGATCGATGCGGGGAATATTCCGGCCTGGCGGGAGGCCGGGGCGATGGGGTTCGGCATCGGGTCCTCGATTTATAAGCCGGGGGATACGGCGGAGATCGTGGCGGGCAAGGCGCGCAGGTTGTTGGCGGCGCTGGGGTAGGGTTCAGGCGAGAGTGGATTTTTCGGCGAGATCGCCGTCGCGCCAGAGGTAGAGGGCGAGGAGCGGGGTTTCGGCGGTGCGCATGGCGTGGGGCATGCGGCTGGGGTGGTGGATGGGGGTGCCGGGGGGTTGCGGGGTGAAGGGGGTTTCGCCGCGGGACCATAGGGCGGTGCCGGAGAGGGGGATGTAGAGTTCCTCGGCGGCGTGGTGATGGCGGGGGTAGTGGATGTGGGGAGCGAGGAGGAGGAAGCCGGCGGCGAGTTTGGTGCTGGGGAGCGGGCCGCGCAGGCCGATGAGTTCGGTCCAGCCGTAGCCGGCGAGGAAATCGGCGCCGAGGTCGTTCACGGCGTAGGTCTGGCGCCAAGAGAGGCCGGGGGTGGCGCAGAGGGTGGTGACGAGATCGGCGGTGGACGGCGTGGTGTGGCGCGGGGTTTCGGGGAGCCAGCGCAGGACGGGGAGGCCTGACGGCGCGACCTCCCGATGGCCTTCTGCCCAAAGCGGCAAGAACGGCGCCGCCGCGGTGAAGCCTTCGAGGAAGCGCTTCGTCATAGCAATCAGCGTATTCACGTTCCCTCCGAACCCAAACGGGCAAAAGTTTTTTGGTACTTTTTTTTAAAAAAGAACGCGCTTCCTTACCCAATCCTCCCCCGCCGCAACAGCACCACCGCGCCCAATCCGCCAAGGATCACCATGAACGAGAACACGGTGGTGAGCGTGCCCAGGGCATAGAGCACGGGCGAGGTGACATTCGTGGTCATGCCGTAGATTTCGAGCGGCAGGGTGTTGTCGGAGCCGGCGGACATGATGCTGCGGGCGAACTCGTCATAGGAGAGGGTGAAGCCGAAGAGGGCGACGCCGATGAGGCTGGGGGTGATGAGGGGGAGCACGACGTGGCGGAACACCTGCCAGGGGGTGGCGCCGAGGTCTCGGGCGGCTTCTTCGAGGCTGCGGTCGAAGCGGTTGAAGACGGCCAGCATGATGAGCACGCCGAACGGGAGGGTCCAGGTGAGGTGGGCGCCGAGGGCGGAGGTGTACCAGGTGGGGGCGAGGTCGGCGATGTTGAACATCAGGCCGATGCCGAGCGAGATCAGGATGGAGGGCATGATGAGGCTGGCGACGGTGAGGTAGAACAGGGCGGTGGCGCCGGCGAAACGGCGGCGAAAGGCCAGGCCGGCGAGGAGGGCGATGGCGACGGTGAGGCCGGTGACGATGCAGGCGAGCGCGATGGAGCGGGTGAAGGAGCCGCCGAAATCGCCGACCGCCTGGGTTTCGAACAGGTTGGCGAACCAGCGCAGGGAGACGCCGCGCATGGGGAAGGTCAGGCCGCCTTCGGGGCCCTGGAAGGAAAGGATGGCGATGGTGATGGTGGGGCCGTAGAGGAACAGTACGAACAGGGCGAAGAAGCTGGCGAGCAGGGTGTGGGCGAGGCCGCGGTTTCGCATCAGAGTTCCTTGCGGATGTCGACCACCCGCAGGATGGCCGCCACCATCAGGAGCACCACGGCGAGCAGCACCACGGCATGGGCGGCGGCGGCGGGGTATTGCAGCAGGGACATGGCGTTCATCATCATCACGCCGACGGAGGCCGATTGGCCGCCGCTCATCAGGCGCACGGTGATGAAGTCTCCCATCACCAAAGTGATGACGAAGATGCTGCCGATGGCGACGCCCGGGAGGGAAAGCGGGATCACCACATGGCGGACCACGCTCCAGAAGCCGGCGCCGGCATCGCGCGCGGCCTCGAGCAGGGAGCGGTCGATGCGCATCATGGTGTTGAAGATCGGGACCACCATGAACAGGGTATAGAGGTGGACGAAGGCGAGGATGACCGCGAAATCGGAGAACAGCAGGAAGTCGAGCGGGTGGTCGGTGAGGCCGAGGCCCTGGAGGGCCTGGTTGATGAGGCCGTTGCGGCCGAGGAAGGGGATCCAGGAGATCATCCGGATGATGTTCGAGGTGAGGAACGGGATGGTGCAGAGTTGGAAGAACACCATCTGCCAGAGCGTGCTGGTGACGTGGAAGGCGAGGAAGTAGGCGACGGTGAACCCCATCGTCAGGGTGATGGCCCAGGTGATGACGGCGAAGCGGACGGTGGAGAGGTAGGTTTTCCAGGTGACGCCCTCGGTGAGGGCATCGATGTAGTTGTCGAGCACGAAGCCGGGGATGAGGCGGGTCTGGTCGTAGTCCCAGAAACTGACGACGATGACGGTGAGGATGGGGATGAGCAGGAACACCCCCAGCACGAGTGCCAGGGGTGTCGCTTGCAGCCAGGCGGGGATGGCACGGGTCATCGGCTGCGTGGGGCGGGGGCGAAGGCAAGAAAGGCCAGGGCTCTGCCCTGGACCCGCCAGGGGATGATCCCCTGGACCTCATCCGTTGAAGTAAGAGTCTCGGAGACTGGAAGAGGGCGCCCTTTTCCAGTCTCCGAGATGCCTTGTCTTGAAAGGGGCGAGGTCCAGGGGCTCGGCCCCTGGTGGGGTCGAGGGGCGAAGCCCCCGCCTTGCCTGCCCTTCACCGCCCCGCCTCAGGCGGCGATGAACTCATTCCATTTCCTGACCATGTACTTGACTTCGTCCATCACGGCGTTCCAGCAGGCGACGGAGCCCATGCGGGTGGCGAAGCTGCCGCCGTCGCGGGTGGTGCCCTTTTTCTCCATCAGTTTGCCTTCGGGGGACATGATGTCGATGGCGGCCGGTTTGCCTTCCATCCAGAAGTCCCATTCCTCGGGCTTCATGTATTGCTTGGCGGTATCGAGGACGGCCGAGTAGTAGCCCTGGCGGTTGAGGTAGGCGCCGACCCAGCCGGACATGTACCAGTTGATGTATTCGTAGGCTGCATCGAGTTCGAGGCCGGAGAGGTGCTTGGCGAGGCCGAGGCCGCCGCCCCAGGCGCGGTAGCCTTCCTTCAGGGGCTGGTAGACGCAGGGGATGCCCTTGGCGCGGACCGCGGCGATTGCGGGGGACCACATGGACTGGATCACCACCTCGCCCGAGGCCATCAGGTTGACGCTCTCGTCGAAGGTTTTCCAGAAGGCGCGGAACTGGCCGGCCTTTTTGGCCTCGGTGAAGACGGCGATGGTTTTGTCGATCTCGGGCCGGGTCATGTTGCCCTTGTCTTTGTATTTGATCAGCCCGGCGGACTCGCAGACCATCGCTGCGTCCATGATGCCGATGGAGGAGATATTGAGGATGGAGGCCTTGCCCTTGAACTTGGGGTCAAGCAGGTCTTTCCACTGGGTGATGGGGCGGCCGACGAGATCGGGGCGGATGCCGAGGGTGTCGGCGTTGTAGATGGTGGGCACCATGGTGAACCATTCGGTGGGCTTGGACGAGAACTTGGTGGAGTTCTTGCCCTCGACGTAGCCGACGGTGTGGGGGGCGGTGCCCTGGGCGATGGTGCTGGTGGGGGTCATCTTCCCGGTGGTGAAGATGGGCACGATCTTGTCGTAGTATTTGAGCTTCTTGGTATCCATCGGCTGGAGCACGCCGGCGGGAAAGACCTTTTTGCAGATCCAGTATTCGATGTCCGCGATGTCGTAGGACTTGGGCTGGGTGACGGCGCGCTGGGTGACGGCGTCGGAATCGAGGGCGGTCATTTGCAGGGTGAAGCCGAGGTCCTGCTTGACCTTGTCGCCGATGGCGTTCTGGTTGGAGACGCCGGTGCCGAACTGCTTGAGCACGACGTTCTTGATGTTCTGCGCCCAGATGGTGGGGAAGCCGGTGATGGCGCCCGAGCCGGCGGCGACGCCAGTTGCGGCCGCGGCGGATTTCAGCAGGCGGCGTCGGCCGAGGCTGGTGGTGTCCTTCATGGGCAGGCTCCTTCAGGTTGCGAGGGGGTGGAGGTCGTCGGGGCCGAAGCCGGCGACGACGTGGTCACCGAGGGCGACGGGGTGGGCGTGGTAGTCGGCTTCGCTGAGCAGGATGCTGTGCGCGGTGCCGGCGGGGTCTTCGAGGCCGAGGCGGATGTGGAGGCCGTGGTATTCGACGGCGGTGATGTGGCCCGGCAGTTGGTAGGGGTGGGTGCCGTCGAGGCGCATGCGGTCGGTGCGGACGGCGACCTGGGTGGGCCAGTGGGGGCCGGGGGGGAGGATGTTGTGGCCGCCCATGAAGCGGGCGACGAAGACGGTGCTGGGGTGTTGGAACACGTCTCGCGGCGGGGCGGATTGCAGGATGCGGCCGGATTGCATCACCACCACGAGGTCGGCGAGGGCGAGGGCTTCGTCCTGGCTGTGGGTGACGTGGATGAAGGTGATGCCGAGATCGCGTTGCAGGCGCTTGAGTTCCTCGCGCATGCGCTGGCGCAGGAAGGGGTCGAGCGCGGAGAGGTGGTGCATTTTATAACTATCCTTGTAAATAAAGGCTCTATGGCCATCCTGTTACAAAGACGTTACAAAGACGAGAAAATTGATCTTTATCAAGGGTAAAATCAGCCTGAAATATACATCACCTACCGGCAAAATTGAACT
>CAIMWH010000201.1 GCA_903845065.1 uncultured Rhodospirillales bacterium | reverse complement strand
GGCGGCGATCCGGCCGGGCTCTCGACTCTGTTGCAGGCCCAGGTCGATGGCACCGACGCGCTGCGCGACGTCTTCGCCCGCTACGGCGACCAGCAACTCACCGTCGCCAGCGCCACCCTCAGCGAACTCCGCCGCCTCGCCTCCGTCCTCGAAGCCCTGATGGCCCGCAGCCTCGCCGCCTGAACAGCCAACACCATCCGCAACCCAAGAGGCAGCGCTCTCGCCACGCAAGGGGCGTGGCTGACGCTCGCCTTGCCGCGCAAGGAGCGCGTCCGATATGCCAATCCTCCCCTGGCGTGCTCACCAGACCACCGGCACGACCGGCACCGGCACGCTCACCCTCAATGCCGCGGCCACATCGCGCCGCTCGTTCCAGGCCGCCTATGGCGTCACCGCCGTCCAGGTCAAATACGTCATCGCCGGCACCAGCTTCTACGAGATGGGCTACGGCAGCTTCGACGGCGGCACGCCCGGCACCCTGACCCGGCCCTCCGGCAATATCGTCGCCTCGTCCAATGCGGGTAGCCTGGTCTCGCTGCCGGCCGGCACTGCCGACGTCTATGCCTGGATCGACCCGGGCGAGCGGCAAGTTGTCACCGGCACTGGCGCCATTACCCTCGCTCTGGCCGAGCTCGGTAATAGCGTCGTGTGGTCCGGCACCACGGCACAGTCCATCGCCTTCCCCGCCGTCGCCAATGTCCCGGCCGGGCTCGGCTTCCAGTTCCGCAACGCCGGCACCGCCAACCTGACGCTGGATCCCAATGGGTCCGAGACCATCAACGGCGCCATCACTTTGGTGCTGACGCCGGGCCAGGCCGTCGAGGTGCTCAAGGTCGGCACCGCCTGGGTCGCGTTCTACGAAGCGGCCCGGATGATCAGTGAAATCGTCTGGCTTCCGCTCACGACGCCACCGCCACGCTGCCTGTGGGCCAACGGGCAGAATGTCTCCCGCGCCACCTACGCCGCTCTGTTCGCGGCTCTCGGCACGACCTTCGGCGTCGGCGACGGTTCCACCACCTTCGGCCTGCCCGATCTGCGTGGCCGCACCCTGGTCGGCAAGGACGACATGGGCGGAAGTGCCGCCTCCCGCCTCACCAACGCAGGCTCCGGCGTTGACGGGCTGACCCTCGGCGCCGTGGGTGGCTCGCAGTTCCTCCATGGCCACACCCACACCGCGACCGACAGCGGCCACATCCACGGCGTCACCGATCCCGGCCACACCCACAGTTCCACCGCAATCCAGATGCCGACGAGCACCCCGGGTGTCGGCATCGCCGGCGGCATCGGCTGGACCTTCACCGGGGCCAGCATCACAGCCGCGACGACTGGCATCTCGATCGGAGCCAGTGTCGCCAACGTCACCAACGCCACGACCGGCAGCGGCGCCAGCCAGAACATGCCGCCGTCGATGGTGATGAACGCCTTCATCTACGCAGGAGCCTGACATGCAGATCGAACGTCCGATCCTGGACGCCCTCGGCGGCCTCGAAGCCGTCGCCGCCGCAGTCGCCGCCCTGGCCATCGAATGGGAGCAGCACGCCTTTACCGTTGGGGTGCCGGCACCCTCGGCCCATCCCGTCATTGAGGCGATCTGGCGCGCCGGCGGCATGGACAATGTCGAGGCGGTTGATCCCCCGATCGATGGCGCCCCTCGGACCGCGCCGCGGGCGATCCCGGCGCTCGAGTTCCGGCGCCGCTTTACCCCGGCCGAGCGCGCGGCCGTCACCCTGGCGGCGTCCCGCGCGCTCGAACAGGGCGATGCGACGCTGCAGGTCTGGCTCGACGACGTGAACGCCGCGCTCGCGGTCCATCTCGATCACCCCGAGGTCGCCGAGGGGATCGGGGCCCTGGTCACCGCCGGGCTGATCGCCCCGGAGCGCGTCCCCGAGATCCTGGCCTGACCCTGCCGCCATGGGAGACGCGATCGAACCGCCCGGCACCGAGGCGCCGGCGGCGCTGCCGGCAGTTGAGTCCTTCGCCGTGCTCGCCGTCCGCCCCACCCGTATCGCCGGCGGCCAGCCGGTGGCGGCGGTGGTGCTGATCGACATCGAGACGAAGGGCCTGGCCTGATGGACGTCTTCGTCGCCTCCGGCCTGGCGCCACCGGCCACGTTGCCGCCGGAACTCGTCGCCGCCCAAGGCATCACCGTGTTCCGCGCCGCCTCGACCGCCTGGGCGTCCGACGTCACCGACGATCCCGCCAGCACAGCATGGTCGGCGCGGCTGTTGGGCGATGTCGAGTTGTCGCAATCGGCGGTCGATGCCCTTGGCATTGGTGGCCGTGTTGCACTCGGCCTCGCCGACATCGAGATGTGGGATGGCGATGGCGCCTTCGCCGACCTGGTACGCTACGGCACAGCCGATGGCCGCAAGGTCACTATCCGGGTCGCCCCTGCGCCCATCCCGCGCGCGTCCAATACCGGCACGCCGCTGGCAAGTGCCGCCCTCGCCTTCCAGGGCATCGTCCGCGCCGTTGACCACGCCGACCTCAAGCGGGCCCGACTGGCGGTGGTTGACGTCGCCGAACGCCTGGCGGTTCCCCTGCAATCCGCCCGCTACGCCGGCACCGGTGGGCTCGAAGGTCCTGCGGCACTGGCCGGACGGCCCAAGCCGGTCTGTCTCGGCCGGGTGTTCAACGCCACGCCCATCGCGCTGGGCAACATCGATCTCGGCTATGGCAGCCTGCCGACCTATCAGAGCCATTGGCGTGCGATCGCCGGGCATGATGCCGTGCGCATCCGTGGTGTCGAGCAGACCGCGGTGACCACCACGCCGACAGTCGGCCAGTTCATCGATCTGCCGGCCTCTGGCGCCTTCCAGTTGGGCTCATCGCCGGACGGAGCCGTCACCGCCGATGTGTGCGGCGACTGCGTGCCGGTCTACGTCGCCACCACCGCCTTGGTGCTGAAGCGCCTGGTGCAGAGCCTCGGTCCCGCCTTCACCGAT